>JANORP010000278.1:0-15852 GCA_031415375.1 Bacteroidota bacterium | reverse complement strand
AGGCCCGACGAACGGGTAGCATCCTTAGTCTCGATGGCCACTACGGACAAAATTCCTACCCAAATTGTTATTATCAAATGCCATCGTTGACATCGTCTATCATCGATTTTAATGCGCTTGCCCTACCCTCGATATGCCTGCATTCAAAAAATTCTGCGCAAATTGCTAGGGATGAAAATGCTCAAGGCCATTTTTGACCTGTTTACGCGGCGGCTGCGTCTCAGCAATCCTTGGAATTACAAGGTGCCCGTCTTGATTGCAGTGACCTACCTGGTCATGCTGCATGCTGGTTTTGGTTGGGTCGAGGGTTGGGTGGGCTTTGCGTTTTCAGTCTGTACGATCATTGGAATCGCGGGATTTGGCTATCTGAGCAATGACCTCGGTGACCGCGATGCCGACCGCAAGGCTGGCAAGGCCAATCTCCTCCTCGAAATATCGATGGGGCAGATCATGGGAATTTTGGTGTTGTTTTTAGGACTTTCGATCCTGCCTTGGGTACTTTATTTTCCGATGAATGTATTGTCTGTCAGTTGCTTGATCGCTGAATTTTTATTGTTTGTGTTATATGTTCTACCGCCAATCAGGCTCAAGGAGCGTGGATTGCTGGGGTTGATAACCGATGCGCTCTATGCGCATGCCATTCCTACCTTTTTGGCAGCGATTACCTTTTATGAACTGGGATCCAAATCGTGGCTTCATGCCTGGCTATTGTTGAGCAGCCTTGTTGCTTGGCAGTTTTGCCTCGGCTTGCGCAATATCTTGCTGCATCAACTCAAAGATGCCGACAACGATCGTCGCTCAGGCTTGCGCACGTATGTGACGCAGGCGGGCGAGGAGCGGGCCTTGCGACTGCTCGCGCAGGTGCTCGTACCCATGGAACTGCTCACGTGGCTGTCGTTGCTGGGCGTTTTGACCATTGTGACGTGGTTGCCCATAGTGGCATGGCCTGTCTATCTGGCGTGGAAATTTCCACAGCAACATCATGCGCTCGACCTGCGTGGATGGCTGTACCGCTACCTCGATGATTTCTACATTGGCTGGCTGCCACTCATGATTTTGATGGCCGCCTGTCTGCAAGATTGGCGAATGCTGGGCCTGGCGCTGCTTCATATTCTCTTGTTCAAAAGCGCCTTGTCTCCATGGCGCAATCGTCTGTGGGCCTTGATTTTCAATCCGTCATGAAGCCACACCTCCGACATATTGCCGTCGTCGCCATCAATCGGGACAAATATTCAGAAACGTTCATCCACGATTCGTTTGACTTTTTTCCTTGCAAAAAATCGCTTTTGTATGGCGAATACTTGCCCACGCATGTCGCGCATGATCGGCTGGAAGCGGGCGCGCCGATTCCTATTTCCAAGGCGAAATTTTGGGAAAGAAACCCCTCCGATGCAAGAGCACAACAGGAACGCAATGTGCGTACTTGGCTCCTGAAACAACGTCCCGATGTGGTGCTAGCCCATTACGGTCCGTCGGGCGTGGCTATGGCCGCGATTTGTGCGGAACTCCAGATCCCGCTGGTTGTGCATTTTCACGGCTATGACGCCTACCGAGCCGATATCTTGGGTAGCCATGGGCTGCACTATCCAGCGATGTTTCAGGCGGCTCAAGCCATCGTCGTGGTATCGCAAGACATGCATGCGCAATTGCTACTACTCGGTGCAACAGTTCAGAAATTGCGCCTACATATATATGGTGTGAATCCAGCACGATTTTCGGAATTGAATTTTCCAGCTGCGCCATTTACATTTTTGTTTGTGGGCAGGTTTGTTCCCAAAAAAGCGCCCGATCTTGTGCTTCGTGCTTTTGCAATCGTGCAGCGGTTGGTTCCCGAAGTGCGGCTGCGCATGGTGGGCGATGGGGAATTGAGGGTGGCCTGCGAGCGCCTCGCGGCAGAATTGGGTTTGGGAGATGCGATTGTTTTTGAAGGGATTTTGGATCCCGAGAGGGTAGCGCAGGTGCTCACGGCAAGCCATGTATTGGTTTTGCCTTCCTGTCGCACGCAAGATGGGGATTCTGAGGGAACGCCCTTGGTGATCTTGGAGGCAGGGGCTGCTGCTCGGGCAGTCGTCGCGACGCGCCATGGTGGGATCACCGATGTGCTCACCGACGGGAGCAACGGATTGCTGGTTCCAGAAAATGATCCCCAGGCACTGGCGGCGGCGATGCTGCGTCTTGCAAGCAATCCCAATGAGGCCGCAGCGATGGGATTGCGTGCACGCGAGCGGGTATGCGAGGCGTTTTCCCAGCGGCATTACCATCAAAATCTCTGGAAGCTCTTGGAAAATGCAGTGGACTTTGCGCAAAATTCATAAATTGTCCATCGGTGAAAGTTATGAAAAAGGCAGTTGTATTTGGCGCAGGTGGATTTATTGGGTCGCATTTGGTGCGGCGACTCAAGCACGATGGCTATTGGGTGCGCGGCGTCGATCTGAAGCGCCCTGAATTTTCAGAGACCGCAGCCGATGATTTTGTCGTCGGGGACTTGCGCGACCGCGCTGTCGTGGACCGCGTGATCGACGCGGGCATCGACGAGTTGTACCAACTGGCTGCCGACATGGGCGGCGCCGGTTATCTTTTTTCGGGTGACAATGATGCTGCAGTGATGCACAACTCGGCGCTCATCAACCTCCACACGGCTGAAATCGCGCTTGCGCGCAAGGTCGGCAGGTTGTTTTTTTCCTCCTCGGCCTGCATTTACCCCAAGTACAACCAACTCGATCCAGACAATCCCAAATGTGCTGAAGACAGCGCCTACCCCGCCGAACCCGACAGTGAATATGGCTGGGAAAAACTCTTTTCCGAGCGCCTCTACATCGCCTTCCACAAAAATCACGGACTCGACATACGGCTAGCCCGCTTTCACAACGTCTTTGGCCCCGAGGGGCCGTGGCGTGGCGGCAAGGAAAAAGCGCCTGCAGCCCTGTGCCGCAAGGTCGCCGAATCCACCGGGACCATTGAAATCTGGGGCGACGGCTTGCAGACACGCTCATTCCTCTACATCGACGATTGCCTCGACGGCGTGCTTGCCCTCATGCACAGTGACTTCATCGGCCCAGTCAATATCGGCTCAGAGGAAATGATCTCGATCAATGACTATGCGCGGCTCATCGCCCAGATGGCTGGAAAGACCCTGACCATCAAAAATATCCCAGGCCCCGTCGGCGTGCGCGGCCGCAACAGCGACAATGCATTGGCGATGGAAAAGATCGGCTGGTCACCCCAACTTTCCCTCGCCGAGGGCACCGCACGGCTTTACCGCTGGATATTGGCGGAATTGGGGTAGGGGATCACTTCGTGTCCAGCGCTTGTAGATAGGGCGGTCGAACGGGTACAAGTTGTGGGGAGGGCCGGCGAATGGACGACCAGATTGCAGCAATGAAAGATGGAACCGATCCTGCAAGGATCGGTTCATGCAAGCCACAATTGGATATGCCCCAAAAATCTACGATTTTAGAGGCAGAATGCATCCGCAGCCCTATTACTCGATCGTCGTCACCTCGCGCAACGACAGCCATGGTGGCAACATCATGAAACGCATGCGCCTGTTTGTCAATGGATTGATCCATCAAGCCAACCGTTTTCAACTGCCGATAGAGCTGATATTTGTGGAGTGGAATCCGCCAGCCGACAAGCCTAGGCTGCACGAGGTGCTGCCGAAGCCTGCGCCTGAGGATTATTTGCGTCTGCGCTACATCACGGTGCCCGAGCGCATCCACGTCAGGTACAAGCGCGCGCAGGAAATCCCCTTGTTTCAAATGACCGCCAAAAACGTTGGCATCCGTCGGGCAGTGGGGGAATATGTGCTCTGCAGCAATATCGATCTGCTCTTTTCGGATGCCTTGTTTGAGACATTGGCGCGGAAGACCTTGGATCCCAAGGCATTTTACCGCGCCAACCGCGTCGATATTCCCGACGGGATCGACGAGGCGACACCTTTTGAAGCGCAGATGGCTTATGCGCAAAGCCACATAATCCGCGTCAACGGCTGGGATGCACGCTTCCAATATGTCGATGTGCGGGCACATGGCATCAAGGAACTGGGGCCGATCTCGCGGTGGATCACCGATCAGATGGGCAAGCGTCACCGCAGCAAACAACCCCTGGGAGAGGCCGAGTATTACCTTCTCGACCGCAATGCTTGCGGCGATTTCACGATGCTGCACCGCGACGCTTGGCTCCATATTCAAGGCTATGCCGAATTGGATTTGTACTCCATCCATATTGATACACTGGGGATTGTGGCCGCGCGGGCATTGGGATACAAACAAGTTGTATTCCCAAGTGAGGCTTGCACCTACCACATCGATCACCCGACGGGCTGGAGTTCGATGGGACCGATCGAGAAACTGAAATTTTTGGAAGAGCGGCCCGGGATTGACTTTGGGGTCTTGCAAGAGGTGACTTATCATTTGCTGGAAACCCACAAGCAGCTCAATATCAATCCTGCAAATTGGGGTTTTGCGGATGAGGAATTGGAAGAAATCGTATTTTAGAACATGGCAACGACAGAGGAAGAACATATCGCAGTCATTGGGATCGGGAAATTGGGGCTTTGTTTTGCACTCAATTTGGAACTTGTAGGCTATCAAGTCACTGGGCTTGATGTAGATGCAAGTTACGTGGCCCAAGTGAATGCCAAAACGCTACGTTCGCATGAGCCACAAGTGGAGGCCCTGCTCGCAGGATCCCAAAACTTTGTCGCGACGACCGATTGGAATGCGGTCATGACACCCGAAATTCAGCTCTATTTTATCGTGGTGGCGACGCCGTCGCTGCCCGATGGCGGCTATGACCATGTGCAAGTCGATGCCTTGTTGGCACGGTTTGCAGCCATGGGCAAATCGGATGTCGCCAAGCATTTGGTGATCATGTGTACAACCATGCCCGGCTATTGCGACACAGTTGCCGAGCACATGGCAGCCCTCAATTACCACATCAGCTACAACCCCGAGTTTATCGCGCAGGGCACGATCGTTCGCGATCAGCAATTTCCCGATCAGGTGCTCATCGGTGAGGCGTCGGTCGAAGCGGGCGACGCCATCGAGGCTGTCTATCGCCGCATGTGCATCGAGACGCCCACCTTTTGCCGCATGTCGCGCATCAGCGCCGAGATTGCCAAGCTCGCCACCAATTGTTTTCTCACCACCAAAATCTCTTTCGCCAACTCCATCGGTGACTTGGCCGCCAAAGTCGGGGCCGAACCCGACAAGATTCTTGCTGCCATCGGCGCCGATCAACGTATCGGAAACAAGTATTTGCGTTATGGCTTTGGCTATGGCGGGCCTTGTTTCCCCCGCGATAACCGCGCCTTGGGCAAATTTGGGCAATTGAGCGGCATGCAAGTGCTGCTCAGCGAGGCGACCGATGAGGTCAACCGCCGCCACCTCGATTTCCAGTTTGCGCAGTATTGTGCGCAATATGGACCAGATCAAGAGATTGTATTTGAGACAGTAACCTACAAGCCTGGCACGACGATTTTGGAGGAAAGCCAGCAATTGGCGCTTGCATTGCGGCTTGCGCAGGCTGGGCGCAAAGTGCGCGTGCGTGATCTCGCGCCTGTGGTTGCCGAATTGCGTGCCTTGCATGGCGCGCTCTTTGCCTACGATATCATCACCGCTTGAGCATGGTAGCGCGCCTCCCACATCCCGCGATCGTGGTGGCCGCTTGGAATCGGCCGCAGTCTTTGCGCCGCTTGCTCGACTGTCTGTTGGAAGGGCATTATCCCGCCGAGACCACGCTGCATATTTCGATCGATCATTTTGGTAAATGGGACGATGTCTTTCAATTGGCCGATGCCTTGGTGTGGCCCTTTGGTGAGAAAGTCGTCGAGCAGCATCCCGCGCGGCTGGGTTTGCGGCAGCATATCCTGTATTGCGGTGGCCTGAGTGCACGGTATGGGGCGATAATATTGCTAGAGGATGATCTGGCTGTTTCGCCTTGGATGTATGATTATGCGGTGCAAGCCATCGCCTATTTTGCTGAGGATGAGACGATCACAGGTGTGTCGCTCTACAACTATGCCGTTGCAGAGAGTTGCCACCAGCCCTTTCAGCCTTGGCAAGACGGCCTCGACAATTGGTTTTTGCAAATGCCCTCCAGTTGGGGTGCCGCCTTCACGGCCGCGCAATGGCGGGCATTTGCAGATTGGTTGGCGGTGCATTCCCAGGATTTGCCAACGCTACCCGACTACATGCAACAATGGTCGGCGCAAAGCTGGAAAAAATTGATGGCGGCCTATATGCTTGTGCAGGGCAAATATTTTGCCTATCCGAGATTTTCCCTGAGCACCAATTTTGAAGATTTTGGGGCGCATGCGAATACCAAAGGACTGTTTCAAGTGCCTTTGTTGATGGGGAAACGCGCATGGACATTTGGGCGAATGGTAGATTCACTTGCGGTGTATGATATTCATTTTGAGCCGCTTGCGTTGAATGTTAAACGAATTTGCCCAAGCTTGTCGGAATATGATTTTGCGGTGGATTTGTTGGGTCACAAAAGCCAAGCTTTTTTGAATCGGCCGTGGGTGCTCACAAGGCGCAGGGGAGGGGAGGCCAAGTTGGGCTTTGCGGCAACGGCCATTCCGCTGGAATTGAATCTGCACTTGCAAAGTGCAGGCGACACATTGCGCTTGGTACCTGCAAGCACGGCATGGGGCGTTCCAGATCCTATGGAACTGGAATTCAATTATTATACAGGCGCCGCCAAGTCTGCGGTCTTGCACCTGAGTGATCGGCGCATGCCGTCGATCTCCATCGTCGCCCCGGCGGGATTTTACAACGACGACCATGATTATTATATCCAAAACCTATTGGCCCAGACCTATCCTGGCAAGGAACTGATCATCGTCGTGGACGAGGACATGGTGCCACCCGGTGTGGTCGAGGCACACGCACAAGGCCTCGTACGCATGATTTTCCACAGCGGCTCGCAGTGGGAAAGCATCCAAAAGGGGGTGGCCGCCTCGACGGGGCAATTGGTGGTGATCATGCAAGATGCGCGCTATTTCCACGATCACATTTTCCTCAAGGTCGCAAAGATCTTTCACCAATTCCCAGGCTTGGATTGGCTGTCGGGTCTCCCCAATAACCATCCTGCAAGCACGCATTCCGATTCACGCGAGATTGCGCGCTTTCGCTGGGATTCTGCACGATTTGCTGCAGCCGAGACGGCGCAGATGCGTGCTTATTTGCCGACCGGGGCACAGGTCTTTCGGCGGGAACTGTGGATGAAGGCGGCTCAAGGAGCGTCATCTATTGAGGCGCACTTTTGTGCGATGTCCAAAATCGCCCTTCCACAGATGGCCGATCTGGAATTGGCACAGAGCCTACCCTGGCACACGCAAGGAATAGCGAGCTGCTGGGGCACAGGTGCAGTGAACCGCAGCCGCAAATATTATCATCGCCACATTCCCCTGCTCTGGAAATGGCATCGCCACCTGAGCGACTATCGACCCGTGCTGCGCTACGATGTCGCGCATGACACTTGGTTTGAATTCGACTATTGATGATTTAGATAGGTATTAGCTAGAATCGATGAAGGAAAAATTGCACCAATGGTTGAGTAAGCGCCCCGAGTTTCTCTGGGCAGCGATCTTGTTTGTCTGCGCTTTCCTGCTCTATGCCAATACTTTGGGTCATCAATATGTCTGGGATGACGACATCGTGATCGTGTACAATTCACGCGTGCAAAAAGGTTTTGCAGGCATCCCCGATCATTTCGTATTTCGCACCCGCAGCAATTTTGAAGACTTTACCGGGTATCGCCCGATTGCAATGTCGAGTTTGTCGATCGATGTCGGCTTGTTTGGCTTGAATCCGCGGGCAGGGCATTTGATGAATGTGCTGTTTTTCAGTTTGTTGGTTGTCGTATTGTTTCGCACCCTGCGGAGCTTGTTTCCCAACTACCATGTCGCCTTCGCCTTTTTCATCACCTTGTTGTTCGTTGTGCATCCCATTCATGTCGAGGCTGTCGCCAATATCAAAAGCCGTGACGAGATCCTCGCCTTGCTGTTTGCGTTGCTGGCACTCAATTTTTTTGTGCAGCATTTTGATTCTGGGAAATGGCTTCAATTGGGGCTCTCGGCCTTGTTTTTGACCATGGCGGCGATGTGCAAGGAGGGGGCGCTCACTTTTCTGGCGGTGATCCCCATGGCAATTGTATTTTTGCGCGATGGCGGCTGGAAACGCAAGGCAATCGCCTTGGTCAAGTTTCCTATTTTGCTTCTGTTCCTCGGGATCGTGTTTCTTGGATTGACAGGGAAAATGCCAGGATCGCCCTCACAAGTCGCCGCCAACGGTTATATGGAAAGTCAAACGCTGGGGAATTGCCTGGCGACCGATCAATTTGAACAAGGCAATTGGACGCGCATTGGCAACAGTGGTTTTTTGTTTTGGAAGAATTTGGAGAAATTCTTTTATCCCGTCGATTTGGTCTATTTCTCAGGCTACAATATGTATCCCGTCAAATCCTGGTACAAAGACAGGCTGCATCTGGGCATTTTGTTTACGATTCACAACCTCTTCATCATCTTGAGCTTACTCTTTTGGAAACGCATACGCGCGATCACCTTTGGGTTTTGGTATTTTGTCTTCACAATCATTGTCTTTCTGCAATTGCCAGGTTTTTTGCTGGCTGATACGATTGCAGATCGCTTCCTGTTTTCTCCCTCGGTGGGATTGTGCATTGTCGTCGTCGCAGTCGCCTACAAGCTCTTGGGCTTGGATGCCGCACAAAATCCATTGTTGGGATTGCGTGACCTTGCAGGAAAATTGTCCCCGGCCCTGCGCAGCCGAAGGTTGGCTTTGGTAGGGCTGTTTTTGCTGCTATCGGTCGTGCTTGCCGGGATGACGGTCGTGCGGAACCGCGTCTGGAAAAACAATCTGAGCCTGTTTTCACATGACTTACCACTTCTTGAAAACTGTGCCCGGGCGCACTATTATTATGCGAGTGAGCTGGTGAAGGGGTATTCGAAAGCCAAGGATCCTGCAAAATCCAAGGCGGAAATCATCAAGCACTATCGCCGCGCGATCGAGATTACGCCACAATCTTACTATGCTTTCGTGCGGCTCGGTCAGCAATACCAAAACTGGCAAGACTATGCCGCCCACGCCGCGCTGATGGACAGTGCCCTGAAGTATTATCCTGTGCAAGCCGACATTTGGCATGGCAAGGGGATGGCGCTTTATGCCCTCGGGAAATATGATGATGCGGCCGTTGCGCTCTTTCAAGCCCGACAGCTGAAGCCTGATGCAGACGACACCTGGGAATTTCTCGCCCGTGCCTATGAGCGCGGCGGCCAATATGAGAATGCACTGATGACCCTAGAGGCAGCATTGGCCCGCAATGCTTTTTATCCTTTTTATTATGATGTGCTGAGCGATACCTATTTCGATATGGGAGACACCACAGGGGCTTTTCCACCTATCTTGAAGTTGCTGGAAATGGAACCTGAAAATCCGGTATGGTGGCGCAAACTCATCGGCCGCTATCAAATCGCTGGCGATGCCGACAAAGCGGCCTATTATTATCAGCAGGCCCTCTCCAAGGGGATTGCGCTGTAAATTAGCCTCAGTTCTGGATCAACTTCATCTTTGGGCTGCATACGTTTCAGCGGCATGGGCATTCGAAAGGACAAAAGAATTCATCCCACAAAAAAAGCGGAGCCTTGATGACCAGGCTCCGCTTTTTGCGATTTCAGCAGGTAGTTCCTTAGCGGATAATAACCCGCTTGGTGAGGCTAGCGCTGCCGATTTTCATTGTTGCGAAATAGATGCCCGCAGCTGCATGATGGATGTCGATGATCTCTTCACATACACCGCCACAGGCTTCAATGTGCTTGGCATAGACCATTTGGCCGAGTTCATTGTGAATTTCGAGCTCGCAGAGTTGATCCAATCCTTCAAAATGGATTTTGAAAATACCATCATTTGGATTCGGAAATACCGTGATCGAAAGGTTATCGGGCAAGGAAACAGCGACGACACAATCGATAAGCACAGATTGCTGTAGGGTATCTGAACCGCATTGGCCTGAGGCGATCAGCGTCACCATATAGGTGCCGTTGCCAACGGACTGGTAGTTGAACGCTGGGTTCTGTATGCCCGAGGTAGCACCTGTGCCAAAGCTCCAAACCCAAGTATCCGAGTCCGTAGATTGGTCGGTAAAGTTGACGTTGGGGCAAAGGTTGTCATCGATCGTGAAGGCAGCGATAGGCACGTTGGCCTGGGTAATCGTGATGACATCGGAGCTTGAGCAACCGTTGATATCGGTGACCGTGAGGGAATAGGTGCCGCCTGTGGTCACTGTGAGGTCGCCGGTCGTTGCACCGGTGTTCCAGATGTAGCTGCTTCCAGTTGCAGGTATCGCAATGCCGATGTTGTTTTGATTGCCAGTGCATAGCGTGAAGTCAGGACCGAGGTTGCTGTTGGGCACTTGCGTGGCTATGATCGTAATTGTGTCATAGGCATGGCAGCCGTTTGCATTGACAATCTCAACCCAATATGTGCCAGAGGTATTGGTACACAATACCCTTGAGGTCGCCCCAGTATTCCATTGATAAGAAGTCATGCCTGGGCCAGCATCAAGACATACCGAATCAGAGGAGCAGAAAGTCTGATTGGGACCCAAGGAAATGGTTGGCAGTGGCACGACCGTCAAATTGTATTGTGTGCGCGTGCTGGAGCAGAAGGTATTGCCGTCTGTGACTTCGGCAAAGACGGTGATGTTACCAGTTAAGGGAGGCGTGGTGAATGTGGGCCCTGCGGCAATTGCATTGCCGCCAGCGCTGGAGTCCCACCAGATGATGGTCGGGTTGGGCGCAATCGTATTGGCGGTGAGGGTCACACTCGACCCAAAGCAGACTGTTTGGTTGCCAGTGACGGTAGGCGCTTGCGGGAGGGCGTTGCGTGTGACGACGAGGGTGTCATACTTCGGAGGGCAAGTACCATTGGTGATGCTCCAGGTAAGTACGGTCGATCCGATATTCACTGCCGTGAGGGGCGAATTGGGCGATCCCGGTGTGCCTATGACGCCTGATCCGCTTACCATATTCCACAATCCCGAGCCAACTGCAGGAATATTGCCTGAAAGTGTCGCATCGCTACCGCAAATCAATTTGTCGGGTCCAGCATAGGGCTGTGGTGCCTGTGCATCGCGCTGGATATAGACAGTGTCACGGCGTGTAGGGCACACGCCATTGCTGATCGACCAGACAACGGCATTGTTGCCGATGGTGAGGTTGCTAAACATGCTGAAGGGGTTGGCCAAGTTTTGGACGATGCCCGTGCCTGTGATCACCGACCAGGAACCCAACCCAACCGCAGGGGAATTGCCAGCCAAGAAGATGGAATCTGCGCATACAGATTGGTCAGGACCTGCATTGGCAGGGGTAGGCAGCTGTGTGGTAGTGATCACGACGGAGTCCAAAGATGGGGTGCAGGGACCGTTGGAAATAGTCCATCGCAAAACTGTCGTGCTGCCTGGCGTGAGCCCAGTGATCGAGGTGGTGGGCGAAGTGGGCGAGGTGATGGTGACCACGGAGCTGGAAGTCGTCCATTGACCTGCGCCAAATAGGACCGCATTGCCTTGTAAGGTGGCAGATGTCGCACAAATGGTCTGGTCAGCTCCAGCATTGGCGGTTGTAGGGGTGTGATAAACGGTGATGGCTTGTGTCGTACTCACATATCCAAAAGTGTATCCGAGAGTATAAGGCTGATTTGAGGCGCCTGGTATGGGAGCTGTAAACAAGGCACCGGAGACACCCGTGCCTGTGAATGTCCCTGCACTACCAGAGCCAGGGAGCGCTCCCGTCACGGGGGCAGGTACTGCAGACAGCAACCTGGTTTGTCCTTGACACATGCTCGCTGTGGAGGAGGTAATGCTGAGGTTGTTGTTTTGTTGCACCGTGATCGTGATGGAGGAGGTGCCACCAGGCTGGCAAAAATATTGCCGCACATCGACGTGGGCGTAGTTGGTAAAATTGGGAACCATGGTCACCGATGCTGCCAGACCACCGCAGAGGGGCCCGTTGTCATCGTCATAAGCAAAGGCATTGGTCTGATCTGAAATCGTGAAACAATTGATGTGGGTATCAAAAGGCGCTCCACAGGTACTCACGGAGTAGCAGCCGCCAGCCAAGACGGGCATTCTGAAATACTCTCCTGGGCTGTAGGGGCTCACGGTAATCGGGGAGGTTCCGCCGCTAGGCAAAATTTCACCGCGGTAAAAATTGCTGCGCGCGCAACTCGTGGGGCCAGATTGCCAGTTGATGCACTGTGCAACTCCCATATCTGGGCACGACAGGAAAAGCAAACCAAACAGCAAGGAAATACGTTGGAAGTATATCGATCTTCTCATAAAAAACAATTGGCAAAAAGAAAACTTCAGTCGCTGATTGATTGATATCAGCAATTTGGGTACAAAATAGGCAACAATACAATGGAAATCAAGCGATTTTCGTTGGGAAATACTGTGTGTGGTATCAATGACCTACATTTTTGCAAATTGCTTTGAATTTTGAAAAGGACGCCTTATATTTGCACTCCATTTTCAATGCAGGTGTACGTATTGTTCCCTGCAAGCTACAAGGCGAGGTAGCTCAGATGGTTAGAGCACAGGATTCATAACCCTGAGGTCGAGGGTTCGATTCCCTCCTTCGCTACACTAGGAAAGCTGCTGTAAAAGGCGGCTTTTTTGGGGGTGCTGACGCGTCGTTTTCGGTTTGCCGGAGGCAAATGGTCGGGCGTCCTTCGGCCGGAGGCCTCGGACTCTGCGGTTGTTGGAGGTGCTGAACTTTAGTTGATGCACATGCGAAGCGTCGGGGCGGCTGGCGAGTCTAGTTCCGTTTGCCAGAGGTCCCGACGCGTTGGGATCGATGGTCCTTCGGCGGTCGATTTCGGTTTGTCAGAGGCAAATGGTCGGGCGTCCTTCGGCCGGAGGCCTCGGACTGTAAGGTTGTTGGGGGTGGTGCTGAACGTTTAGTTTACGCACATGGCCGCAGGCAGACGATGGTTTGATCGGCTCCCTCGGTATCCCCAAAAAGTCCGATTTCAGATCGGACTTTTTGGTATCGATTGCGCCCCGTCCTCCAACACCTTGCGGCATAGGATACCCGATGTAACGCCCCCCACGAAGGGATTCAGGCGATCAAAAACGCATTGCAAAGGCCAAAAAGCCAAACAAGGACACTATGAACACCGCTGAAAGACAGATCCCAACGATGGCGCAGACGCGGCCTGCTTTGAGGTTGCCATAGGACGATTGCGAATATTTGGTGGGGTTTTGGCGATACAATTTCTCTGGTCGCCCAGCAATGGCTACACCGATGATGCCGAGGATCAGGCCGACGATGCCATAGCAAAATGAGCCGATGATGGCCAAGATGCCCAATACGAGGACGGCAGTCGAGTCGGGCAATGTCTCTGACCATGCAGCACCGGGCTGATTGCCAGCATTGCCGCCGTAGTTTCCACCGTGGTTGCCACCGTAGTTTCCGCGAGACTGGCTACCGAAATGCTCCTCTACAAATGGGTCTTTGACGACTTGGTTTTCAAATGGGTCTTCAAATGGGGACTCTGATGTTGGATCTTCTGCCATGATAGCTGCTGTATTTGAATGAACACGCGTGATTAAAACATTTTGACTGCATAATTGACGACGATGAAGATGCTTGTGGTCGCGACGCCGACCGCCAAGGCGGGCATGCGGTAGCGCAACCTGCTGCGCACTGCGATCACGAGCAATACCATCGTGCACAGAAACGGGATCAAGGGCGGGTAGTAGTGCCAACAAGCCTCTAATTCACCGCGCAAGAGCGCGAGCAATGCCCGTTGGAAGCCGCAGCCTGGACAATCGATGCCCGCAGCTGCCTTGACCGGGCAGCTCAGAAGGTGCCCTTCCAGCCAATGTGAGATCGTCTTCATGCATGGGCAATTTCCTTATTTTTGGGAAAAACGACAAGATGAGATACAGGATTCTATTCGTTGGTGTAGCGGGATTTTTCATTTCCCTCAGTTTGGTAGCGCAAATGCCCTTTTACAAGGCTCCAAGGGACTTGCAGCCCAATCAAATATTTGACAATGTGCATGTGCAGAGGCTCTTTGGCGATGCCGAGGCGACGGGATTTGTGATTTGGATCAAACAAAGCGTCCCCCTGCACAAGCACGCTACCCATAGTGAAACGGTTTGCATCCTCGCTGGCAAGGCCGAGATGCGGCTCGGCGACGAGCTGATGACCGTACACAAAGGCGACCTGATCTTCATTCCCCAAGGCACCTCACATGCCGTGTCGGTGAAACGAGGGACACTTAAAGTCCTGTCGATCCAAGCACCCGCATTCGACGGCTCAGACCGTATTTTGGTTGATTAACGGATGTGTTTTTCGCCATTGGCGATGATGTTGTCCTGCATCCATCCGCGCCCACGAATGTCGTCGTATTGCTTGTCTTCTAGCTTCTTGACCGCAAATCGCTTGTACATCACAGCCCCTTCAGGGCTCTTTTTCTCCTCGATGTCGAGGCTGAAACAAGCTTTGGTGTCTTTGACAGCGGCGACAAATTGCTCGGCGTTCACCTTTTCGGCATAGATCGCTGAACCAGGATACGGGGCATGATTGCCAAATGTATTTTTGAGTGCACCACCGCGGCTATCGAGATAGACGTCGCCGCCAAATAGCATTTTCTCACCTTCGCCATTCTCGCCCACGATCATGTACACGTCTCCTTCGCGCTTGAGCCAAACCATCATCGATTCTGCCAGCACATATTTTCCCCAACGCTTGGCCGTCTTGGTATTGTGAAAGCGCTGCACGACGATCGTTGCAGCTGTGTAGTCCCCTGCAACAACCTTGTCGATTTCCAAGGTATAGGCTTTGGTGTCCAGCATCTTGATCTTGCCGGTGACGATGACGTCGGCTGCCGCGCCTAGCTCAAAAACTTCCATTTTGGCGGTCTGTGCAAATGCCATGCTGAGGCAGACGAAAGCAAACAAAGCGAAGAAGACTACTTTTTTCATGCGTATCTGGGATAATTTTCAACGAATTTATGAATTGCGCTGGCAGTTGCAAAATTCATGCCGTCTCGATCAGCTTGTTCGGGCCCTCGATGTATTGTCGGGTTCATCGATTTTACGCCTAAATTGCTTGCATGAATGCGATCTCCGCGTCTCAAAAAACAGTTTGGCAGTCCCCATGGCTATGGTCGGGCTTGCTGATGTTGCTTTTTTTGCTGGTGAGGATCGTTTCAGGCTACGACGGTTTGTATGGGCAAGACGCGTATGCCTATTACAATTATGCCTTGTCGATCCAAGCCTATTGGCGGGAGGGCACACCTTTGGAACCCTTTATTTGGCCTCGGATTTACCCCTTGCTCGGGGCTTTGTGGTTGTGGGGAGATCCTGGGGCCTGGATGCAATGCTTGTCGATCGTCGGCAGCGCCTTGATGCTGGCCATGACGATCAAGCTGCTGCAAGCCGCTCAGCCGACTGCGCGCTACCTTGCGCCTGCTGCATTCCTGTGCATCGGCTTGGCTCCGTTTCTCATGCGCAGCGGCCTCTCTATCATGTCTGATTCGCTGGGGCTCGGGTGGATGACTTGGGCACTCTGGCAG
The DNA here is from genome assembly GCA_031415375.1 of Bacteroidota bacterium. Lineage (GTDB taxonomy): Bacteria > Bacteroidota > Bacteroidia > J057 > JADKCL01 > JADKCL01. Next base: position 247 of record JANORP010000278.1, on the reverse strand, counting down.
GGCGAGCGTTATTTGCAATCTGGTCAGCGGCGGCATCTGCTGTTGGCGGCGCTGCTCGCGGGCTTGAGTATCTGGACGCGGTATCCGCTCGCTTTGCTCCTTGCCATCCCTTGTGGGCTTTGGGCTTGGCGGGCCTTGCACAACCGAGATTTCATGGGCCTGGCACTGTTCCTGCCGGTACTGTTGCTGGCTGCTGTGCCACATTTTTTTCTCTTGCCACATCCATCCAGCGAAGGCATTGGGCATG
>JANORP010000277.1:0-2015 GCA_031415375.1 Bacteroidota bacterium | reverse complement strand
ACGCTGACCTTGCCCGCGTACGCCGAGCCACCCTCCCAGACCGGATCCCAGCTGGCGGGGGCCGCGGTGATTCGCCGTTCGCAGTTCCGGCGGGCGACCCGTAGAGACCATGGTTCCTGGCTTGGCGGTCTCTATCATCCGCCGCCCCGCGCGCCCTTCCCGGCGCTGAATCTCCGAGGATCTGATGCAATCGACTCCGTTTATCCCGTTCGCCGTAGCCCTGCTCGCGCTCCGCGCCACGTTCCCGACCTCGATGGCCCGCCCTGACGAGGGCATGTGGCCATTCGATGGTCTTCCGCTGCAGGTGTTGAAGGAGAAGTTCAACTTCGAGCCGACCAAGGAGTGGCTCGACCACGTGCGCCTCGGCAGCGTGCGCTTCGACACCGGCGGTTCGGGTTCGTTCGTATCGGGCAATGGCCTGGTGATGACCAACCACCACGTCGCGCTGCAGACGATCCAGGCGGTGTCGACGCCGGAGCGCGACTGGGTCGAACCCGGCTTCAGTGCGAAGCTGTTCGGCAAGGAAGTGCCGGGCAAGGACCTGACGCTGCGCCAGCTGATCGAGATCAAGGACGTCACCAAGGAAGTCCTGGCTTTCAAGGCCGAGGACAAGACTCCCGAGGGCAATGGCTGGCGTGAGAAGGTCGAGGCGATGACCGGCGCACTCTCCGACAAGGAGAAGCACATCGTCGCCGACCTGGTGCCGCTCTACGACGGCAACCAGTTCCGCATCCACGTCTACCACGTCTATGACGACGTGCGGCTGGTGTTCGCGCCGGAGAAGCAGGTCGCGTTCTACGGCGGCGACTACGACAACTTCACCTACCCGCGCTACTGCCTCGATTGCGCGTTCTTCCGCGTCTACGAGAACGACAAGCCGATCGACTCGTCGAAGTTCTTCTTCCCGTTCGACCCGGACGGTGCGCAGACGGATGAACTGATCTTCGTGTCGGGCCACCCAGGCGGCACCGAGCGCTCGCTGACGCACGCCGAGATGGAGTTCCAGCGCGACCTGCCGGTGCCGGCGATCGTGCGGCTGCTGAAGGGCCGCGTCGCGTCGATGAAGAAGGCGATGGACAAGGATCCGAAGAAGGCGTTCGAGCTGCGCGACCAGTACTTCGGCGCATCGAACAGCCTGAAGGCCTACGAGGGTCACCTCACCGGCCTGCTCGACAAGGAGATGATGGGCAAGATGCAGGCGCGCGACGAAGAGCTGATGACCAAGTCCGGCAAGCCCGAGGTCAAGGCGGCCTTCGAGTTCATCGCTGGCGAGATGGCGAAGCTGCGTGAGAAGCACAGCAAGCGGGTCAACCTGCAGGCGCTGATGCCGGCGGTCGCCGAAGTGAGCGAGACCGTTTGCGCCGACGCCAAGAAGACGATCAACCAGGCCCGCTTCGACACCTATGGCGCGTCGAACTACCCCGATGCGACGTTCACGCTGCGCCTCTCCTACGGCACCGTGAAGGGCTACGAGGCCGGCACCACGATGGTGCAGCAGAAGACGACGCTGAACGGCCTGTTCGAGCGCAATCAGGGCTTCGACAACAAGGCGCCGTACGACCTGCCGAAGCAGTGGACCGACAAGAAGGCCAAGCTGAACCTCGACACGCCGTACAACTTCGTCTGCACCGCCGACATCATCGGCGGCAACTCGGGCAGCCCGATTCTCGACCGCGAGGCGAAGGTCGTCGGTCTGGTGTTCGACGGGAACATCGAGTCGCTGCCGGGCAACTACTGGTTCGACGAGCGCGTCAACCGCTGCGTCGGCGTGCACACGGCCGGCATGCTGGAAGCGTTGGCGAAGGTCTACGAGGAGAGCGACCTCGTCAAGGAACTGCGCGGCGGCAAGTGATCGTGGCGCGGGCATGACCCGCGCTGAGTGACGATTGCCAGTCCACCAGCGGGCGATGCCAAGGCATCGCCCGTTCGCATGTATGGAGGGAGCGGTCGCGGACCGAGACGTTGTGCCAGTCGGGGATAGCGCTAGAGCCGATCCTCGTGACAATGCCGCGGCC
>JANORP010000276.1:0-2256 GCA_031415375.1 Bacteroidota bacterium | reverse complement strand
TCGGTGGTGGTCTCGGTGGAAAAATTGCGCCTCGATGCTGCCAAAACCCTAGGGCTCTCACCAATACAGCAGGTATGGCACATCCAAGTGCGCGAAAAGGCAGGGGATATTGCGGATGTGATTCGGCAAAATCTTGCGATGGCCTTTATGATGCTCACGTTTGTGGAGCTGCGTGTGCGCGAGGGCGGCGGCGTGGGTGTGTTGCTCGACGATCTCCACAAAAACGGGCATGGTTACGATGAGATTTTCGCCTTGCAACTCTCCATCTTGCTGGTGGGGATAGCGATCGATGCACTTTCGTTTTACCTGATTCGCTGGGCCTTTCCATTTGCATTCATCAAAAAAGAAGGCGGTGTACAATGAATGAATTTGAATATTCGGTTGGCCGACCTGTACTGTCGGTTGCAGGACTTACCTTTTCATACGGGAAAGACAAGTCCAATATTCTAAGCGATTTGTCCTTTGTGATCCATGACATTCAGCGGCCGCACAAGACCACGCCTGAAGGGGAATTGATTGTAGTCGTGGGTGAATCTGGCTCAGGGAAATCCACATTGCTAGGACTATTGTCAGGCATTTTGACGCCGCAAGCCGGCTTGATTCAGATATTGGAAAGTCTGGGTTCAGACAAGCTTGTGCCTGTGCGGCAAGGCATGGTGGGCGTCGTCGATCAGGCTTCTACATTGTTTGATCACCTCACTGTCCAAAAAAACTTACTTTTTGCTGCGAGTCTGGGCAAAATACCGAAAGAGCAGCAGGCGGGAGCCGTCAAGCAAATCCTGAAGGATTTTGGCGTCGAGGCGCAAGGGAATAAGTATCCTGGACAGTTGTCGGGCGGGCAGCGACAGCGGGTGGCCATCGCACGGCAGATCCTGCGGCAGCCCTCGGTCATCATTTTTGATGAGCCCTTCAGCGGTTTGGATTACAAATCCAAGATGCAAGCTGTGCGTCTCATTCAGCAAGTTTCCAACATTCACACCGATCAAGTGGTCATCGTGATCACGCACGACATCCACGTCGCCGTGCAAGTCGCCGATAGGATCCTCTTTCTAGAGCAACGTGCAGATGGCAGCGGTGCAGCCATCGCCGAGGAATATGACCTCATGAAGTTAGGCGTCGCTTGGCGGCCGAGCAATACCCTGCTACCCGAGTATGTGAATGTCGTTCACGAGATTCAGCAGCGGAGCTTGAAGAAGTTGTAAGGGAAGGCGATTGCTTAGCCGATGTCCCCGAGCAACATCGAGACCATCCGCACAGGATTGTCCAAAAAAGACTTCGTGACCTTGTAATGCTCCGTGTCCTCATACTTCACCTCCACAATTCCGTCCTCACTCAGTTGCAGGATTTTCGCACGTGGATAAGCCAATAAAATCGGTGAGTGCGTGGCGATGATGAACTGCGAATGCTGCTGCACCAATTCGTGAATCGCGACGAGGGCGCTGAGTTGCCGGGTAGGGGAGAGGGCGGCCTCGGGCTCGTCAAAGATGTAGAGGCCGTGGCCTTGCAACTTGTTTGTAATGGTCGCCATAAAGCTCTCGCCATGGCTCTGCTGATGTAAGCTCTTGCCGCCATAGCCATGGAGGTAGCCGGTCTCCTCCATATAGCTCGCGACATTGTAAAAACTCTCGGCCCGCAAAAAGTAGTAGTCGGTGGCTTGCCGATAACTCTTGACGACATCGATGTAATTGCAAAGCTGCGAGGTCGTCTCGGCTGTGGAGAAACGCACGTTGCGGGTGCCGCCCTCAGCGCCAAAGCCCATCTTCATCGCGATGGCCTCGATGAGGGTGGATTTGCCGGAGCCATTTTCGCCGACAATGAAGGTCACGTCTTCGTGAAACTCCATTGCTTGCAGGTTTTGCAAGGCGGGAATGTTGAAGGGATAGACCGTGTCGTCGGGGATCAGGCGACGGTTGAGTGAGATGCTGCGGAGGTAGGGTTTTTCCTTCATCATCCGCTAAGTTATTTGGTTCTGGGACAATTGGGATTCTAAAATCGGGAATTGCGCCAGATTCACACATCATTTTCGATTCAAAACCTCGTACTTTTGCAGCCACTTGGGCGACTAGGTGGCATGATAGAAATGAAAAAATGGGCTTATATATTGATCAAGGCATTGCTGCTCATAGCAGCGGTCTATGGTAGATATTTTTTGGACTACGTGCCCGAGACCCCTGTGGAGCGCAATGTGGTCTATACCTCTTTGCGCCTTGTGATGGTATTGCTCGTGCTCAACCTCGTCTATGAGGTCGTGCGCGT
>JANORP010000275.1:0-43535 GCA_031415375.1 Bacteroidota bacterium | reverse complement strand
TACCCGCTCGTAAAAGTGACCATCGTGCCACGCGGTGTCGCCGCCCTCGGCTACGCCCAATATTTGCCCAAAGAGCAGTACCTCTACAGCACTGAGCAAATGATGGATCAGATGTGTGTCGCCCTCGGCGGTCGCGTCGCAGAGGAATTGACCTTTGGTCGCATCACCACAGGCGCTCAAAACGACTTGGAGCGTGTCACACAACAAGCCTATGCCATGGTTACCGTCTATGGTATGAACAGCACCATCGGGAACGTCTCCTTTGTCGATCATGATGGCGAGTTCTCGTTCAAGAGACCCTACTCAGAGGAAATGGCCTCGCAGATCGATAAAGAAGTACGCGCACTCATCGCAGGTGCCTATGAGCGCACCCGCGCACTGCTCATCCAGCACCGCGATGCCTTGGAGATTGTCGCCAAGACCCTCTTGGAAAAAGAAGTGATCTTCAAGGATGACTTGCCAACCCTGATTGGAGCGCGTCCATTTCCAGATCCAGCTGAGTCAGAAACTAGACTTGTTCCCAAAGTGCCAGCCGCAGACTTGGCGAAGCCTGCCACCGAGGTGACTGCGCCTGCAACTGACGAAGCACCCAAAAATCAGATTCCAGACTTGCCGCCTGCACCTGAGAATTGATGGATAGGGATGGTCAAAGCCCTTTGGCTTGACCGATAGAAACAGCCTGCATGGGATAGCCCACGCAGGCTGTTTCGTTTTCAGATCCTGCACACAAGAATTTTGCGCCGCAAAAACCTTGCAGCCCGATCGCTGGATGGCGCTACTTTGCTGCATCAAAACCGCTATATTTACGCCGATTTGCAGCTCAGGACAAAAATATACTTTGCCAGCGACCTCCATCTCGGAGCGCCCGATGCCGCACGCAGCCTATTGCGGGAGCAGCATTTTGTGCGTTGGCTCGACACGATCAAAGGCGATGCCTGTGAGCTCTACCTATTGGGCGACGTCTTTGACTTTTGGTTTGAATACAACAAGGCCGTGCCAAAAGGCTATGTGCGCATACTGGGCAAGCTCGCTGAGCTCGCTGATTTGGGTGTGCAAATCCACTATTTCGTTGGGAACCATGATATGTGGATGCATCAATACTTCACCGAGCAATTTGGTGCCGACATCCAATATCACCCTGTCGAGCGCACACTCTATGGGAAACAGTATTTTATTGCTCATGGAGATGGCCTCGGACCAGGTGATCACAGTTACAAATTGCTCAAGCGCATTTTTCGAAATCGTCTAGCGCAATGGGCCTTTCATAGGCTGCACCCCAACTTTGGCATAGGTCTTGCCGACTATTTTTCCAAAAGGAGTCGCAAAAAAACTGGGCATCTCGATGCAATCGACCATGGAGAAAATGAGTACCTACTCGTCTTTGCACACGAAACGTTAAAAGAAACGCCCAAAATTGACTACTTTGTATTCGGTCATCGGCATTTGCCCAAATACCATGCGCTTGAAAACGGAAAAGAATACATCAATCTTGGCGACTGGATCAGCCATTTCACCTACCTATCGGTGGATGAAAGCGGTCCCGTTTTGCATCGTTTTGGGTTGGATGGCGTGGCTGAACCTATCGACCGCCCGGGCGCAGACCGCAGCTGACACGCTGTTTGGCAAGCCAAGTCAGAGTGTTTCCAACATTCCTAAGGGCATTACTGACCTCGAAGTCGATCAGGAGGGAAATCTCTACCTGCTCCAAACGTCACGACATCGCCTGTCGAAGTACTTTCGCATGACCGACTATGACTCCGTGCAGACCATTGGCGGCAAGGGGCTAGGTGATGAAGGTTTTAACTTCCCCAATAAGATCACCGTGCCCAATCGGCAAAGCGTATTTATGCTTGATCAGATGAATCGCCGGCTCGTCCAGATGAATACCAATCTCAAGGTGCTCAAAGACATCAACTTTCTCACCTTGCAAGCCGATCTGCCCGGGATAGAATTGGAGGCATTTTGGCCGATCAGTTTTGCAGTAGGCCCTTCTGGCGAATTGTATTTCTTGAATCAAGACGACATTCGCATCTACAAATTCACCACGAGTGGCAATTTGGAGCGCGCATTTGGCGGCCTGGACTATGGCGCTGGCAGCTTGTCTGACCCCTTTGACATCGTCTTGAGCCCTGCCAACCAAGTATTTGCCGTCGATAGCAGCCATCAGCGACTCACCATTTTTGACCTCTATGGCACCTATCAATACAGTCTGAGTTTCCCCCTCGATTTCAGGTGGAAGAAGATGAGCACATTCGACGAGAACCTGCTCTTCTTGGGCGATCATGCGATGTTTTTGTACAATACATTCTCCAAAAAAGGTCAGACCATTCGTTTTCAAGATGCACCCAAGCTCATTGACGCCGTTGGGAGTCGGGATTTCATCTACCTTTTATGGGAAAATCGCGTAGATTTGTATCCGCTATCGCAGCAGTAAGCATAGCCTCTTAAGGAGAATGAAAATCCAACGTCGCCATTAGCGTCCTCAGACATCCCGCATCAGCCATCAAACCGATGCGCAGCCTTCATTTTTCATTTTCTCTCCATCATACTTAATTGTAGAGACATGTTTACTCAACTCGACGCCATCGAAGCGCGATTCAACGAGGTCGCCGACGAGCTTACCAAGCCCGAAGTGCTGTCTGATATGAAGCGCACCAAGTCATTGAGCAAGGAATACAAGGACCTGAACCGCATCGTCAAATCTTGGCATCATTATAAATACATCGATGAGAGCCTCGACAGCGCACGGGAAATACTCAATACCGAGAAAGATCCAGAGATGCGCGAGATGGCCAAAGAGGAAATTGACAGCCTAGAACCGCAACTTATTGAGGCTGAAGAGGCCCTGAAAATGTTGTTGATCCCCAACGAGCCCGAAGACAGCAACAACGTGATCTTGGAGATCAGAGCTGGAACTGGCGGTGATGAAGCCTGCATCTTTGCGGGCGACTTGTTCAGAATGTATTCCAGGTATGCCGACAACAAAGGCTGGCAAGTCGAACTCAACGATTTTGAGGAAGGCAAAGCAGGCGGATTTAGCAAAATCGTGATGACCATCTCTGGCGAAGATGCCTACGGGATCATGAAATTTGAGTCGGGCGTGCACCGTGTACAACGCGTACCCGCGACCGAGTCACAGGGGCGCATCCACACAAGCGCAGCCACGGTGGCCGCCATGCCTGAGATGGAAGAAGTCGATATCCAGATCAACCCAGCCGACATCCGTGTCGATGTCTTCAGAGCGAGCGGTGCGGGTGGACAGCACGTAAACAAGACCGAATCCGCAGTGCGTATGGTTCACATCCCCACTGGGATTGAAGTCCAAAATCAGGATGAAAAATCCCAGATCAAGAACCGCGAAAAGGCCATGAAAATCTTGATCGCACGCATCTATGACCGCGAATTGCAGAAAAAATTGGAAGAGCAATCCAAACTCCGCAAGACCTACGTCTCCACCGGTGACCGCAGCGCCAAGATCCGCACATACAATTACCCGCAAGGTCGGGTCACCGACCACCGCATCAATCTCACCCTGTACAACCTCGGTGCCATCATGAATGGCGAAGTCGGGGACCTGATCGAGGCCCTGCGCGTCGCAGACAATGCGGAAAAAATGAAGGTAGGAGTCTAAAATCCCACTGGAAATGCCTTTTCACGTAGCATTGCCATTGGAGTACATCGCCGATGAACTCCAAATTTTCTAGGTGCTGCTTGAAAATGGTAAAAGGACCGCGTTCTAGACCACGATCCCCTACCCTACTTATCAAACACGATTGCGGGAAACCCGCCAGTCGGCGAGTGCGTTGCTATGACGACGCACCCAGATACAAAGAACGAACACGTAAGCTACCGACTGCAAACGATGGTGCAGACCTCATTCAAGCAGGTCGTGCAAAGGACTTTGCGCCCATGAGACTTCGTCTTGGCGCAGATAGCTTTTGATTTGGAGCTTGAGGCGCCGCAAATCGGTATCTTGGGTATCTATGCGCGTGATTGCCAGACAGATCCAGGCAGCATTTTCGGCGAGTCGATAGGCGATTTTGGGTTCGGCATCTTGCTGCGTGATCGCCGCTCCAAAATCTTGGCGGGCCTTGGAGCGCAACAAAGCTGTGATATCTGCACGAAAATATTCTGAAAAAAGCCCCTGCACACGTGCATAGCTCGGCCAGTTCAAGATTTCAGGATACCTACGCACACCCATCGTCAAGACATTTAAGACGGTGCTGGGATCAAATTCCTGCATCGTTGCATAATAATTTTTGCCGCCCATCGGGGCTGCAAAAGCCGTATCGACATAAACCCAGTCTTCGCGCTTTTTAGCATCGACCTCCACCATCAGAAAAGGGACGTAGGTCGCCTTTGCACGCAGCAGATCCCGCAGCCGCTTGAGTTCAGGATCATTGACCGCACATTCTTCAGCCCAGAAATTGCGCTCATCGACAAAGACAAGATAACTAGGCCACATCCATGACTCCGAAAGGTCTGTCGCGAGATGGCTGTAGCAATCATAATAATTGATCAAGTGCTGCCCATACTGCCGTTCAAAGCCGTCTTGACACCAATTGGCATCACGATAGAGATTGACCAAGGCATCTGAAGCATCATAAATACAACGCAATTCAGGTGCCATGTAGTTCATGGAGCCGCCTTGGGTAGGCATGACAAATCCGATCCCTGAAAGATCAAATAGATCAGGATCGCTCCCGCCCAGCATCGTGCCGCCACCTTGCGACGGCGTGCCAGGACCCGGCGCGGGCCTTGGACGCGGGCTAGATGGAAACGGCTTGGGTGGCAGACCAGGTGCCGATGGCCCCGCAGGCTCAATCACCTGGTAGTCGGGGCGTGCAGACGTATTGCCGAGACCACCAATATGGACCACTGGACGCGGTAAGGAATCATCGTCACCTGTAAACAACGTGCCGTGGGGATCGACTTCGCCACGGGTGACAGGCGGATCCAAAGGCATCGGCAAGGGCATCGGTTGGATCCCCGGGAGACGCTCATCGACCGCCCCAGGCTTCTCATCGACCACGGTAGCATTGGTTGAAACGCCCACGACTGGCCGTGCCGCAAACTCGCTGCGACCAGTAGTCATGGCTCGCTCGCTGGACTGCGACGGTGCCGTTACCTGGGAGGCAGGCACCTGTATGTGACTCGCGGGGGCTGGCTCAGCATAGGACGGCGTGGGTGCAGGGCTGGAATAGCTCGGCACGGACTCTGATGCCCCCGAATGGGACGGTTGGGAAGAAGAACTTTCTTCGCTATGGTTCCAGATGGGGTGCTTCTCGGGGCGGCTTTCGGAAGCATTGGAATTGGAATTTTCGTGGACCGAAGATTTCCCAGAAGAGCCTTCGTCACCTTTGACTTCAGATTTTCCCGAATGCTCAGCCTGATGTCCAGTATTTATCTTTTGAGACCAGACATGGCCGATCAGGAGCAAAAGCCCCAGCGCAAAGCGCACAAAAATACTTGTTGGGTTCATCTTGATTGCATTAAAAGGGTGACACAAAAGACCCGCCCAGCGCGGAGTTCCGGCAACAAAAGGCACGACTGCCATTCCCCGTGGCAGCCCTTGATTTATCGCACGACAATTACCGCAACCTGTTTCTGATCAATAGCATGGCGACGCCTTGAAGCGACAGTGACGGTAGATGAAATTGTCTCCGAAGAGAGTATATTTCAAAAAATGAAACAAATATCGTGCCAAGACGTAGTGGCGAGGCGCAAATGATCGAACGAAGTGAGATGATTTACGTTGACGAATCAAATGGTCGAGCATCCACTTCGTCTTCTTGAACCTAGGTTGATTTTATCACCGCTGGTCAGGCCCAGATCTCTGTCCCTTCAGAGCAGTTGGTGCAAATGTCGATGCTACCCCTGGACCGCACGAGATTGCCCCTGAATTTTCGGTAAGCCTCCCCGCGCCAGATGGTTTGGAAATCGTTTTCTGGCAGTTTCCCCATTTCATATTGGGCATCTTTGTCAAAGCAGCAGGGCAAGACGCGTCCATCCCAAGTGATCTCGGCCCCCATCCAAAGCTTCCAGCATTGGTTTTTGAGCTGATTTTTCAATCGATACTTGCCATCGTCGCCTTTGCGATAGCGGGCATAGCGCTCATTTTGGGGAATGAGTGGACTGCCACCTTCATAATCATAGATTTGGGCCGTCTTGAACACGACCTTGTCCACGCCCAACTCCTGCCCTAGGGCCTCAATCTGGGCAATCTCGTGTTCATTGGCACCAGTGACGAGAAATTGCAGGATAATATAAGGCGTGCGGGACTGCAATTTATCGCGCCAAGCGACGAGTCTGCGCGTCCCTTCTTTGACCTTTTGCAAGTTGCCGCCGACCCTGTATTGCTCATAGGTCTCTTGGGTAGCCCCATCGATGGACACAACGACCTCATGGATGCCGCTTTCTACGGTCGCGCGGGCATTTTGGTCGGTGAGGTAGTGGGCATTGGTGCTCGTGGCGACATAGATCTTGCGCTTGGCGGCATAGGCTGCCATGGGCAAGAATTTGGGATTCAAATAGGGTTCTCCCTGAAAATACATGAGCATATACACGAGGTCACGGTGCAGCGCATCGGCCATCGCTTGAAACGCTGGCAGGTCGAGCATGCCGGTGGGACGTGTAAATGAGCGCAGACCCGAGGGACATTCGGGACAGCGCAGGTTGCAACTCGTGGTGGGTTCGACGCCGATCTTGGCGGGATTCCCCCAATGGACCGGTTTGCGCAGGATCCGTGCCCACTGAAATGACCAAAAGAGCAGCCCAAAGTTCCAGATTTTGCGCAAGCTCAGCGTGGCGATGAGAATCCGGGTTTTGCGAAAGTGCATGACTGAGCTGCGCTTCCTTGGCGGCGCAATCTCCTCTGGATCGGTCGCTAGCGCTAATTCTTGAATGCTATTTCCGCTGATAGACATTGACTGAATCTCCTTGGGCAAAACTGCAATTGTACTTGCTTTTGCGATCAACCGCTCACTTCAAATTTACCGAAACTCCTTCCAAAACCGCTTGACTTGCTCATCCGTCCCGATCACAAAGAGCTTTTCACCTTCCCGAATGAGTTGATTTACATCTGGATTCATGTGAAAATTGCCAGCATTGTCCTGCATACCCAACACAAGTACGCCAGTGAGCTGCCGAATGTTGAGCGCTGAGAGCGACTTGCCGATGAGCTTGTGCTCACCGTTGCACTCGATCATTTCGAGGTTCAGATGAAATTGGCCTTGCCCAGTTACGAGATCTACAAAGTCCATGAGAGCAGGCTTCGTGAGAACCTTAGCCATCTGCCTGCCACCTAGCACGTTGGGGAGGATCACCTTGTTGGCACCTGCAATTTGAAGTTTTTTGATCGTGCGCTCATTGCTCGCGCGGGCTACGATCGGCACAGTGCTACTCACCTGCCTGATACTCAAGGTTACGAATACATTTGCAGCATCGTCTGGCAATGCTGAAATAGCCCCTTTGGCATGCTCGACACCCGCTCTGCGCAAGAGATCCTCGTCGGTCGCATCGCCTTTGATGACGAGCGCATGCGGAAAATCGACAATGAATTGGTCGATCACCTCTTGGTCATGCTCGATCACTACAAAGGGAACGTGCTCAGCAACAAGCTCGATGGCTGCTTGCCGACCATTGCGTCCCAAGCCGCAGATAATGATATGATCCTTGATTCTATTGATTTCCTTGTTCACACGGTATCCTTTTACAAGGTTTCTAATCTCCCCACCCACCATGAATGAGGTGATGGTGGAGATGGCGTAGGTAAATACACCAATTGTAAAAATAATCAAAAAGACTGCAAAAAGCTTGCCTTCCGGGCTAAAATCACCACCCCCAAGAACCCCAAAGCCGACCGTGCTCATGGTGATCACAGTCATATACAAGGCATCTACGAAATTGTAGCCCTCGATGAAATGATAGCCGACCACACCCAAGCCCAAAGCCATGGCGAGAAGGGCAAATGATCCAAGCAAACGCTGGACGATCGTTCTGTTGTCCATAGTAGCGAAGGTAGAAAGATTTTGGGATTGAGAAGGCTTTGATTAACTTGAGGCGGAATCAGAATTGTAAATCGGAATGAAAAAGGTACTATTCTTAATGTTGTGCGTCCTTGGCTGCATTGAACTCACAGCGCAAACTGGACTCCATATCGGGTTCTTTGGTGGTGTGCAGTACACCAAGATCCTCAACAGTGAATCCATTGACCCAGCGGGCAAAGGATTTGCCACCCGCACCACCTGGGGGCAGACAGGCATGTTCAAACTGGGGTACAACTTTGTGCCGCCGATCGGCCTCCATGTGGCTGCGATCTATTCGACGCAAGGGCAAGACTACACAACGGTGGACGACTTGGGAACCGAAAGCAGGACCTCCCGCCGCGCAACCTATATCAAGGTGCCGATCCTCATACATATGAGTAGCAATCCTGGTCCAGCCATGTTTACGATGGAAATCGGCCCGCAATTTGGCATTTTGCGCGATGCCTCAGTTACAGTGAACGGACTCAACGTTCCGCTGAGTGTACCCACGACTTTGCTTTGGAAGCCCAACGATTTTGCAGTCGCGTGGTCCCTAGGTGCCGAATTTGCGGTGACCAAAGGATTTCATTTGGTGATACAACACCGTGGAGACTATGGGATCTTTGATTTCGAAAACAAAAGGGTCATCAACAATGGGTCGCTGTTTTTCCAAGCTGATCGTAAGAAAGCCAACAATCTCACCCTGGGAATCGTGGCTGGCGTGAACTTCGTAGTCACTGGCGCGCATTCCAAGACAACAAGGCACTTCAAAGGCAAAACTTGGCGGGGCAATTGGCGCTAGGAAAATATTTTTTCCACAATGTTGCCTTCAATCAAAAAAACGTTTTACCTTTGTCGTCCACAATTGGGGGATTAGCTCAGCTGGCTAGAGCGCTTGCATGGCATGCAAGAGGTCATCGGTTCGACTCCGATATTCTCCACCCAAAAAGTCGCCTCGGCGGCTTTTTTTGTTGTCGGGGATGCTTGTGACCTTGCATTTACAAGAAATGATGGATCAAAAGTCACTACTGCTTTCCATCCGCAATTGCTGGAATGCACTTCTTGGAGGGCGATTGCATGCCAAACGCACCTTCCTGAGCTACCTTTCCTTTTTGGGATTTCTCCACCTCGCCGCACCTCTCCTCTCCCAGACGCCGACACCAACACTTTGGCTGCAGTTCTATACACAGCATCGTTCAAAAAATCATCTTTTTTGGGAAGCTGATGCAGGTTACCGAGGCGATGCCTTGGGCACACGCGCCACGACTGCATTGGCACGCATGGGTGCGGGCCTACATTGGCAAGCAGGGTATGCGACTGCGGGCATCGCTTGGTTTGAGAGCATCGATACCGATGCCAACGCTCCCGATCGCGCCGAATTCAGACTCTACCAGAAGCTCTTGCTGCGACAGCCTTTCAAAAAAATTGAGTTGAACCACATCTACCGTGCCGAGGAGCGCTGGCTTCAACGCCCAAATCATTCGGCTTTTGATTTTCAATTGCGCCTACGGTACCTGCTCCAATTGAATCACAGCTTTGAAAAGTTGTCGCTGCTTTCCGCCATTCCATACGCCACCGCCAACAACGAAATTTTTTTGGTTCCTAATGCCCGCGTATTCAGCCAATACCGTCTCTATGGTGGCGCAGGCTTGGTCTGGCACAAAAAATGGAAGCTGGAATTGGGCTACTTGCGAGTCTGGCTCCCGACGAATTCGACAGGGACACGCAGCAACGCTGTTGTGCGCACATCTGTCACTTACACCTGGTAACACAGATAGATTTATCCCTACATTCCTTGGCTTACTTGCAATACCTTCCAATCAGTAGCCTTAAATTGCAGCGTGAATTCATATCTATCTTTCAAAAATAGCCTCATCGTCATGGCCACGTGCCTGCTGGCAGTCGCGATGGTCGGTTGCCGAGGACAGCGGCTGAGCCTATCGGCCCCGATGGGCGTGGACAATCCCTTTTGGGCAAAGGAATTTGCGCAAATCGGGATCTTGGGCACATTTGTGCTCTATGATCCCGTCACGGGCCACTGGCAATTTCACAACAAGGCGCGGGCCGACTCGTCGTTTTCGCCAGCTTCCACGTTTAAAATCTTCAATTCCCTCGTGGGTTTACATGAAAAGGCAGTGGCCAATGACTCAGTCGTCCTTCCATGGGACAAAGTGGTGCGGGGATGGGAAAAATGGGACATGGATCAAAGCATGAAGACCGCCTTCCAATACTCGTGCGTCTGGTATTACCAGGAAATCGCACGTCGCGTGGGTGAAAAGCGCATGCAATTTTGGCTGGAAAAGGTGGGCTATGGCAATCGCACGATGGGCGCTGCGATCGACAGTTTCTGGCTCACGGGTAGCCTGAAAATTTCCGCCATCGAGCAAATCGAGTTTTTATTTGCCTTGGAGGCGCTAGATCTGCCATTTCCCAAGGCTGTGCAGGAAAACGTACACCGGATCATGGTTGCAGAGGAAGGCCAGGGTTGGAAACTCTACGCCAAGACAGGCTGGGGCGGGCGCGGCGGGCGACAGGTCGGCTGGTACGTAGGATTCATTCGCAGCGGCACCGAACGGCGCATTTTTGCAATGAATATGGACATCATCGAGGACGAAGACGCACAATACCGCAAGGAAATCACGCGCAAACTGCTCAAGCACGAGGGTTTGATGCCTGGCGCGGAGTGATTTTCGTAGAAGGGGCACACAATTTGCCTAGCTAGGTCATATCTTTGCAGCATGTATTCAAAAGGCATTTTGGTTGTGACACTGTTTTTTGCAACAGCAAGCATTGGTTGGGCGCAGGTACCTGCGATTCAGCACAAAGCTTGGGCGGGCGACTCAGTGGCGATGCTCACTTTGAGTGAAGCATTCCGCTTTGGGAAAGGGCTGGAAAAGAATGAGGATTCGGCCAAAATCTACATCAAAAAGGCATGTGACAAAGGACTCACGGAGGCACAATTCCTGTACGGTACCGAACTGATGACCGATGTATTCACCACGGCGACCTACGCCAAAGGTATCGCCTTGCTGAAAAAAGCAGCCGACAAAGGCAATGTGGATGCACAATACCGCCTCGCAGAGGTGCATCTGAGCAAGGGGCGCGGCAATGTAAGCGACAGCTATTATGATATCAAAAAAGCCTATTCCTACGGCGACATGGCCGCCAAACAAGGCTTGCCAGAGGCGCTGATGTTTTGCGCGGAAGCCAGGCTCAAGGCCAGCGGCGTCGCCAATAACGACAGCATTGCCGTCTCCTACTTTAGACGGGCAGCAGAGGAAAGGAACTATGTCCCAGCGATCATCCGCATGGGAAATATGTATTGGGAGGGCAAGGTCACGGGCAAGCCCGAGCCGTTTATGGCGCTGGAATGGTTTGAGCGCGCCCTTGCGCAAAAGCACGCCAATCTCGATCAGCGTGGCAAGGCCGATGAAGGCATCTACTTCATCGATCAGTTTTTCAAGCAAATTCAAAACACCTTTCTCGACGCCAATCCCGCAATGCCCATGGGAATGTTTGACTACCGGCTGCGCTGAGAAAATGGTATTTTCGCATGCTGGAATTTGAAAATACCACCACGATGTTGAAAAAAGGAACCATGAGGAAATTGAGTGCTCTACTCTGCTTGTTGTTGGCGCTGCTGTTGCATGCTTGTGGTGCTGCCGATGCCACGCCTGCGGCGATGAATACGACGCCACGCCCAGATTCCATCATCCACATCGACATCAGGGCAGTCGGTGACCTTATGTGCCACGCACCTCAGTTTGAATATGCACGTGTCGGCACCGACACGTTTGACTTCAGGCGTTGTTATGCCCAAGTCGCCGACTATTTGCGGGGAGCAGACTTCACGATCGGCAATATGGAATCGGTATTTGCGGGCCTGAGCCGCAAATACACCGGTTATCCGACCTTCAACACGCCAGAGGATTACCTTGACGCCGTGAAAGAAGCAGGTTTTGACTTTCTAGTGACCGCCAACAATCATAGCCTGGACCGTGGGTCCTCGGGCGCATTTACCAGCCTAGATGTCTTTGACAAATATGGTTTTGACCATACGGGCACCTACCGCACGCCTGCCGACCGCGACTCGATTCGCATCGTCGATATCAAAGGCATCAAAATGGCCATCCTCAATTACACATACGGCACCAATGGCATTCCGATTCCCAAGGACATGCCCTGGATCATCAACCTGACCGACACCTTGCTCATTGCACGAGACATCGCTGCTGCAAAAGCCTTGAAACCTGACTTGGTGACCGTGTTTTTTCACTGGGGATTGGAGTATCAGCATGAGCCTTGTGATACACAACGCATCATGTTTCGCACGGCGGTCGATGCTGGCGCCGACCTCATCTTGGGTTCCCATCCACACGTAATACAACCCGTAGAGTATTTCAAGACCGCTGCCAATGCGCGCCTGGACACTGGGTTTGTGATTTGGTCCATGGGCAACTTCATCAGCAATCAAAACCAGCGCTACTGCGATGCAGGTATGATTTTGGATTTGAAGATCGCCAAAAACGTGACGCGAGACTCGGTATGGATCGAGGATGCTGCCTATCTGCCGACTTGGGTATTCAGGGGCGCGCATCCAAAGCAACATATCCATACGATCTTGCCAGCAGAGAATTTCGCGCAAGACACAGCTTACTTTTTTGTGACTGCCGATTCCAAGGTCAAGATGAAACAAGCATTTGAGGATACCGACAAATACATCAACAAATACGCAAAGATCAGGCGTGTAGATTTGAAAGAGGCATTCGGGGAATAAGAGACTTGGGTTGAAAGCGCAAGGTGGAAACGAATTGTCTCCGCATTTGAGGAAGCGATTTCATAGAACCAAAATCCATCGAGGGGCCTCCCTGAGGCGACCGCTTTGCCCCAATGTTATTACAGTTAAGGATTTTGAACCTGAAATTGGTATACTTGGCAAGCCTGAAGGGCTTGAATGTGAGTAGCCTCGGACGAAGTCCGGGGCTACGGGGAATCACTGCGTCAACAACCCAGAATGGGTTGAATGTTAGCAATCTACATGAATAGCTGTCAACATTCAACTCCGCCTGCGGTGGATTGACACCTCGATGGGTTCGCAGACACTGGGTTTGGCTTCGCCGATTTGCAATTCATCTACCGCTGCTCACGTTCAAATCCTCCGGACTTGTCCTAAATTTCTTAACCGAATGACATTGCGCTTTACCGAATAGAAACAAAGCCGTTACCGCACGCAGCAGCAAAGGGAAATTTTCAAACTGCATTTTTGAGACGATCGCGCCTTTCGAAAGCCGCCTCATTCAAATAGCCTTGCGCAGTTTGCACTGAGATGAATTGGATGGCTCAGCGATCGATGATCCAACTGGCAGCACGCAAACCAGACATGTAAGCTCCATGTGCTGTACCTGCACCCTCACGGATCGCATGCTCCCCTGCAAAATAGACGCGCTTCTCGGGCTGGGCGAGGTAGTCGCGGTTCACGAGTTCCACGCCCACAGGCAGATAGGAAAATGCACCTTTGCTGAATTTTTCCGAACCCCATCTCGAAAAAAGCACTTTGGAGGGCAACGGTGCCTTGGGATAGAATTTGTGCAATACTTGGTGGCTCATGGCCGCGAGTTCATCGTCGGTCTGCTTCTCGATAGATTTGGAAAATTCATTCCCCAAGATCGAAATCAGGTAGGACTTCCCAGCAGCGTGCGCCCAATCTAGAAAGAGCGGAAACTCACCCTTACGCTTGGATAGGTAACCTATAAAGTCGCGGTCTGTTTGCCAAAAGGGCTTCTCAAATTTGAGCGCCAGTTTGTTGATTTGCCCGACACCGATCTTTTTGATCGCATTTTTCTTGGACGCAGAAATCGCCGGATCAAAACGCACATCGCTGTCTTTCAAGACTCCCAATGGCAATGTCACGAGCACAAAATCACCTTCAAAATCTTCGCCACCCGTAGTGACAGTGACGCGCTGATCACTTTGGCGCACGACGAGCACCTTTTGATTGAGTCGAATGTCGAGCCCAACGGCCATTTTGTCGATGAGCTTGCCAAAACCAGTCGTGAGCAGCAGATCATCTGTAGGGAAGCCTTCATCGGAAGCAGCTGCGATCAGATTCAGCTCAGCCCCTTGATAGATTTCCATCATCGCCAAGCGCCACTCCAATGTCTGTCGCGCAGGATCATCCAATTTCTTGGAAGCTAGAATCTCATCAAAAGCCTGCTGCATATTCATCCCAATGTCGGCCTTGATGGCGACCTTGTGTGCCTTTTTGAAAAGCTTTTGGGCCTGGGCAAAATGACTTTCACGATCATCCTCTGGCAATGGGTGCCCGTCTGAATCAAAGAGGCGATAGTTGCCATAGTTGGTGGGCTTGGCAGGCAATCGATGTTGTGCAGCGATCTGTGTAAGTGGATTGGTCTTGCTTTGGTGAATCCAACTTGCACCGAGATCGATCGGTGTGCCAAGACTGTAATCGGTCCAAATGCGACCACCAATGCGGTCGCGGGCCTCCAATATCACCACCTCATGACCAGCATCGCGCAAGGCACGTGCGGCGCCAATGCCAGCGATACCCGCGCCTATGATGATCACCCGACGCGCACTATCGACGCCACGACCGACACCGCTCAACAGCAGACCTGCCGAGCCCAATCCCAAAAGTTTGATGAATTCTGATCTTTTCATGCTCAATTACGCAGCCGATCCCATTGGCCACATACACCTTTGTATTCCGAGCAAAGCCCTCCATGGAACCTCGCAAGGACACCAAAGCGGGAAAGATAAGCCTATTCTCTCATCCGAAATCCACATGACCTACAATGACCGACTCAAAAAAAGGTCACAATGCCTTGAATAATTATCTGGTTACCAACCCAATAAGTGCGATCCACAATTTCCATTCGATCTTGGGTTGATCATAAAAATGAGCAAAGCGAGGTCGCCAATGACGGCTTTCTAGGACAACGTCGTTTAGTTGCAGACGACGCAATTGCATGCTTTCAAATCTGCGGCGACGCTCCATGAAGCCTACAACAAGACCTGCGTACATTTTTGAAAATGAGAAAATTGAAGGGGTTATGGAAAAGGTCTGCTAGAATTGAAAACAGCGGCTCCAAAGGAACCGCTGTCTCAGAGGCGACGAGCGGATTCGAACCGCTGTACGAGGTTTTGCAGACCTCTGCCTAGCCGCTCGGCCACGTCGCCATTTCGTGAATGGAAGGCAAACTTAGGGAAGAAATTTCAGCTCACCAAGAATTTTTATCGATTTTTCTGAGGTGAGGGATGCAAAATATGCGGAGGCGAGCGCTTGATGCGGTGCATTGCGGAGCAGAATCCCCGTAAATGCATTGGGAATCAATGGGCCGCGCGCCAATTGGCGGAATTGATTGGGATGGGCCGAGGCAAAATGAATGGGCATATAGCCTGTAGGTACCCAGCCACGCAGCATATAATCCATGGCCTGCCGTTGAAAATTGGCGATGATCGTGCAAGACTTCTGGGCGGCTGCCCCCTGCTCCCATTGCTCCACATACTGGCGCATCGGGCGATCGCTTGCCTCCATCATCGTGCAGTAGCGCGTGCCCATAGCCTCCTGTTTCGTCTGGAAATCTTGACCTGCCTGCACCAATTGCACAACTTGACTGGGGGCCAATACAGTTTCCACGGCGATCTCGTCCCTGAAATCTTGCTGGGTATAGAGCTCGCTGCCCATGCAGAGTATGACATCTACGGGTTGCCCGTAGCGAATGTGCTGCACGATTACCTCGGTCGAAAGGAGCTTGAGCTGTATTTCCGTCTCAGGGTGGGCGACTTGAAACGCTGCAGTGACGCGCTGCGCGTATTCACTGAGCCAAGGATCGGCATAGACAACGAGTCGGTTTTTGTTGCCGCAACCCGCTAGCAAGGCTAGCAGGAGGATGAGCAGCCATCGGCCGCTGGGATGCAAGCAATTGGTCATGGCCTGAATGTGGCCTCCACCACAGAGCGTCGGCAGACACCCGCAACTGGCGGATTTTCCTTGCTCACACGCACACGGATCCCGATCACCGTTGGGAAATCCACGACAAGCTTGCGACCAATCGCATTGACCAAGGTCTCCAATAGACTTTTGGGTTCGGCCATGACGGCCTGTGTCGCAGCATAGATCTTCCCGTAATCCAAGGCGTCCTCGATGCGGTCGCTGTCGGGCAAATCCTGCTCTCCCAAGTCTAGCCACACATCGACTTCAAAATCATTTCCCTGGATCCGCTCAAATTCAAAGACCCCATGATGGGCAAAAAAACGCATGCCTTCCAACGCGATCATGGCCATAGCTAGGAGGTTTGGTTGGCATTGGGATTAAAGTGGTCACGCAAAGCGCCCTCTAGAGTGATTACATCGACATTGCGCCTCAGTTTCCCTTCCTTCACAATCGAAACCTCTCTGCGTTCCTCAGAAATTACGATTACCAGCGCATCTGTACCTTCGCTCAGGCCGAGGCCCGAGCGATGCCGCAAGCCAAGCTCTGGTGGCAAATCAGGATTGGCACTGAGTGGTAAGATGCAGCGTGCCGCTGCGATCTTGTTGTGGTCGATGATCACAGCGCCATCGTGCAGCGGCCCGTCCTTGAGAAAAATGGAATACAGCAAGCGCTCGCTTACCTCTGCCCCGATCGGGTCGCCGGTCTCTTTGAAGCGCTCCAGGCCATCTTGCCCAGTGATCACGATGAGCGCACCAAGCCCCGCCTTAGCAATCTGCTCGATCCCGGCTACCAATTCCTCATACGAGTGCTGGGTTTCGGCCTTGGTGAAAAATTGCTCCCAAGCCCTTGAAATAAAGCTATTGCGCCCCAAGACCACCAGAAAACGTCTGATCTCAGCCGCGAAAATGACGATCAACGCGATGGCTCCTACCCCGATGATCTGATCCAAGATGCTTTTGAGGAGCACCATGTCCAGCAGATCCACCAATTTCCAAAACACGAAGACTAGCGTCAAGGCAAACATGATGCGCAACGCGATGCTATTGCGCAGCAAATGGTAAAGGCGGTAAAAGATAAAGGTCACCACCGAAATATCGATCAGATCGAGCAAACGCACGGTGATGAAGCCGATCTTAAAGAGCTCCATGTTGCAGGTATTGGTGGAGTTGGATCGCGCGTATGGCCGGCTGCACGTCGTGTACACGCAAGATGCGGGCACCCGCCTCTAGGGCCTTGAGGTGCAAAGCCGTTGTGAGTTCCAGCACGTCGCTGGGCGCGGTATCGAAGAGACGATAGACCATGGACTTGCGGCTAATCCCAATCAGGAGGGGACAGCCAAATACATTGAATTGACCCAAATTACGAAAGAGTTCCCAATTGTGCGCCAATGTCTTCCCAAAGCCAAATCCTGGATCAAGGACGAGATCTTTGATGCCAGCAGCATGTGCAGCCCTGATGCGCGCAACGAAATAATCGCCGACCTCGCGCACCACATCTGTGTAAGCGGGCGCCTGCTGCATTGTCTGCGGGCGTCCTTGCATGTGCATGAGCACGTAGGGCGCATCACATGCGCCCACGGTAGCGAACATGTCGGGATCGAGCAATCCCCCTGAGATGTCATTGATGATATGCGCTCCCAAATCCAACATGGGGCCTGCAACAGCTGCACGAAAGGTATCGATCGAGACGATGGCCTGAGGAAATTGCTGCAAAATTTCTTGGACGACAAGCTGGATGCGTGCCAATTCCTCCTCGACGGTGATGTCGATCGCGCCGGGGCGCGACGAGTAGCCGCCCACATCGATGATCGTCGCCCCTGCTTGCAACATGTGCGCGACATGGGCGAGGGCTTTGGAGGTGTCGTCGTAGCGGCCGCCATCGCTGAAAGAGTCCGGTGTGAGGTTCAAGATGCCCATCACGATCGGTCGATCGAGACGCAGCAAGCGGCCACGACAGTTGAGGGTGATATTTTGGGGAACGCCGATCATCTTTTGAGACTTGGCAAATATAGGCGGTTTTCAGGTGGATGTGACAGCTTGGGTGTACGATCCAGCTTTGCTGCGGGAGCACCTGTTCGTTGGCCCACCCCACAACAACGCTGTGGGCCGACGAACGAGCATTTTGATCAATGATTCGGCGTCGTCGAATCATTGCTTGGCGGCCAATATCGTTCGTCGGCCCTCAAACTTGGCTTTGGGGCCGCGCCCGACTGTGGAGGGAGGGCCGACGAACATCGTAACTCCTGCGGCTGCTCCCGCTTTCTGAGCGGGAGCCTACTCCCACAGCTTGCGCGCAAGCTTGCATTTCACTGCATACATCAAATAAAATTGCTATATTAGATCATGTGGACGGTCAACGCTCCCACCGACCAGAAGATGAGAAAGGGAATTTGCACGATGTGCAACGGCACAGATGTATGGAAGACGCAGGATTTTATCCATAACGCCTTTCATTCAGATTGGCTTCATAAGGTTGACCTGGAGCGCTATTGCTGCCTCAGTTGCGGCTTCATCGCCGAATATATTTCCCAGGAAGATCTTGCCGATGCTGCCAAAATGGAGCGCATTCGCAGCAACTTCCACAAGGCCTAGCACCTTTATCATATATTGTCATCGCCATGAGACCTCCGCTTCTCACCTTGTGTACCCTCCTGCTAGCTGCACTTTGCAGTAGCAGCATGGTGGATTGCCTGGAGGTGCAGGGCATAGTGATGCCATCGGGCGGGCCGTCTGGAATTGCGAAATCCGCGCGTGACGAGGCAGCGCAAGACACGATCCCGACAATGCAAGGCGATTTTGATGGGGATGGCAAACGCGAGACCGCCTATCTCGGGCGACCTTCCAAAATGGATTCCATCGACTGCTTGCGCCGTTGCAAATGCAAAATCCAGTTTTTCAGTCCCAAAATCCCCGATCTCATCGTTGCTGAGAGCTACGGCGGTCAGATGGTGAACGAAGGCGATCTGAACCAAGACGGTGGCGATGAAATCGGTTTTCTGGCTGATTGGTATTCACCTTGCTGGCGCACCTACCATGTCTATACACTCAGGGATGGCGTGTGGAAAGATGCGATCATGCCCCTGAGATTGCATTGCAGGATTTGGGAAAACGAAAAAGATTTGGTGATTCCCGTGGAAAAAAAGGCTGGATGGGTCGATGCATTCTCGCAAATGCACAACGATGGAGGTAGCGGTGTCTCTACATTCGTGAAGCGACTCAAGGTCGCACGGTAAGGTACCTGACAACGGGTGTACGACAAATTCTGAAGCTGTTCGTCGGCCCTCTCCCGACGATGTCGGGATGGGGAAGGCCAACGAACAACGTAATTCCTACGCCTGCTCCCGCTCTCTGAGCGGTATCGTACACCCACTGGCAACCCACTCAGACTTGCGTACACCCAGACTTTGTATCTTTATGCTGACATTGGCAGATCCAAGCCCCTTCAAATCCATGGAATCTACCCACACAAAAACGCGGTACCGGGTCAAAATCAAGCAAATGGGGGAATACAGCTATGAAATAGCAGTTCCAAATTGTGGAAAAGAATGCGTTTGCTGCAATGCATTCACGACCGATCGCATCACTGCCCGCATCGGAAACAGCGATCAGTTTCACCTGTCAGGACCGATCATGCTGCCGGTATGTCCCGATTGCAAGTTTCGTGTGAATTGGCGCAATATGTTTTGGGATAAGGTTTTTGGTATCGCAACTGGCTTTTGCGCGCTCTATTTTTTGGTGTAGATCTTTGCTGGGCACCAAATACTTTCGCTCGCATGGGCGATGGCGGTATTGGTTCCCAACGGCCTTTTATTGGCTCTATACCTTCTTCATTTCGCGGCGCATGGGAGGGCAAGGCCACCATGCAGGGATCGCGCTCTACGTTAGCAACCGCACTTTACATCTAGCGACCAGCAATCTGGACCTGGTGAAGCGAGTGATTTTCAATATGAAAAGGGACGATGTCACTGTAGAGGTGAAGCCTCCGCTCAAGCAATCCTGATCATCGCTTGCAAAACAATCGATGCGACTCCCACGTCATCCACCGACCGCCTAGGACAAACCCTTCAACTAAATCTTTCGTTTAAGTTTCTATTGTTCCCAACTTTTCCTATTTTTAGGGCGATTTGAGAGCATTGAACATGTCAATAGCGTTGATGTTGGAATTAGAACGTGTGGTAAGTGGTAACCTGGCTCCCTGTGGAACCCAGGGAAGCATGAGACTGCGACATCCTCAACGCCATCATGCTCTCATAATGATCGCATTCGGCTACACCGCCTCGCTTTGTTTCTTCATTCTTGGAAATCATTGATCTACGCATGAGTCTCACCAACCCCGCAGGCCAGAAAAAAAATAAGCTCATCGACCTAGCCGCATTGGCCTTGATCGCTGCCATACTCGGTCTCACGCCCGTGTTTGTCGGCCTCATGCATACGATTCCGGCCAAAGGTCCCGACAAGAATCCATCGATCCTCATCATATTCCTGATCTTGCTCACCACCATCGTGCTGGCCTCGCTGGTCGGCGTCGCCAGCATGGCCATGGGCAGGCTCAAAGCCAAGGAAACCAACGACCAACTCACGCCCTACGGCCTGAATTTGATCAATGTCTTGAGCAAACTCGTCGCGGGCTTGTTTCTGATCTCCGGCTTCGTGAAGCTGCAAGACCCCATCGGCTTTGGATACAAACTGGACGACTATTGGACCTTTTTCAGCGACATTGTGAGTTGGTTTCCTGCCGAAACGATGCATGATTTCTCGGTCCCTATCTCCGGTTTTGTCAGCGTTTTGGAAGTTGCATTGGGATTCGCCTTGATCATGGGCTACAAAATGCGGGGCACGGCCTGGCTGCTGCTCTTGATGCTGCTCTTTTTCACGGTGCTCACAGGATTGGCGGCCTTCAGTGGCAAGCTGCAAGATTGTGGTTGCTTTGGTGATGCCTTGAAACTGGAGCCTTGGCAGACATTTGCGAAGGACCTGCTGCTCCTGATCCCTGGTATTTTGATTTTTGTACATAGAGGACGCATTCATCCCTATTACCGCAGCCCTATGCCTGGTTTTGCGACCATTGGCAGCTTTGTAGTGGGTGCCGCACTGAGCACATATTGCTTCATGAACCTCGAACTGATGGACTTTCGTGGCGCCTACAAAGCTGGTCAAGACCTCTGCTTCAACGCAAATAATGCCGCTGAAGATGGCGAACTGTTCGCCCATGACTTCACTGAGTTTGGCAGTGCCTGTGGCATGGATGGCTGCGTGGGCCCGATGCTGTACATCGTGATGTATGACATGGAAGATCACCCGATCGAGGACTACAACTCCGCTGGCGCATTGGCAGCAGAGATCCTGTTGAAGGCACCGGGCATCAAGGTGGCTGGCGGTTCGAGCACAGGTCCATCTGTACGCAAGAAAATGGGGCTCAAATTTCCTGCGGATTTTTGCTGGAGCGACCAAGACCAAAAGGCTTTGCGCACGATGATACGTTCCACGCCCGGCTTCATTTTTTTGAAGGATGGTGTGGTGCAGAAAAAATGGCATTGCAACAATATGCCGACGGTCGATGAGCTGCGCTCCCTTGCGGGTCCGGCAGCCTACATTGCCCCTGTCCCGCTCGACGTCGTCACTCCAACCGGGGACTCCTTGTCCCAAGATTCCATTGACTAAAGCCACCTGCCGATGACGCGCTACATCCTGAAACGTATCCTCTCCGGATTTTTGGTGATGTGGGGCATCGTCACGTTGTTGTTTGTGATCTTCAACCTCCTAGGCAGCCCTGCTGAGGCGATGACCGACGAGAATACCGACGAGGCCACGCGCAAGGCCATCATGGCGGCTCACCATTTGGATCGGCCGTTGCCGATGCAATACCTTTATTACCTCAATGACCTCTCGCCGATCGGCATGGTCGATCATTTTGACAAGGAAGGCGCTGAGATCGGGCACTTGAGGATTTTCGGTTTGGGCGCTGGCAAATGCATGGCTTTCAAATTGCCGTGGCTGAGGCGCTCGTTTCAAAACAACCGTAAAGTCTCCGCTCGGCTGCTGGAACACCTGCCGGGCACCATCGTATTGGCGGTGGCGGCCATGCTCTTTGCGATCGCAATGGGCTTGCCGCTGGGTGTGATTTCGGCACTGCACAAAGGGCGCTGGGCAGATCGGGTGATCACTTTTCTCACGCTGCTGGGCGTTTCTGCACCTTCCTTTTTCATGGCGGTGCTCATCATCCGCATTTTTGCAGTGGATTTGGGGCCATGGACAGGCTTGCATGCATCAGGCTATTTTTGGGAGGAAAATATTTTTGACGAAGGCTACCGCATGCAGTGGGCGCACTTGCTGCTGCCCGCGATCGCGCTCGGGGTGCGACCGCTGGCGATCATCACACAACTCATGCGTGCTAGCATGGACGAGGCGCTTGCGGCCGACTACGTGCGCACTGCGCGGGCCAAGGGGCTACATGAAGGCACTGTGCTCATGCGTCATGCCTTTCGCAATGCACTCAATCCTGTGCTCACATCCATTTCAGGATGGTTTGCATCACTGCTCGCTGGGGCATTTTTTGTGGAAACGATATTTGACTGGCAAGGTCTGGGAAAATTGACGATCGACGCCCTTGGTGCCA
The DNA here is from genome assembly GCA_031415375.1 of Bacteroidota bacterium. Lineage (GTDB taxonomy): Bacteria > Bacteroidota > Bacteroidia > J057 > JADKCL01 > JADKCL01. Next base: position 20,939 of record JANORP010000275.1, on the reverse strand, counting down.
AAGATTACCCGCTCATATTGGGATCCGCAATTTTGATAGGGGTGATCTTTGTCACGATCAATATTGTCGTGGACGTCTTGTACACGGTCATCGATCCTCGCGTGCGATTGGAGGCACGCTAGCCTATCGTTGGAGCGAAACAATGCAGTATTGCGGAATCATCTTTTGAAAAACGGCATTCCACGCCTAATTTGCAGCATGAAATTTTTTGTGATCGGATTCATGGGTGCGGGAAAAACGACACTCGGCAAATATGCCGCGCGTTCCAACGATCTGCATTTCTTGGATTTGGACGAATACATTGAACAAAAACTCGGTCAAGACGTGCGGACAGTCTTCAGGGAAAAAGGCGAGGATTTTTTCAGGCAAATCGAACGTAAGTCACTGGAAGAGGTCTGCGCGATCGATGGACTCGACATGCTTGTGAGCTGTGGTGGTGGCACACCATGCTTTTTTGACAATATGGATTTGATGAACCGAAGTGGCCATACCATTTACCTCGACATGAGTGCCGCCCGCCTCACCGAGCGCCTGCGCAATGCCAAAGACAAGCGCCCACTCCTCAATAGCATCGACGGTGACCTGCAAATATTTGTCCATAAGAAGCTCATGGAGCGCGCGGCGTTTTATATGCAAGCTCAGACGATCATCTCTGAGGAAAATTGCAACAAGCGATACTTGGCCGGCCTGCTGGCGGATGTGCGGTTGAACAACCCGTGACCACGAAGGATTTAGCGAGAGGATGCAATTGACGACAAAGTACATTGTTCAAAATACGATTCTCGCATCATTCATTTCTCCAAAATTCGCTATTTTCAGAAAATGAGCCTTATTTTATAGCATTTCCAAGATTTTCGAGATGTTTGATGCATTTCCTAACACATTGCAAAACATATCCCTTACCTTTGCAGCATGAGAATGGTCGAAAACTCCATCGAAATTGCCACGAATCCCGCGCAAGTGATCAAGGCTTTCACTGAGCCTGAACTACTGCGTGCGTGGTGGGGTGTGGAGCGTGCGTTGATAGAAAAGCGCCCTGGTGGGCTTTATTCCTTAATTTGGGATATTACTGAAAAGGGTATGGGACATCTGACCACGGGCATCGTGCGTCAATATGAACCCAATGGTCTTTTTGAAGTCAGCGACTTGGTGTACTTTCACCCAGAGCGCGAAATTATGGGGCCAGTGTCCCTACGTGTGATCGCCAAGGGCAAGGATGGCAAAACGCTCCTGAACCTGAGCCAGGGAAGCTACCAAGATGGTGGTGACTGGGATTGGTACCACGCCAGCGTGAGCGAGGCTTGGCCCAAAGCGATCCAACAACTCAAAAACTTCCTCGAAGCCCAAGAATAAGCTACGCGCTTATGCTACTTTTTCAACAGTAACAATCGCTGGTGGTGGGACTATTGTGCCCTTCGCGCTTGCCAATCTGTGTAGCGCATCTCAAATTTCACCTCCCTTTGGCCATGCATGCCTGCACGCGTCCAGCCTGTGTGTTGGTAAAACCCTTCTGCGCGCGTTCCGGGTGCGGTTCCCAACCATACAGTCTCTTGTGTCTGCTCAAAATACCAATCCAGCATCATCGTTTGCAGACGCTCCCCAATGCCTTGCCGCTCACATTCCGGCCTCAAAAACAAAGCCCAAATATTATGCTCGATCAAGTCCACGATTGCAAATCCTAAAATTTGTCCATCAGACTCACAGACCCATCCCCTACCCCGATGCGTCATAAAATCAAATACATCGGCGTCAGGCACAAGAGCAGGATCGGAAAGTGTGTTTTCCTTGACGGTATGCCGCACAACCTGAATTTGGGCGATGTCGGCGGGGATTGCTACACGGTAAATCATCTGTTTCTAAGTTTCGAGTATGTCATTCTCCACCCACGGGGCCATAAAAGAAAACCCAAGTTGCAAAGTCATCTGAAAAATCAACGAATCGATGGGTGGTTCCAGCCTTGACAAACAAAAAATCTCCTGGCAGAAACGCCCACTGTCGATCACCATTGACAAAGGTTCCGCTACCTGCTGCAACCACATAGATTTCATCGCGCTCATGCGGTGCTTGATCATCGATGCCATGCGGCTTGTAATATTCGACGACCAGGCTCCCGTGGCTGCATAACTCAATAAACTGTTCGCCATGCGCTTGGAGTTGCGTGGCAGCTTGAGCTAGGTGCAAGTGCTGATTATCCATCAATAGTGCGTTGAGACCGTGATCAATACAAACCACCAATTTTGCAATTCTTCCTGATGTTCAGCACAAAGTGCAGGATCATTTTCTAGATCTCGATCACCAATTTACCCACTTGTGTCCCAGCAGCCATCTTTGCAAACGCCTGATCAGCCTCCTCAAAAGGAAATACCTCGTCGATCACCGGAACAATCTGATGGGTATTGATGAAACGTAGCATGTTGTGGAAATCACTCGGCGAGCCCATGGTACACCCCAAAATACTGAGCTGTTTCCAAAAAATCTTTTGTGGGGACACACTTTCAATGTTGCCTGCAGTGCCGCCATAAATGGCGATGCGGCCTCCCGGAGCAGCCAAATCGATCAAGTCAGCAAATCCCGCACCGCCAGCACCATCAATGATCACATCAAAATTGCCAGCTTTCTTCAGCAATTCTTTTGCCCAGCCAAGTTCTTTATAATTGCCGCCTCCTGTGGCACCCATTGCAATTGCGCGCTTCAGTTTGGCTTCTGTTCCCGTTGTCACCCAGACTTCACAACCGAGCTTGATGGCAAATTGCAACGCAAACAATGCCACACCGCCACCGATCCCAGTCACGAGCACCTTCTCGGCACCGCGCGTGCGGGCACGCGTGAGCAAGGCGCGGTAGGCTGTGAGCCCAGCCAGCGGTAACGCTGCAGCTTGGGCAAAAGTGAGGTGTTCCGGCATGGGATACACCTGCTCCATCGGCACGTTGACCAACTCAGCCAGTGTTCCGTTGTCTGGCAAACCCAAGATCTTAAACTCCTTGCCTTGGGTATCTTCCTCTTCTCCCCAATTAAAACTAGGGTTGATGATCACTTGCATACCCAAATGGGTCGCAGGTACATCTTTGCTGATTTTCACGATCGTACCAGCACCATCTGATCCCAGAATGATCGGGTACTTGATCCCAGCATACTGCCCCTTGGTGATCCAAAGATCACGATGATTGATGGCAGCAGCTTTGATGCGCACCTGCACCATGCCTGCTTTGAGAAGTGGATCGGCTATGGTTTTGACCTGCAAGGGCTGGTCTTTTCCTTCGAGGAGGAGGGCTTTCATGATGGGAAATATTAGAAGATAAATGCTTCTGCGCGTTGGGTTTCAGTATCGACCTCCACGCTCACATATTGTTTGAGACTCGTTGCGATTTCCATACCCACATAATTGCCTTGTATGGGGAATCGATGGTGACCGCGGTCGATCAAGACTGCCGTCTGTATTTTGGCAGGCTGCAAAGGCGCTACCAAGGCCAAAGCCTTTACAATCGTATTTCCTGAATACAAGACGTCATCGACAATGAGTAAGGTGCCATTGGTGATGCCTTGCGGTGCTGTGTCGGCCTTCCAAGCCAAGCCGTGCCCCAACTTGTCAAAATCCGCGCGCATCAACTTAAGCTTTGAAATCTCCCTCAGATGCGCTTCCAACAGATCGGCTAGATACGCTCCTCGTGGCCCAATGCCAGCCAAGATCAGCTGCTCTGCTCCAAAATTGCGCTCATAGATTTCAAAGGCAATACGGCGCAACATAGCCGAAATTGCACCTGCACTGATGATCTTTATTTTTTCTGTCGTCGCTTCCATTGCACCAGAATAGAGCCTAAAAATAAGATAAAACGGTCAAGGCTAAAGCTTTTGTGGAATAAAAAACGGGAACCCTAGGGTTCCCGTTTCATTTTTCATGTTCAGAAGACATTAGTCGCGGACCACATCTCGATGGCGCGGTTCCGCAGCCTTCTCTTTGCTGTACTTGGCCTTGAACTCGGCCAAATCACCCACGATGATGTCTTCGTATTCGCGGAGACCCGTTCCTGCAGGAATGAGGTGACCAACGATGACGTTTTCTTTGAGACCCAACAATTCGTCGGTCTTTGCTGTGATGGCAGCCTCGCTGAGCACCTTGGTCGTTTCCTGGAAGGATGCAGCAGAGAGCCAGCTTTTGGTACCCAAAGATGCACGGGTGATTCCCTGCAAGATTGGACGGCCTACAGCAGGACGGGCGACACGAGCGACCACCAATTTGAGCTCCTTGCGGGCCAATATTTGGTTTTCTTCGCGCAGCTTGCGGGATGGTACAATCTGGCCAGACTTCAACTTTTCGCTGTCTCCAGCGTCTTCGATGAGGTATTTGTCCCAGATCCAGTCGTTTTCCTCTTGGAAGTCATAGCGGGATACTTGCTCCTTTTCGAGGAAAATGGTATCACCAGCATCGACGATCACGAGTTTCTGCATCATTTGACGCACGACAACTTCGATGTGCTTATCGTTGATCTTCACACCCTGAAGGCGATACACCTCTTGGATTTCGTTCACGATATAAGCCTGCACCGCGCTTGGTCCTTTGATCGCCAGGATCTCAGCAGGCACCACAGCACCATCTGAAAGCAAGTCGCCAGCATAGACCAAGTCGTTGTCTTGCACCAAGATGTGCTTGGTAAGCGGGATCATATATTTGCGTGTATCTGAGCCGTCACGTGATGTCACAAAGACTTCACGGTTACCGCGCTTGATACCACCCAAAGAAACGATACCGTCGATTTCCGATACCCCAGCTGGATTGCTAGGATTACGAGCTTCAAACAATTCCGTGACCCTTGGGAGACCGCCAGTAATGTCAGAGGTCTTACCGCTGACCCTTGGAATCTTCACAAGGATTTGACCAGCCTTGATCTCCTCTTTGTCGTCCACCATGATGTGGGAGCCGATCGGGAGGTTATAGGAACGCAATGGGCGACCTTTGTTGTCGTGCACCTTGATCGCAGGGTTAATCGTGCGGTCTTTGGAGTCGATAACCACTTTTTCAGTGTGACCAGTCAGTTCTTCCTTCTCTTCAAAGTAGGTAGAGTTTTCGGTCAAGCTGTCGTAGTGGATCGTACCGTCGTACTCAGAAAGAATAACGGCGTTGTATGGGTCCCAACGGCAGACTTCAGTTGTCTTTTCCACTTCGGCACCGTCCTCGACGAGGAGTTCGGAACCATAGGGAATATTGTGCGTCGAGAGGATACGACCTTTGATGCCCATGATGCGCATCTCACCAGAACGTGTAATCACGATGGCTTTGAGTTCGTCTCCTTCTTGGCGCTTGACAGTACGAATGTTGTCAAACTCGACTTTACCTTTGTACTTCACGATGATCTTGGAGTCAGCAGCCAAGCGTTGAGCCACACCACCGACGTGGAAGGTACGCAAGGTGAGCTGGGTTCCAGGCTCGCCAATAGATTGTGCCGCAATCACACCAACTGCCTCGCCAATCTCGACATAACGGCCTGTGGCCAAGTTACGTCCATAGCATTTGACACAGACACCCTTCTTGGATTCGCAGGTGAGCACCGAGCGAATCTCTGTGCTTTCCAATCCGGATTCGTTGAGCGCTGTAGCCAATTTCTCCGTGATGATTTCATTGCCAGGGACAATGATCTCGTCAGTTTCTGGATGGCGAATGTCTTCTACAGCCACACGCCCCAATGCACGCTCGCCGAGTGGCTCAACGATTTCGTCATTCTGGATCAGCGGCTCGATTTTGAGACCACGCAGGGTACCACAATCTTCTTCGGTAATGATCACATCTTGCGATACGTCCACAAGACGACGCGTCAAGTAACCAGCATCAGCGGTCTTAAGTGCTGTATCGGCGAGACCTTTACGTGCACCGTGTGTGGAGATAAAGTACTCCAACACTGAAAGACCTTCCTTAAAGTTAGACAAGATCGGGTTTTCAATGATCTCCCCTGCCGAGCCCTTCAAGGATTTTTGTGGCTTGGCCATCAGACCCCTCATACCGCCCAACTGACGAATCTGCTCGCGTGAACCACGTGCACCGGAGTGGAGCATCATGTACACAGAGTTGAAGCCATCGTTGTCGTTTTTGAGCTGATCCATCAGCGTATTCGTGAGCTTCGAGTTAATCGTAGTCCACTGGTCAATCACCTGATTGTAACGTTCGTTTTCAGTGATGAAACCGTTGTTATAGTCGTCAGTGATCGCTTCAATCGCTTTTTCGGCTTGCTTGATGTAGATTTCCTTTTCCTCTGGGATCAAGACCTCAGACAAACCGAAGGAAAGTCCACCCACGAAAGCGTTGCGGAAACCAAGTGCTTTCAAGTCGTCCAAGAAGATCGCCGTACGCTTCAGTCCGCATCTTGTGAAGATGTCAGAGATGATGGCGTTCACGTTCTTTTTGGTAAGAACTTCATTGATATAAGGCACGTTTTCAGGTACGATCTGGTTAAGGATCACACGACCTGCAGTTGTATCAATGATTTCTGTTTCAGGCTTGCCTGTGACAGGATGCAAATGCACCCGACCTGTGGCAAATTCCTTCTTTGGAATACGTACCTTGATCTTAGCGTGCTTGGCGACGCGGTTTTCGTTGTAGGCGATGTTCACCTCTTCGAAGCCCGAGAATATCAAGCCTTGGCCAACCTGGTTTGGACGGTCTTTGGTCAGGTAATAGATACCCAAAACCATGTCCTGTGAAGGCAAAGTGATCGGCTTACCGTTGGCTGGGTGCAAAATGTTGTGCGAGGCCAACATCAGAACCATGGCTTCCAAGCAAGCTTCGTTGCTCAATGGCACGTGCACAGCCATCTGGTCACCGTCGAAGTCGGCGTTGAAACCAGTACAGACGAGCGGGTGCAATTGGATGGCTTTGCCCTCTACCAGCTTAGGCTGGAAAGCTTGGATACCCAAGCGGTGCAAGGTTGGAGCACGGTTGAGGAGCACTGGGTGGCCCATCAACACATTTTCCAAGATATCCCAGACCACTGGCTCTTTTTTGTCAACGATCTTCTTTGCACTCTTCACCGTCTTCACGATACCACGCTCGATGAGCTTGCGGATCACAAACGGTTTGAAAAGCTCAGCAGCCATGTCCTTGGGCAAACCGCACTCGTGCAGTTTGAGGGTCGGGCCCACCACGATCACAGAACGACCGGAGTAGTCCACCCTTTTACCCAACAAGTTCTGACGGAAACGGCCTTGCTTACCTTTGAGCATGTCTGAAAGGGATTTGAGGGCGCGGTTGGAGTCAGATCGCACTGCGTTGACTTTGCGGGTGTTGTCGAAGAGCGAATCAACTGCCTCTTGCAACATGCGCTTCTCATTGCGCAAGATTACCTCAGGAGCCTTGATCTCGATCAATCGCTTGAGGCGATTGTTGCGAATGATCACGCGGCGATAGAGGTCATTGAGGTCAGAAGTAGCGAAACGACCACCTTCAAGCGGCACTAGGGGACGCAATTCTGGGGGAATCACCGGAACCATACGGATTACCATCCATTCAGGACGGTTTTCGATGCGGCGATTGGCTGAGCGGAAAGCTTCGACAATCTTAAGACGCTTGAGGGCGTCGTTTTTCCTTTGCTGCGAGGTCTCGTCAGCAGCCCGCCTGCGCAGGTTGTAGGAAAGGTCGTCGAGATTAATCGTGCTGAGCAATTGGTCCAATGCATCGGCGCCCATTTTGGCGACGAATTTATTGGGATCGCGGTCGTCGAGCATTTGATTGTCCTTCGGAAGGGACTCCAACACGCTCAAGAACTCTTCCTCAGTGAGGAAGTCCATCTTCTCCATTCCATCCATGGCTTTGACACCAGGATTGATCACGACGTAGCGCTCGTAATAGATGACTTGATCCAGCTTCTTGCCGGTGAGGCCGAGCAAGTAGCCGATTTTACTGGGAAGCGTACGGAAATACCAGATGTGTGCAACAGGCACCACCAATGCGATGTGGCCCATGCGCTCACGACGCACTTTCTTCTCTGTTACCTCAACTCCACAACGGTCACAAATGATGCCTTTGTAGCGAATACGTTTGTATTTGCCGCAGTGACACTCATAGTCTTTGACCGGCCCGAAGATACGCTCGCAGAAGAGACCGTCTTTTTCGGGCTTATAGGTGCGGTAATTGATGGTTTCAGGTTTCAGAACCTCACCATGTGATCTTTCCAAGATCATCTCAGGCGAGGCCAGGCTGATAGTAACCCTCCTGAAATCGCTGGTAATCCCTTTCTTCTCCTTGGTTGCGGACATTGACATGATCCTATTTTTTATACAAGGTTAATCTAAGGTAACTTCGAGTGCCAGACCCCTCAATTCGTGCAACAACACGTTGAACGACTCAGGAATACCAGGCTTGGGCAACACGTCGCCCTGGACGATGGCTTCGTACGTCTTAGCACGACCAAACACGTCATCAGACTTGACAGTGAGCATCTCACGCAAGATGTGGGCGGCACCGAATGCTTCGAGTGCCCAAACCTCCATCTCACCAAAACGCTGACCACCAAACTGTGCCTTACCACCCAACGGCTGCTGGGTAATGAGGGAGTATGGACCGATGCTCCTAGCGTGCATCTTGTCATCAACCAAGTGACTCAGTTTCAGCATGTAGATCACGCCAACGGTGGTCATTTGGTCGAAGCGTACGCCGGTCTGACCATCATACAAGTGGCTACGACCCCATTCGGGCAAGCCAGCTTGCTTGATATAACCTGCGACATCCTCTGGGTGAGCTCCGTCAAAAATCGGCGTTGCAAATTTCAAGCCCAGCTTTTTACCAGCCCAGCCCAAAACCGTTTCGTAGATCTGACCCAAGTTCATCCTTGAAGGCACGCCCAAGGGGTTCAGTACGATATCTACAGGAGTACCATCTTCCAAGAATGGCATGTCCTCGACGGGCACGATTCTTGCGACCACACCTTTGTTACCGTGACGACCAGCCATCTTGTCACCGACTTTCAGCTTACGCTTCTTGGCGACATAAACTTTGGCGAGTTGCAAAATGCCGGATGGTAATTCATCACCAACACGGATCTGGAATTCTTCCCTGCGGAATGTTCCTTCAATCAAGTTGTACTTGATCTTGTAGTTGTGGAACAAGCGCTGAACATTTTTGCTCAGCTCATCGTCTGCAACCCAATCCGATGGAATGATTTCCAACCATTTGATGGCTGCGAGGGTCTTCTCCGAAAATTTCTTTCCAGCAGAAATGATCTCTTCACCATATTTATTGCGCACACCAGCAGATTTCTCGTTACCGAGCAATTGCAGGAGCTTCCCGGTCATAAGGCGATCCAAGTCAGCCAGATCAGACTTGTATTTAGCCTCGAGATCGCCAAGTTTTTTCTTGTCGTTTGCACGGGCTTTGCCTTCTTTCTTGTCTTTGCGGAAGAGTTTCTTGTCAATGACCACACCCCTTACGGATGGTGGTACACGCAACGAAGCATCTTTCACATCACCAGCTTTATCACCGAAGATAGCGCGGAGGAGTTTTTCCTCAGGGGTTGGATCGGTTTCACCTTTAGGTGTGATCTTTCCAATGAGAATATCGCCTTCCTTAACTTCTGCTCCTACGCGGATCAGACCGTTTTCATCAAGGTTCTTGACAGCCTCTTCGCTCACGTTGGGAATCTCACGGGTGAGTTCTTCTTCGCCACGCTTAGTATCACGCACCTGGATATCAAAGACTTCGATATGGATCGATGTGAATACGTCGTCGGCGACGATTCTCTCAGAGATCACGATCGCATCTTCGAAGTTGTAACCTTGCCAAGGCATGAAAGCAACCAACAAGTTCTTACCAATTGCAAGCTCCCCGTCGTTGGTCGAATAGCCTTCCACTAGTACTGAACCTTCTTCGACCTTCTCACCTTGCTTCACAATAGGACGCAAGTTGACAGAGGTATTCTGGTTGGTACGCTGGAACTTAGGCAGGAAATATTCGACGACATTGGTATCAAAGTTCACCAAGTCATCGGTCAAAGTGCGCTCATAGCGAATGGTGATTTTGTTGCCATCGACAAACTCGACGACACCATTGCCTTCAGCAATCACCAATGCGCGTGAATCCACAGCTGCTTTTTTCTCGAGGCCGGTACCTACGATCGGGGCTTGTGGCCTCAAAAGTGGCACGGCTTGGCGCTGCATGTTCGAACCCATAAGGGCACGGTTGGCATCATCATGCTCAAGAAAAGGAATCAGCGAAGCTGCGAGAGATACGATCTGATTGGGGGCCACGTCCATGTAGGTCAGTTCTTCTGGCTCTACGAGCGGGAAGTCACCCATTTTCCTAGCACGCACGCGGGGGTTGATAAAGTGACCGGTATCATCCAACGGCGCATTCGATTGCGCGATGATGATATTGTCTTCTTCTTCCGCACTCAGATAAACGGTCTTCTCTTGCACCACACCGCCTGTCACCACGCGATAAGGAGTTTCGATGAAGCCCATATCGTTCACTTTGGCATAGACGCAAAGTGATGAGATCAGACCGATATTAGGACCTTCAGGAGTTTCGATCGGGCAAAGGCGGCCGTAGTGCGTATAGTGCACGTCACGAACCTCAAAGCCTGCACGCTCACGTGAAAGACCACCAGGTCCAAGGGCAGAAACGCGGCGTTTGTGCGTCACCTCGGCCAATGGATTCGTCTGATCCATGAATTGGCTGAGCTGATTGGTCCCGAAAAACGAGTTGATCACGCTGGACAATGTCCTGGCATTGATCAAATCAGCAGGTGTAAATACCTCGTTGTCGCGAATGTTCATGCGCTCGCGGATTGTGCGGGCCATACGTGCAAGTCCGACACCGAACTGTGCGTAAAGCTGCTCACCGACCGTGCGAATCCTTCTGTTGCTCAAGTGGTCGATGTCATCGACGTGTGCCTTTGAGTTCTGGAGTTGGATCAAGTACTGAACAATGCGTATGATGTCGATTTTCGTCAAGACCTGTGAGGACTCGTCGAAAGTCTTATGAAGTTTTTTGTTGAGGCGGTAGCGACCAACTTCGCCAAGGTCATAGCGCTTATCGCTAAAGAACAACTTGTCGATGATGCCACGCGCAGTCTCCTCATCTGGTGGCTCGGTGTTGCGCAACTGCCGATAAATCAAATCGACAGCTTCAGCTTCAGAGTTGGAGTTGTCTTTTTGAAGTGTATTGTAAATAATCGAATACTCAGCGGAGTTGCTGTTGTCTGAAACAAGGATTACAAGTTTCACACCGCTATCTACGATGGTATCGATATCATCTTTGTCGATGATGTGGTCACGCTCGAGCAATACCTCGTTGCGGGTGATGGTAATCACCTCACCGGTATCTTCGTCCACGAAGTCTTCGTCCCAAGTGCGTAGAATCCTTGCAGCAAGTTTTCTACCAACACACTTTTTGAGATTGACTTTGGAAACTTTGACTTCTTCGGCAAGGCCGAAGATTTCAAGAATGTCCTTATCGGTGGAATACCCGATGGCACGAAGAAGCGTAGTGACAGGGAATTTTTTCTTACGGTCAATGTAAGCATACATAACGTTGTTGACGTCAGTAGCAAACTCGATCCAAGAACCCTTAAACGGAATAATCCTAGCTGAATACAGCTTGGTTCCATTCGCATGCAGGCTAGATCCAAAGAAAACACCAGGAGAACGGTGCAACTGGCTTACAATAACACGTTCAGCACCGTTGATTACAAAGGTACCTGAATCAGACATGTAAGGGATATTGCCCAAATAGACCTCTTGAACCACTGGGGAGAAGTCATCGTTCTCGGCATCGGTGCAATACAGGTACAATTTGGCCTTGAGCGGTACGGCGTAAGTCAAACCGCGCTCTTTACACTCATTAATCGAGTATTTGGGCGGATCAATGTAGTAGTCGAGAAACTCGAGTACAAAATTCTCTCTGGCGTCGGTAATTGGGAAGTTTTCCTGAAACATCTTATGCAGCCCCTCTTCCTTCCGTTTTTCAGGAGGAGTGTCGAGCTGCATAAATTCCCGGAAAGACTTCAACTGAACCTCAAGTAGGTCAGGGTAGTCAATTACCTTCTTGATTTGGGAGAACGAGATCCGGTTGGAGGTATAAATATTGGCGGCCAATGTCCAGAAAATTAAAGGGTCATCAACAAGATGGAAAGTACATCTAGAGGAAACAGCGATAGACCTGATTTTTTCAAACCAGGTCTATCGGTGGGATAGAGCCAAGTATTGGATCGTCAAGAACCAAATTACTTAACTTCGACCGTAGCGCCAGCCTCAACGAGCTGAGCCCTGATGGCTTCTGCTTCTTCCTTGGAAATTTTTTCCTTGATTGGGCCAGGAGCTGCATCGACGAGGTCTTTGGCCTCTTTCAAACCGAGACCTGTGAGGGTCTTGACGATTTTCACGACGTTCAACTTGCCTGCACCAGCTTCCTTAAGGATCACATCAAACTCAGTTTGTGCAACGACCTCTTCGACTTCAGCTACTGGGCCAGAGCCCGAAGAAACTGCAACTGCTGCAGCTGCTGGCTCGATGCCATATTCGCTCTTGAGGATATCAGCAAGCTCCTTTACTTCCTTGACGGTAAGATTTACAAGTTGCTCTGCAAATGCTTTCAGATCTGCCATTTTTTGAAATAATTAAAGTGTTTCGAACAATCTATCTCGAGTGTGTAACAGCGAATGAATAACTCAACGCTCTTCGAGCGTTTTGAGCAAACCACCGAGCGTATTGGCGCCGGAGGAAAGTTGGCCCATGAGTATGGTGAAAGGAGATTGGAGCAATCCAATCACTTCGCCGATCAGTTCGTTTTTGCCTTTGAGGGTTTGGAGCGTTTCGAGCTCGCCGTCCCCGACAAATACTGCTTCTTCGACGTAGGCTACCTTGAGGCTAGGCTTTGCCCCTTTTTTCCTAAAATCCTTGATCAACTTGGCAGGAGCCTTATAGTTGTCGGATACAAAGAAAACGGATGACTGGTTCTTCAATTCAGGAAATACACCTGAATAGTCTTTACCAGTGGCTTCCATTGCCTTGCGGAGTAAGGTATTTTTGACTACCCTCATCTCGATGCCTGCTTTGAAGCACATCGAGCGGAGTGTATTCACTTGGGCTACAGTCATGCCACCCGCATCTGTGACGTACACGTTTGGGGTAACTTTGAGCTGAGCAGTTAAGTCTTTTACGACTGCGTTTTTTTCTTCCCTTGTCATGACTTATACTCCTACTGAGGTGCCATCAATTTTGATACCGGGGCCCATGCTGCTGCTCAAGTAAATGGACCTGAAATAGGTTCCTTTGGATGAGCTGGGCTTCAATTTTTGCAACACTTGAGTCAACTCGCGTGCATTTTCAGAGATTTGATCGGTGCTGAAGGAGGTCTTGCCGATGCCAACGTGGATGATTCCAGTCTTATCGACTTTGAAGTCGATCTTACCAGCCTTCACCTCGGTGACAGCTTTACCAATTTCCATCGTCACTGTGCCGCTCTTGGGGTTTGGCATCAAACCACGTGGACCCAAGACACGGCCCAAAGGCCCGACTTTGCCCATGACGTTTGGTGAGCAGATGATGACGTCGATATCGGTCCAACCTTCTTTGATTTTGTTGATGAACTCGTCCAAACCAACAAAGTCAGCGCCAGCAGCAACTGCTTCAGCTTCTTTGTCTGGTGTGGTAAGTACCAAAACCCTTACAGTTTTACCTGTACCATGGGGTAGCGATGCAACGCCACGTACCATTTGATTGGCTTGGCGAGGATCCACGCCCAAGCGAACGTGCAACTCAATGGATGAATCAAACTTGGTGTAAGAGACCTCCTTGAGGAGTTTCGCTGCATCTACCACAGAGTAGGACTTTGTACGGTCCACCGCTGCGCGTGCAATTTTATGCTTCTTGCTAACTTTCGGCATCTTTCCTTGAATTAATTGGCTCCCCAGGGAGCGGTACCTTCAACAGTAATACCCATGCTACGGGCTGTACCCGCAACCATCTTCATTGCTGACTCAACCGAAAAGGCGTTGAGATCTGGCATCTTCGTCTCGGCGATTTCTTGTACTTGCGCCCAAGAAACTTTGCCAACTTTTTTACGGTTGGGTTCGGCAGAACCACCTTTAAGTCCAGCTGCGTTCATGAGAAGCACAGCTGCCGGAGGGGTTTTGACGACAAATTCAAAGCTCTTGTCGGAGTAAACCGTAATCAAGACTGGAAGAATCTGACCTTGCTTTTCTTGAGTACGTGCATTGAACTGCTTACAGAAGTCCATGATGTTCACGCCTTTGGAACCAAGGGCAGGGCCAATGGGGGGAGCCGGGTTGGCTTGACCGCCTTTGCACTGAAGCTTAACGTATGTTTCGACCTGCTTAGCCATAATTTCTTAGAATTCCTTTTCGACTTGGTAATAGTTCAATTCAACTGGCGTGTTACGGCCGAAAATTTTGACCATCACTTTGAGTTTTTTCTTGTCCTCGTAAATCTCTTCGACAGTGCCCGAGAAGCCGTTGAATGGACCAGCCATCACTTTCACGGGCTCACCCATGACAAATGGATCTTCTGGTACCTCACCGATCTCGTTCATCTCATCGACCTTCCCAAGGATTTTGTTGATCTCAGCTGGACGGAGGGGAACTGGTTTTTGACCTTTTTCGCTTCCCAAGAATCCAATGACTCCAGGAACGTCTTTGATCGCTTGGATCACTTCACCATCCAACTCTGCTTCCATCAACACGTAACCAGGCAAAAAGCTTCTTTCGCGAATCTTCTTTTTCCCACCGCGCATTTCAAATACCTTTTCGGTAGGGATCAAGACCTGAGAAACAAATTGCTCGAGCTTTAGCCTCTCGATTTCGGACTCGATATAGGCTTTCACCTTTTTCTCTTGTCCGCTCACCGCACGAACCACGAACCACTGCTTGCTCATCGCGAAGAACTGCTATTAATTGAATAATCCGTAAAGCAACGACATGAGATTGCTGGACACTGCGTCCATCAAAAATATAGCGGTCGCAATCAACAGGGAAGCTACCAACACGGTGATGGTACTGCTTTGCAATTCCGCCACAGAGGGCCACTGTACTTTATACAACAGCTCGTCTGTGTATGTCTGGAACCATGACTTAACCTTATCCATCTTTACCTGATTTGCACGGGCGCTAGGGATCGAACCCAGGGCCTAAGGTTTTGGAGACCTTCGCTCTACCAGCTGAGCTACACCCGTTTATACCATTAATCTCAACTCGCCAACAGGCGAATTCAGGAAAATTACTTGACGATTTCAGTCACCTGACCAGCGCCAACTGTGCGGCCACCTTCGCGGATAGCGAAGCGAAGACCAGCCTCCATAGCGATTGAGTAGATCAACTCAACCGAGACAGAGATGTTGTCGCCAGGCATCACCATGTCCACACCTTCTGGAAGGGTGATTACGCCGGTGACGTCTGTGGTGCGGAAGTAAAACTGTGGACGATATCCTTTGAAGAATGGGGTGTGGCGACCACCTTCTTCTTTGGAAAGCACGTAGATTTCAGCTTTGAAGTCTGTGTGAGGCTTCACTGAACCTGGCTTACAGATAACCATACCACGCTTGATCGATTCCTTCTCGATACCACGCAACAGCAAACCAGCGTTGTCGCCAGCTTCGCCACGCTCAAGGATCTTGCGGAACATCTCAACACCAGTAACGGTTGACTCCAAGCCTTCGGCGTTCAAGCCGATGATGCTCACTTTTTCGCCTGTGTTGATGACACCACGCTCGATACGACCAGTTGCAACAGTACCACGACCTGTGATCGAGAATACGTCTTCGACTGGCATCAAGAATGGCTTGTCAACTGCACGCTCAGGAAGTGGGATCCAGCTATCAACTGCATCCATCAATTCCATGATCTTATCTTCCCAAACCTGCTCACCATTGAGGCCACCCAAAGCGGAGCCACGGATGATCGGGCTTTCTTCCGAAAATTGGTAGGTCGTCAACAGTTCTTGGATCTCCATTTCGACGAGGTCCAACAATTCTTCGTCTTCGACCAAGTCCACTTTGTTCATGAAAATCACGAGACGTGGTACACCGACTTGGCGTGCGAGCAGGATGTGCTCACGTGTTTGAGGCATAGGGCCGTCTGTTGCAGCAACCACCACAATAGCGCCGTCCATTTGAGCAGCACCAGTAACCATGTTCTTCACATAGTCGGCGTGACCAGGGCAGTCCACGTGTGCATAGTGGCGGTTCAACGTTTCATACTCCACGTGTGAAGTGTTGATGGTGATACCGCGTTCTTTTTCTTCAGGAGCGTTGTCGATGGAGGAAAAGTCACGAACCGCAGAGAGGCCTTTTTTGGCCAGAACGGATGTAATCGCCGCTGTGAGCGTGGTTTTACCGTGGTCAACGTGACCAATGGTACCGCTATTCACGTGCGGCTTAGTCCGTTTAAAAGTTTCCTTAGCCATTGTTTTTCTTAATTTTCAAAATTGCCAAATCCAAAATAAGAAGAATCCCCCGAGGGGATTCTTTGAGCCTTTGACCGGATTCGAACCGGTGACCCCCACTCTACCAAAGTGGTGCTCTACCAGCTGAGCTACAAAGGCTGGTATTTTAATCTCAAAGAGCGGGAGACGAGATTCGAACCCGCGACCCTCAGCTTGGAAGGCTGATGCTCTACCAGCTGAGCTACTCCCGCATAAAACCTAAACAGTGTGAGAAACGAGGACATGACTTGTAAAAAGTCAAAGCCTCGGACTGGAACCTCGCACTGCACCTGTGGGGAAAGGAGGATTCGAACCTCCGAAGTCGTAAGACAACAGATTTACAGTCTGTCCCATTTGGCCGCTCTGGAATTTCCCCAAAGTTTAAAAACAAAGAACTAGTGACACCTCTCAAATCGTTGAAAAACACTAATTTTTCAAGGATGACACCATTTCACTCAAAGAGACGCAAAATTAGGGAATCTTTCCCAACTCTCCAAAGCTATTGAATCTTTTTATTGATTCTTTTTCAATCGAGAGTCCTTTACCCTTTAGCGGACGGCAAAGTTAACTTTAATTTATTTGTAAGCAAATCCATACCATTCATTTTAAAAAATAAAATGGGGTTCCTGATTCACAGGGGGACTCAATGAGCATTTTGAGGGGGCAGACACCAAACTCGTTGCTTCGATTATGATATCCCAGGACCCAAAACTGCAACCCACGGCCTAGATTTGATCCAAAAGCCAACTAGAAACATCAATTGGGGGTCGAAAATGCCTATTCCCATCTCGCATAAAAAAAAATCCATTTTTTTTCGAGACCAGTAGTACAATTCAAAAACTTAGTTTATCTTTGAAGTGATCGGAATTGGCTTTTAATTCAAAAGGGCGGCTTAGCATAATTTGCGGGTCGCCTTTTCTTTTGTCCCCTCCCCTATCATTTCTGTTGCAAGTACTTTTCGAGGTCACGTACTGAGCTTTCGAAACCGAATGCCTCGTTGATTTTGTAATAATTTCCCCGATCATAGGTGAATTCGTAAGCATATTTAGCGAATTCCAACTTCTGAGATTCAAAAGAAAACAACGTCATGAACTCCATCACCTGCTTTGTAAGCAGACAATTGTTGCGGGTGACTTGCTTGGCAAGCTGCATTTTGGTGTCTGAAAAGGACTTGGCAGCAATCGTTTTTTTAGCTTCTTCAAAATCAGCGGGATCCATGGGATAGGCGCATCCAACGAGTCCATTGTAGCCAGGCAATGGATTGGGACGTACTGGCTCGGTTGGTGGTGTCACGATGACTTGCGGCTGTACCGGATTCACGATCGGGGCTGGGATGACAGTAGATACAGGCCCTGTTGCCGTCCCAGTGTAGGCCACGACCACTGCGGACTGCGGCGCAATTGGAAAGTAACCTGTCGAAAACTCACTCAGGAAATGAAATGCGAGTGGCCCTTTGCTGTTGGGGTCCCGCATGATGGCGTAACTCGTCTCGCGGCCAGCGTAGATTTGAATTTCGACGGCTAGAAGTGGCAATGTAAGGTTTACAAACTGAGCTTCTACCTTATAAAGTGCGGGCTTCAAATCTGTGACGCGCAAATGCTGGCAAGGCACAGTGTTCACCCGAGTGCCATTGATGGAGAGTGTAAAGTCTTCCTTGATTTCATTGAACACGACCAAGCTCGAGGTTTGGGCAAAGGACGAGAGCCACAAGAAGGCCATCCAAATCATCAGGAGCATAGGACGAGTTGTTTTCATATTCTTTTTCATTTTGTGCAAATATAGGAAACACGGCAAAATCAGCCATCAATGAAGAGGAATACGTTTGAAAGTTAGACAGATCAAATTTGAAGGTCAACCTCGCTTTTGGCGACAGGGTTAGCCGATCATTGCGTCTGCTTCGATCTCCACCAATATTTGTGGATCTATAAATCTGGAAACTTCAACCATCGTAGTGGCTGGCTTGATATCGCCAAAAAACTCAGAATGTGCTCGCCCGATTTGCTCCCAATCGCGCATTTTGGCAACATAAATGCGTGTTCGCACCACATCGCTCAGCTTGCCGCCCGCAGCTTCGATCGCATTCTTAATGATGCGCATGGCCATGACAGCTTGCCGATAGGGGTCACCGATCCCGACAATGAGTCCATCTTTCATGGCTGTCGTACCTGAGACCCAGATCATGTTTCCCTTGCGTATTGCGCGTGAATAGCCTACGAGATCCTCCCAAGGAGCGCCGCTGGCAATGCGAATTGTTTTTTCATCGCTCATAAAAGGCAATGGTTTGAAGTAAGTGTATTTCAAGTAGAATGGCTGCTAACGATTGGTCGTTGGTTATACGACAACCGTTATCGTTGGCACAAAATACACATCTTCTTTGAATCCCTAGGCAAGAAATTTGATAAATGTACTCGAATCTGTAGAATGGGATGCACGATTACCGACAAATCCACCTTCTGCGCCAAATTGTCTTTAGGGCTTTCCATTTACAATAGGACTTGCCTTTCCATTGCCATTATCCCAAGCAGATCACGATAGGCCTGGCGGTCGAAAAGGATTCATGCTACTCTATATTGCTTAGATCCAAGTCCAATCTTCCTTCGGTTTGCCACCCAAACCCAATTCATGCATTGTGCCTTGGATGCAATAGTCGGCCATCCTGAGGATGTCTTTGAGATCATGGGGAACCTGCTTGGCCTTCCATACCATCGTCATGGGGATGGGCAGTGGTGGAAGCAGGCTTCCGCGATGAAGCGCCATCTTCCCATCGTGCAAAAAGGCTGTCCCAGTCACCAAGGCGGCGGCCGCTTCTCCCTTTTCATTGTTGTACCAAAGCAACAAGGCAAGCTTTTTTCCAAAAAAATCTGAATATGCGATGTTCATGCTTTCTCGTGGATCATGGTTCAAGATCAGATGCGGGAGCAGCAGATTCAATGCAGATCTGTGAATCAATTACGCGCTCAAGGATTGGGTTGACTGGGAATTAACGCATTCTGAGAATCTTAGGAATACTTGAACGATCAGTATTCTTACGTTGGGGGTGCACTGCATTTTGCACCTATTGGAGTGCCTTGCCTGCCGTTTGGAACCACTTGACAAATTCTGCCTTGTCGCCTTGCCCATTTGCAGCAAGCATCCCATCCAATTTTGCCCAAATGGCCTCCCAATTGGGGAAATGCATGGCTTTTTCCTTGGTCGAAACGGTCAGCATCAGTCGATCGGCCTGCAGAGGGAGGATAGAAAACTCGGCTGTTGTCAAATCCTTGGTGGAATCAGCTTGCTCGACTTTCAGTAAATCTTGTATATAATGCCGCCACTCCAGGGGATGGTCATAGGCCGTCAAGTCCATTTCTGCTTTGAATGAGGGCATCAAAAAGCGCATTTCGATCACGTAGCAGCTAAGTGTATGCGGATCGGCCAACCCGACAAAAGGCCGGCCATCATAGTAGTGCATGAGATGGAAGATTGCATTGTGCGCCTCGCGTCGATTGTAATATTGCACAAATTGCTCGGTGCCAGAGTCCGTATAAATGGCACAATCGGTGCCTGCAGCCGCGTGGAGCGCCTCGGCATCGAGGGCCATGTCATTTTTATCGAAGTGGGAATTCACAATCATGGTCGCATTGGTGCCCAGTACCAAGGCTAGCAAACCTGGCAACGCCCACATACGCCACCGTTGCGCGGGTGCATTGTCTAGCCAAGTCGTGCTACCCATCACGGCTAGCAAAAACACAGGGACAAGGGAGATGATGAAAAATTCGACCTCGGTGGGCAACCACCAAAGAAAAAAGAGATAACTGATTCCAAGCCATGAAAGCAGCATGCCCCGCAAGGTGCGATTGGCATCTTTCCCGGTTTTCTCGTGACGACCGTTGAATTGGGTAATGAGATTGCCAGCGATGATCCATACCAAAATCAGCAAAAACAAGACCACCCAAAAGGCCAAGCCGGCAAGTCGCTGCCTGAAAATCATGCTGACCTGACTGCGGAGCAATTGAAACAAGCCAACGGGGCCGAAATGGTGCCAATCGCCCCAACCCGGCTGTTCGGCAGCGGCATATTGGAAAATGAAGCCTGTGATGCCTCCGTAATTCATTCCGACACCTGAAATCGCCATCGCCCAAACATAGGTCGCCATACAGCAGCAGCCAGCGAACCCAATCACATACATCGCCTGCAATAGGCCGCGACGCCCATGCTGCTGCCCATACCACAGCACCAAAGGCAGGCAAAAAAGGATGCTTGTCTGATGGTAAAGGATCGCCAAAGCAAGTAAAATGGCGTGCAACAACCCTCTCCCCCACTTCATTGTGCGTTGCGGATACAAATGCACATCCGCAATGAGCAACAACAGGCAGGTCGCGGAGGGCACATACACTTCAATTTGTGTCGAAAAACCCCACCAACCCGAGCTCACGAGCAGGCAACCCGCGCCTGCAGCTGCCAACCAACGATGGGGTGAAAGCGATCTCGCAAGCAGATAGAAGACGCTCACCCCAAGTGCCCCGAAAAAGATATTGTGCAAT
>JANORP010000274.1:0-6958 GCA_031415375.1 Bacteroidota bacterium | reverse complement strand
CTTAGATTACAGCCAGTGATCAACCGTCGAAACGCCCATAAATGTTGATTAACAACACTTTACAATTCTATCACCACTGGTGACAGAATTGGCAGCAGCAAACCCAGTCGCTTCGATACAGCCAGTGATCAACCGTAGAATTGCTCATAAATACTGAACAACAGCACTTTACAATTCTGTCACCACTGATGACAGAATTGGCAGCAGCAAACCGAGTGTCCTCGAAAAGGCATCTCTCAACCGCGGGATTGCCCATAAATACTGAACAACAGTACTTTACAATTCTGTCACCACTGGTGACAGAATTGATTAATGGAGAGAGGCACCCACAAAAAAACCACACCTTAACAGGATAAAAACGATCTTATAGATTGATATACAGTGTTTTACAATTCTGTCACCACTGGTGACAGAATTGCAAAACACTGGCTCTGTACCGACAAATACCGACTACCCAAACTAGCCCGATTAGCTCCATTGTTCACTCAAACTATTGTATAGCATTCATCTTCATGAACCCTACTTTTTCGCAAAATCACCCTATCTTTGTGATCCGCAAGATGAAAAAAGTAGGCCTATATACCTTGGGCTGCAAGCTCAACTTTTCTGAGACTTCTGCCATCGGAAGGCAGTTTGATGCCCATGGATATGAGCGTGTACCGTTTCATGACGCTGCCGATGTCTATGTGATCAACACTTGCTCCGTCACCGACAATGCAGACAAAAAATGTCGCAAGGTCGTGCGTCAAGCCTTAAAATCAAATCCAGAGGCCTATATTGTCGTGGTGGGCTGCTATGCCCAGCTTAAGCCACAGGAGATTGCAGGTATCCCGGGCGTCGATTTGGTATTGGGGGCAGCAGAAAAATTCAGGCTGTTTGAGGTCGTCGATGATTTTGTAAAATCCAGTTGCGGAAAGGCCATTGCAAGCGAAATCAAGGAAACAACCGCATTTGTGTCTGCCTATTCGCAAGGAGAGCGAACGCGTAGTTTTCTCAAGGTCCAAGACGGATGCGACTATAAATGCAGCTTCTGCACTATCCCGTTGGCACGTGGCAAGAGCCGCAGCGACACTATTGCAAACATCGTCGCCAACGCATGCGCACTGGCCTCAGAAGGTGTGCGTGAAATCGTGCTCACGGGCGTGAACATCGGCGATTATGGCGCTGATCAAGATGAAAAATTCATCGATGTCGTGCGTGCCTTGGATGTAGTAGATGGCATCGACCGCATGCGCATCAGCAGCATCGAGCCCAATCTGCTTACCGACGAAATCATTGCGTTTGTAGCACAGAGCCAGCGCTTTATGCCGCATTTCCACGTCCCATTGCAAAGTGGCAATGACGAAATGTTGAAGGCGATGCGCCGACGCTACAAACGAGAGGTCTATGCCGACCGTGTAGCCACAATCAAGCGCTACATGCCGCATGCCTGCATAGGGGTAGATGTGATTACTGGGCATCCAGGTGAGACAGATGCCCATTTTCTGGACACCTACAATTTCCTGAACGAACTTGACGTGAGCTACCTTCATGTGTTCACATACAGCGAGCGCGACAACACGCACGCCATCACGCTGCCTGATGCTGTGCCGCAGCAAGTGCGCAATGAACGCACAACCCAACTGCGCAGTCTCAGTGAAAAAAAACGCCGCCACTTTTATACACAGTTTGAGGGTCATAGGCGCACCATCCTATTTGAAGAGGAAGTGAACGAAGGCCATCTTCATGGCTTTACCGACAATTATATCAAGGTAATCACACCCTACGATCCACTTTTGGTGAATGAAATTCGCACCTTCCTGCTTGCTGAAATCGACGCCAATGGTGAAATGATGATCGAAGCAGATGAGGTCGAATATGTGCACTGACAGCGGCCAAGGAACAAATACGGCGCACGTATATAAGCCGATACCAAGGATGCCGATGATCAGCAAAGGGATGTGCATAGGCATCCTACTTTTGATCACAGCCGTCTTTCCTGCCTTCTCCCAAGTCAATTTCAAGGTCAAAGCCCGAACAGCTTCAGCTGCCTTTCTGCTTTGGAATGAAGGACCTGCTGCATCAACCCAGCGTCTCCAAATGCCTGGAATGGAGCATTTCAAAGATTTCGAGCGCATACAGGCGCTTTCCAAAAATGCACCCACGTCTATCGGTCAGGTTTATACCATTCAATTTCCAGAGAATACCAATCTCAAATCAAAAATCGCCGCTTTGGTTGCCAGTGACCAATTTGAGTGGGTCGAGGAGAATAGAACGGTGCAGACACATGCCTTCCTACCTGCCGCGCCACCCAATGATCCCAAGGTCACTGAGCAGTGGTACCACAGCAACATTGAAACATTTGCAGCTTGGGACAGCACACGTGGCGACCATACCGTGGTCGTAGGTGTCTTGGATACGGGCATCGACTACGGTCACCCGGAATTTCAGGGTCAAATTGCTGTCAAGGCATCGGAGGACATCAACGGCAACGGGACCTTTGAACCCTGGCCGGATACACTCAGCATCAGTGGTGTTACTGGTGATTTTGACCGTATTGATCAGGATGGCAATGGTTATGCCGATGATGTAATCGGTTGGGACTTTACCGATCAACCGCGCAGCCCATTTGGCGGCGATTATCTTTTTGAAGATGCAAATCCCAACGATGACAACAACCACGGTACACTCGTTTCGGGCATTATTGCCGCCCGTGACGACAACAATTACGGAGGAACGGGGATCGCCCCGGGTTGTCAGCTCAAAATCCTAAGGGCCTTCAGCGGCAATGGTGCTGGTGAGGACGACGATATCGCAAGGGCCATTGTCTATGCTGCCGACAATGGCATCAAAATACTGAATTTCAGCTTTGGCGATATCTACCCCAGTCAAATGATGCATGAGGCGATCAAGTATGCTGCGCAAAAGGGTGTCGTAATGATTGCTAGTGCAGGCAATGGGACAGGCGACAACTTGCACTACCCCAGCAATTTTGATGAGGTGATCTCTGTCAGCGCCTCTGCACTTGGCTTTGGCGGAGACAGCGAGGTATTGTGGCCACTGAGTAGCTATGGACATGCGGTAAGCCTTTGCGCGCCAGGTAGTGGCATCTATGCACCGATGGTGCGCGATACCGCCAATGATGAAGATTTTGATTATTTCAGCGGTACAAGTACCTCGGCCCCCATGGTCTCTGCCGCAGTGGCACTCCTGTTTTCCCAGCGCGGTGCATGCAGTCCGCAAGAAGTGAGGGGAATCCTCACCAGCAGTGCAGATGACATCGGCGAGCAGGGATGGGACCACTATACGGGCGCAGGCCGGCTCAATATTCGCAAGGCGCTGCAGACTGTCGGCGCTTCCAACGTGCAGATTTTATCCCCACGCAACGATGAAGGCAGCGCAGCAAACAGCATCCCCATCATCGTCAATGCCCTCGATCCACAATTTTTGAATTATCAACTCGAATACCAATCGGGCACTGCGGGCACCGACATTTGGTTGCCGATCGGCAACACATTCTTGCAGCAAACTTTTCGTGATACGGTCGCGATCTGGAATATTGCAGGGCTGAGCGATGGGGAATACACCTTGCGATTGCGCATGGAAAAAACCAATGGTACCACAGCCGAGGACCGGATTCGTTTTGTGGTGGACCATTCTGCTCCTACGCTTGCCTTGTTTCAGGTGGCGCACGCCTGGGACAATGAGCAGCGCAAAGTACTCTGGGTCTATCGTGCCAACGATCGCAGCACCGTCACGCTGCACTACAGGGCGTTGGGGTCAAGTGCATTTCGCAGCCATGTCAATGACCGTATCACCCGCCACGGCAACTTTTTGCTGGGCATCGACGATCTCAATGCTGGCGCTTTTGATTTTTACCTATCCGCGCTCAATGAGGCTGGTTTGGTCGCCAATACCCCACTGGATACCTTTCTCTTCGATCCACGGTTTGTACCACTGGCAGGATTTGATACACTGGCCTATGCACTTCCTATGGGGTACTATACAAATGAAACCACAGATTTCGACAACGACGGCTTACGGGAGGTCGCGATGAGTGCTTATGGCGAGAATCTTGGCTTTGGGCGGATGAAATACTATGAGTACAATGCCACGCAATTCACTGCAGCAGATTCCGTCACTTTCAAAAACATCCTGATTCCCAAAGACATTGCCGACGCCGATGGCGACGGCTTGCAAGAGGTACTGTGTTCCGTGAATGACTCGATGTATATCGTCGAGCAAAGCGGCTCCAACAGCTACCCGCGCAATGCGATCTATAGCAACCTCAACAACGATTTTTTTGCAGCGCGCCTTACGAATGTGGACGCCGACGCAGACCTGGAGCTCATTGCAAAAGATTTTCAAGACTATAAAATATTCAACCGTGATGGCAGCGGCAGCTATGCGCTCAGTCATACTTTGAGCGACAATAGTGGTGGCTACGTAGGCTCGGTGGCACCTCGGGCATTGGTGGAGGATTTTGATGGGGATGGCCAATCAGAAATCGTGTTTGGGGATTTTGACGGTGATTTCTTGATCTATGAATTCAACGGCACCGACTACACACGCACGCTACTCGACACGACCAGGCTCACAAAAGCTGGCAGCTACCTCACTGCGGGAGACTTTGATGGCGACGGCGTGCAGGAGATTTTTGTTGCGGTACACACCTCCCTCAACCGCAATGAAATCGATTTTGAGTATGAGCCGCTCTACTGGTGGTTACGCATCTTCAAAGCCACCGGCAATGACCAATATGCCCAGGTCTGGGAAGACTTCCTCTTCGACATCGATACCGAGGAATTCAATGCTGCGACTGCGGGCAATATCGACACTGACCCTGCCGACGAATTGATCTTCACAACCTTTCCACGCACCTATATTTTGGATTATGCTGCAGGAAACTATAGCATGATTTGGTTCCACTATGGAGACTTGGCGACGCACCATTTCATCGGCGATTTCAATGGCAATGGCGTCAATGAAGTCGCGATCGGTCGTGGCGACAAGGCTATCTTTTGGGAAAAAGACTTCAATTATCAAGGCCCGCAACCAGTCGCCTACCTCGATGGCAACGTCGCAGGCCCCAGCAAGGATGTCTTACGGTGGTCCCCTTCCCCCAATGCAAGTACTTACCGCATCTGGCGGGGTCCGATTTTGGGCAATGGCAACATTCTCATCAACCTGATCGACAGCACCACGAACGCTGGCTACGTCGATAGCCTCGGCCTGATCGCGGGAACGAACTACTTATATGTGATCGAGAGCAAAAACAGCCTCCTCACGCCACAATACAGCCCTTTTTCCTACGCCATTGCCCTGCGGCCGCATGGATTGGGCAGGCTCGACTCAGTTCTGGCAACTGGGCCTCAGCAAGCCAAAGCCTATTTTTCCATGCCCGTCTTCGCGCAGCCAGCGGCAGCGCAGTCCTTTCTCCTCAACGATACTACCGCATGTATGACGGTCAATTCTTCCGGAACAGCGAACAATAGTATTCTGTTAAGCTTCGCGGAGCCATTTACTGTTGGGACCAACCAGATGCGCATAGATTCGGCCTTCTATGACATGGATCGTGCCCCGCTAGATCCAGCCTACAGAAGCGTGCAATTCGACTATTTTCCAGACAGTACCCACTACGCCTACTTTACAAAATGGGCAATTTCTTCGCAAAACAAGGTCGAGATTCATTTCAATTACCCCATGACCAACTCGGTATTGGATCCCGCTTCCTATACCATGGAACCGATCGGAAAAGTCATCGGCGTTGAATTCATCGATGGTCAACGAGAGGTGATCCAAATCACCGTCGAAGGTGCTGCTTTTGGCTCCTTGGGCTACCCGGTCTCGGTCACATTGCACGGCGGCCAAGCCATCAATGGTGCCCCCATGATGCAAAAATCGGGCAATGTTGCGACCTTCTCGCAGTTTCAGGAGGAATTGCAATTGGCTTACGTTTATCCCAATCCCTACCGCAGACACACAGAGTTTGATGGCATTCGCTTCGCGAATCTGAGCCAAAAAGCGACCGTGCATGTCTATACAACGAGCGGGCGCAAGATCATCACACTTCAGGAGACAGATGGCGATGGTGGCCTGCAGTGGAATATGATCGACCTCTGGGGTGACCGTATCACGCCCGGCGTCTATCTCTTCAGGGTAGAGGCCGAAGGGCTTGCAGATTTTCTGGGAAAATTTGACGTGCTGGAATAGGGATTCTAAGCCGATCTGCTGGGACACGCTTTCCAAGATGATTTTTCCATACCTTAGCGCCATGAAGCTAAGAACCTTCTTGTTTGCTTGCCTTTGCTGCTGTGTCACCGTCTCATGGGGTCAGATTTCATTCTCCCCATCCGTGGCCAACTTTGCCGCCGTCTATCAAGATGCGCCGACAACCCTCAACATTACGTTGAACAACAATTCGACCACCGACTTGGTGGTGGATGACATCGATTGGTACCACACAGACGCATTTACACTGCTCGATACTGCATTTGTCATAGCTCCAGGCGGCAGCCGCTCCCTCGCAATCACCTGCGACCCCGGTCACAACATCAACTATGCCGATTGGCTATTGGTGAAGAGTTCCAGTCATCCAGAAGTGCCACATGCACGTCTCTATGCCATGGGCAAATATACAGAGGCGTATTACGACGCAACTCAAGACCTCTCCAATGAGGCCCTCAAAACCAGCTTGCGCACGATTCTTTCGACCGGCATGATCAATCATACCTACAACGAATCCCGAGACCAGATGTATATGGTCATCGACAACCAACGCATCAATGGGCAAGGGGCAGCTTCCAACACCCTCGAATGTATCTATACAGGCTTCCTCGCTGTCGGTTACACCAGCCGCTCAGATGCCCAGACAACCTTTGGACTCAATACCGAGCATACCATGCCGCAATCGCTTTTCAGCTCTGCACTCCCTGAGCTCAGCGATCTGCACCATATTTTTGTGACCACAGATGTCTCC
>JANORP010000273.1:0-6524 GCA_031415375.1 Bacteroidota bacterium | reverse complement strand
TCCTTACAAGTAAGGAATCAAGGCAATGTTGCCCCTTCTCTACAACAAACCTGCAAAACTTTAGCCAATCAGACCAATTCGCCCCTTCCCTATTGCCCATTTATCAACTATTTGGATAGATCTGAGCACCATTTAGTTTTACAGACACAATTGACAAATGACAGAATCGCATGTAATCTATCACCTGTAATCGAGTTGCTTGGGAACAAGCCAAGTCTGAGATTTGATAGCATTACCAAATTGTACTCGAATACCGATTTAATTGTTGTTCATGAAACCGCCGCAGAGGGCGGTTTCATGTTTTAGGACGGTGAGACTTGTTCCATGATGCCCAAGCGCTCCAAAACGAAGGTGTAGTCAAATGCCAACTCCTCTAGATAGCCGTAGCGTCCAGAGGCACCTTGATGCCCAGCACCCATATTGGTTTTGAGGAGCACGACGTTGTCGTCGGTCTTGAGTTCACGCAACTTTGCGCACCACTTGGCAGGTTCCCAGTAGTGTACACGTGGATCATTGAGCCCTGCCGTGATGAGGATATGCGGATAGGCCTTGGCCTCAACATTGTCATAAGGACTGTAACTCAGCATATATTTGAAGTAGTCCTCCTCATTGGGATTGCCCCATTCGTCATACTCGATCACCGTGAGGGGAATCGTGGGATCCAGCATGGTATTCATCAAATCGACAAATGGCACGCTGGCATCGACAACGTGAAATAGATCTGGCCGCATGTTGATCACTGCACCCATCAAGAGCCCACCAGCGCTGCCCCCCGAGATCGCGATGCGATCGGGCGAGGTATAGCCTATTTTCACCATGTGCTCTGCACAGGCGATGAAATCGGTAAAGGTATTGCGCTTGTGGAGCCACTTCCCATCTTCATACCAAAGCCGTCCCATGGCCCCACCCCCTCGCACGTGGGCGATGGCGAAGATCATCCCTCGATCGAGCAAGCTCAACCGCGCCGAGGAAAATGAGGGATCCACCGTGTGCCCATACGCGCCATAGCCATATAAATAAAGCGGACGCGGTAGATCGGTCATGAATGTGCGCTTGTACACCACCGACATGGGAATCTGCGTGCCATCCTCTGCGGTTGCATAGATACGCTCGCTTTGGTAAAGGTTTTGGTCATAGCCGCCCAGCACCTCAGCTTGCTTGAGCAAGGTGCGTGTGCGGTTGCGCAAATGGTAATCAAATGACGTGCTTGGCGTCACAAGGGAACTGTATCCAAAACGCAGCACCTCTATGTCATACTCTAGGTTGGCACCGCCGCCAAGGGTATAGACGGGCTCGGGATGCTCGATTTCATGCATTTCACCCGTGCGCACATCCCGCACCGTGATGCTTTTGTAGCCGCCGCGACGGCCATAGATTACGAGAAAATCCTTGAAGGTCTCAATGTCATCGATCTTGACCAGGGGGTCGTGTGCGATGACCTCTTCCCAGTGGGCGCGCTCGGGTGTACTCACTGGTGCGCGCATGAGCTTGGAGTTGATCGCATCTTCGTTGGTTACGATGTACCACCAACCTTCGTGATGCTCAAATCCCAACTCGATTAATGGGCGACGTGGGGCGAGCAAAACGGGTTTGCCATCGGCCTCGTCGGCCGAGAAATAATGTACCTCGGTGCTGGTATGACTGCTGAGATCGACGAGCATGTAAGCTTCGTCTTTGGTCTTGCCCATCGAGAGGAAATAGGCCTCGTCGGCTTCCTCAAAGACAAGGACATCATCGGCCTCGGCCGTGCCTAGCCGATGACGGTACATTTGCCAAGGTCGATGCGTCTCTGCATCGAGGCGCACGTAATACACCGTCGAGTTGTCGTTGGACCATTCGAGGTCTTCTGAGATTTTCTCTACGCGATCGCTCATCAACTCCCCGGTGTCCAGGTCTTTGATATATAAGGTGTAGTTTTCTGACCCATCAAAGTCGGCGGTATAGGCCAGCAGGCGATCATTGGGACTCACCTCCGCATCTCCAAGATCAAAAAACGCATGCCCTTCCGCCAGAAGGTTTTCGTCGAGCAGGACCTCCTCGGGAGCATTCAAATCCCCTTTTTTACGACAATGAATGGCGTAGGCCTTGCCTGTCTCTGTGCGAGAATAGTACCAATAGCCTGCCAATGGGGCTGGTACGGTGCTGTCATCTTCCTTGATGCGACCCAGCATTTCCTGGTAGAGTTTCTTTTGAAAAGGCTCCGTATGTGCCATCATCGCTACTGTATGGGCATTTTCAGCCTCGAGGTAGGCTTTCACATCAGGATCTTTTTTCTTGCGTAGCCAGGCGTAGTCGTCCTTCAACGTCAGGCCAAACATAGATTTTGACGTGGGAATTTTTTTGGGTTGGGGAGCTTTCATCTTCATTGTAAAGGAAGCGCCAAAAGTACGAAAGGATTCGCGAAACAGGGAATCAAGCTTTCAGCACTCAGCATTTTGTTCAATTTTCCGCAGCCAGCCCCGCAGTTGGCACATAATTTAAAAAATACATATATCAATTATGTACGAATGAAGCCATATTCATTGTCCAAATTCTTCAAAAAACTAAATCAAATATCACATATTGTTATTTAAAGGACCACAAAAGGTGTTCCTCTGATTTTGAAACAAAGAATTCAATCAAATTACTTCATTTTAACCCTGTAATAATATATATTTGTACAACGCTATTATTTTTAGGTCGCCGTCTTTTTTTTGTCCCGTTCTTTTATTGTTGGTGACGGCTAGTCCTCAATTACCAAGCACAGTGTTTATGCCCCGCCGCTCGGCGGGGCATACTTTTTTGGAGAAAGTATCCGCAAGTGGAAGGCAAATCAGATTTGCTGATAGATCCGCAACTCCATAGGCCAATCCCAAAAATCGATGATCTCTTCGAATACGAGTCGCTTGCCGCGCGTGCCATCGTTGATGTTGGCGCTAGGAATATGCTTTTGGCCCGCGAAAAAGGCGTGGACTTTGCCGACACGGTCCAAAATGAGATTTTTCCCATGGCTCGCCTCCACACGCTCTGTGAGCACAGGACTCAGCATGAGGCTATAAGGGCTGCCGTTAGTGGCTAGCTTTTGTAGCCAAAGCTCGTGTAAATCGGCCCATTTGAGCAAAGGCATGCGGTCAGAGTTTTTGATCGCAGGCTTGTCTTCATGATGTGCCCGCTCGGCGATCGGCATGAGCCAATATTGTTGCGGACGCAAACCATTGGCGAGTTGAAAGTCTTGGACATTCAAGCGAAAGCTGGACAGGTCTTTGCGCTTGGCGATGATTTCCAGCATCTCCAAGGTATCTCGATTTGCTTGCTGCCGGGGATCATTGAGTTCATTGCCCGTTGCTTTGTACAAGACATACTCCAGCCGCAAGTGACTCACGCTTCCTTGGGAGGGCACAGGGCCCACGACAGAAAAACTAGGGCTACTCGCAACCTGCTTTCCTTTCTCATCTAGCCAGCCGATATTGCCACGCAACTTGCCCAGGGCCTTGTCCATTTTGTTGTCGATCGTCATCACGAGGCGCACCTCCACGATCTTTTGCACTGTGATGAAACTCATGCTTTCCATATGGAGACCTATGCCCTCCTGCATCGCCTTGATCCCTTGCGCACTCTCGAGCAACTGACGATAGGTGGGGTGACCCGCAATGCTGTCGCGATAATCTCGCATGAAACCTTGCAGTTGCTTAAAATCCGCTGGCGTGATGCCGCTGCTGCGCTGGATCGAATCCATCGACGCGCGGTAGGTTTTGGAAACATAGTTGCTGTCGAGATAGCCTCCGACACCCTCTTGGGCAGAGGTTTGCTTTCCCCCCTTGCAGGCGCATATGAGGCACATGAGGGCAATTGAAAACACGAGTGGTATCCGCTTCATGGTAAAATATAGCTGAGTGACCAATCTAAGATAGGCAAATGTCTGGGCTTCCCAAAAAAGGACGAGAGATGATGCGGGAAATCAGCTTAGGAATGTGTTTTCATTCGTTGAGGGAAAAAAATAAAAGCAGAGGTTGGGAGTCCTCTGCTTTTTGTTGGTAGAGTTGGCGCTGCGAGAACCTTGGGAAGGTTGAAATTCAGGCCAACTAATTGGGATGAACTAAATTGGTATCAGATGGTATCAAATAATGCTTTACATGTCTTATAGATGCAGGTGGCTTAGCGATTCCATAAGGCGGATGAGAAAATTTTGAATATTTTTTCGGCGCTGGGTTATGCAAAACAAAAATCGGCCCCCAATTGGATTGGAGGCCGATTTTTGACAAATAAGAATTTTGAAATTTACCAGATTGCAGAACGTTTTTCTGCGGCACGGTACATGCGATCGCCTTCCTTCACGCCAAATGCAGCGTAAAATTCAGGGAAGCTCGAGAGAGTGCCGATCACACGGTACTCAGCTGGGCTGTGGGGATTGGTCGCAACCATCAGGCGCAAATATTCTGGACGTAGCAGTGAGCTCCAGATTTGGCCATAGTTCACGAAAAAGCGCTGTTCGGGCGTGTATCCGTCTTGGTTAGCAGGCGCAGGCTTACCTTCAAGCGAACGCTTCCATGCCCAATACGACATTTGCAGTCCGTGTATGTCGGCAATGTTTTCGCCGAGGGTGAGGCCACCATTGATATGGAGGCTATCGGCCACAACATATTCGTCATATTGATTTTTCACGACGGCAGCACGGTCCTCAAAATTTTTGCGGTCGGTGTCATTCCACCATTTTTTGAGGTTGCCTTCGGCGTCAAACTTGCTTCCTTCGTCATCAAAAGCATGGATCAACTCGTGGCCAATCACGGCTCCAAAGCCGCCATAGTTCATCGCGGCATCCACATGCTCATCAAAAAATGGCGCTTGCAAGATGCCCGCAGGAAATACGATCTCGTTCTGTGACGGGTTATAATAGGCATTTACGACTTGTGGCGGCATGCCCCACTCGGTGCGATCGACAGGTTTGCCGATTTTGTCGAGCCTAAATTGGAAGCCAAACTCGCGCAGTGCAAAGGAATTCTTGATGTAGGAATCGCTCCCGATCTCCAATTTGGAGTAGTCACGCCACTTGTCGGGATAGCCGATCTTGGGCAGGATGGTCTCCACTTTGTGGATGGCCAATTTTTTGGTCTCATCGCTCATCCATTCGATTTTGCCGAGGCGATCCTTCATGACGGCGAGGATGTTGTCCACCATCTCCAAAGCGATCTTCTTGGCATTTGGGCTGAAATACTTCTCGGTGTATTTCTGGCCGAGGGCGAATCCAAGGCCCCAATTGGCCCCTTCAGCGACACGCTTCCAGCGCACTTTGATCTTTTCTGTGCCACTGAGTGTCTTTTCATAAAAGTCAAAATTGGCCATGACGAAGTCATTGCTGAGCTCGCCGGCAGCACCGTTGAGCATATTGACTTTTAGGTAGTTTTTCCAGTCTTCGATCGGATAGCTGCCGAGCAACTTACCCAAATTGGTGAAAAATGCTGGCTGACCGACAATCAGATCACCAGGCTCAGCGATGCCAATGGCAGAGAAATATGCCTTCCAATCAAATTGGGGCACCAATTTGGTCATGCCGTCCAATTGCATGAGGTTGTAGTTGGCGTCTGCATCGCGCAGCTCGACCATTGCCTTGGAACCACCTGCCAATTTGGTTTCCATTTCCATGCACTTGGCTGCGATTACATCAGCCTTGGCTTGCTCCTCACCTGCGAGCACGAGCAACTTAGCCATGAAGGCGACATAAGCCACACGGATGGTTTCCTTGTCTGGGGACTTGGAGAAATAATAGTCTTTTTCGGGCAGTCCCGTGCCACCCTGGCTGAGGTTCAGGACATAGCGCGTGCTGTTTTTGGCGTCTTGATCGACATACATGCCAAACAAGGGCCCCATGCCACGACGGTGCATAGAGGCCAAGAGTGGCACCATGTCGCCGACTGTCTTGAGATTGGCGATTTTGTCAAGGTCTTCTTGGAGAGCAGTGGCACCGAGCTTCTCGATCGCAGTCGAGTCCATCGCTGTCTTGTAAAAGTCTCCGATCTTTTGGTCGATGGTGCCTTTGGCAGCGCCTGACTTGCTGCACTCGAGCATGATGTCGTTGAGGCGCACGACATTTTTTTCCGTGAGTTCAGCAAACACTCCCCATCGGCTTTCCTCTGCGGGCATTTCAGTGCGCTTGAGATAGCCCCCGTTGGCATAGCGATAGAAATCATCGCGTGGTGAAACGGTGGTGTCGCGATTGTCTAATAGGAGGCCGTGATATTCCTTGGAATCCACAGGGGCATCGCTCGGCATTTCCTGAGCTGGTTTTTGGCAACCTGCCCAAAGGAGGGTGCCTGCGGCCATTGCCAAGATGCAACGATTGAGTTTCAATTCAAATGTCATTCTATTCTAAGCTTTTGGGGGGCAAATTTAGGGAGAATATCGAAATCTACGGGGCGAAAGTTGCGGAAAGCAAGTCGAGGTAGATCGGGCGGCTTGGCACCTCCAAGAATGTCGGCTAGGCGACTGCACCAAGCCTTATCCCAATGTAGATCATAAAGACGCGGGTGCCCCAATGTTGCAATTTGGGT
>JANORP010000272.1:0-11264 GCA_031415375.1 Bacteroidota bacterium | reverse complement strand
GATGTTGGTGGAATCCAGCCGGCCACCCATACCCACCTCGATCACGGCAATATCGACCGCCTGCTCCTTGAAATAGGCAAATGCCATCGCGGTGGTCACCTCGAAGAAACTTGGGCTGAGTGACTCTATCGTCGCCTGTGACTGCGTAACGAAGCGCGAAACGGCAAGCTCAGTGATAGGTTGTCCATCGATGCGGATGCGCTCAGTAAACGATTTGAGATGCGGCGAGGTAAACAAGCCCACTTTATAGCCAGATTCCATCAAGATCGACGACAGCATCGATGAGACAGAGCCTTTGCCATTTGTTCCAGCGACATGAATCGTGGGATAGGCTTCTTGAGGATTGCCCAATACCGCGCAGAGCGCGGTGATATTGCCCAAGTCGGCTTTATATGCAGCGGCCCCTATGCGGTGAAACATCGGGAGCCGCTCATATAGATATGCTACTGCTGCTGTGTAATCCAAGGCGCGTTTACTTCAAGCGGAATGCAATCACAACAGTCGTCTTCAGATTGCCAGCACCTGGATCAGTCTCTGAAAACTTCCAATTTTTGAAATTGGCTCTGCCAATCGCAACGAGTTCCTGGTGAATTGCATTGGGAGCCTTGGCAAAAATCACGTCACCATTGGGGTCGATCGTGATTTCAAAGGTGATTTTTTCTTCTAGTTGGATGTTGTATCCTTTGAGCTCGGTATGGATCGGTTTGCGACCACCTGCCCCGCCGATGCCTTTTCCATACTTGAATAGGCCATTTTCATTCAGGACAGTAGCTTCGGGATGCCCAGTATTGCCCACCTGCCCCGTCTCGCCGTCATTGGAGCCGCCGCCATTGGTGGTGCCTGTCGTCTTGGTCGGCTTGCCATCTCCCGTGCCTGTGGCGTTGGAATTGGGGGTCGGGTTCGTGTTTTCCTTGCCAGTATTGGCAGTGACGCCGACATCTTCCTTGGCTTGGGTGATTGCACCATTGGCAGCTGGGGTGCTGCTTGCTGCATTGGACGCAGCGGCTGGTGAGCTATTGTCGGACGAGGCCGGCGCTGGCGGACGATTGGCTGCATTCTCGCTTGGGGCATAGAAATTGTTGATGTCTTTTTGGCCCAGCATGTCTGTGCCATAGTCGGCACCCGGGGAAATCAGGCCAATGGTTTTCCATTCTGGTTCATCGATTCCCATGACCAGGCCTGCATTCGCAAACCAGAATAGCAAAACGAGGAATAAAAAGAGCGCGATCGCTGTGGATGAGACAATGCCGACGACTTTGTCTTTTTTCTCGATGAGCTCCAAGCGCCCAAGCAAGTCATTGATGCCCGTGGCTGAAATGATTCCTACCACCCTGCCTGTGCTCTGCACCCCGACTTTTCTATCCAACAATTCACGCATCATAATACTTGAAATAAAGGTTACAAAATCCAGAAATCCACCCCACTGATAGATGGCTACGGATGAAGGTGCGCGCAGGTTGTGTTTTCCACAATTCCACACACATTTTTTCCAACATTCAAAATTACGCAAATGGATGCGATTCCTTTGCAGCTATCCACATCCAAGGTCTAGTTATGCACAGTTTAGGCGACAGATGGACATTTCAAGTCACCCCTGATCGAAGTTGTGGGCGATTCGGGATGCCTATTTCCTTGTTTTATTGGGCAGCAAAAATATGAAGACGATGCCCAAGCCAAGGGCTAAATATCCGACGATTTGAAAGGCGATCACGCCCGTGAAGCTCAACCATAAAAGTCCCAGTAATGGGCTCGCGACAAATTTTGCAAAATTCTCAAGAAACGAATAGAGGCCGATCCCCGTGGCTTTGGCCTCTTTGGGAATGACCTTGGTGAGCCAAGCAGTCGCAATTCCCTCATTCGCAGCTGTAAAACAACCATAGATTCCGAAGATTACCCAATACAACCATGCCGCATTTGCCAGCCCGATCGCGACATAACAGACGCCATAGATCACGATGGATGCGACATACACTGGCTTGAAGCCGATCTTGTCGGCCAGACCACCCAAGGGAAAACTCGCCAAGACATAGATCACATTGTAGAAAAGGTATAACCCGACCACCGTCTCGGCATCTAGCCCAGATTCGCCCGCCTTGAGCAACAGCAGGATGTCTGAGCTGTTCAAAATGGCGAATGCCATCGCAGCCCCAAGCAGGCGCTTGTAATGCGGGTGGGCCTGATTCCAGAACTGGAAAATGCCTCTAAATGGGCGCTTTGGTTCTTTGGAAGGATTGGCTGACAACTCTTTGGGGAGCAGCATCGCAATCAACACTGAAAGCAGGCCAGGACCTGCCGCCACCAAAAACAATGCCCCCAATTCGCCAGGTCTGTAGTGCAACCAGAGAAGCGCCAAACCCGCCCCCGCAACCGCCCCGATGGTATCCATGGAGCGGTGAAAACCAAAGACTTTGCCGCGATTGTCGGGGCTGCACTCCTCCGAGAGCAGCGCATCGCGGGCTCCCCCGCGCATGCCCTTGCCTACGCGATCGGCCAATCGTGCTACAAACACAGGCCCTACCATCGGGAACAGCCCCATCGCCGGCTTTGCAAGTGCCGACAGTCCATATCCCAGACGCACAAAGATATTGCGACGCCCGAGTCGATCCGATAAACTGCCAAACCAAGCCTTTCCAAAACCCGCCACCAAACTCGCCAATCCCTCCAACAAGCCGATGCCGGCAGCCGTCATCCCGATATCCTCCAAAAACAAAGGCATGATGGGATACAGCATCTCACTTGCCAAATCGGCAAAGAGGCTGACCATCGAGAGGATCCAAACCGTGCGCGTTAGAAACTTAAACATTCCTAAAAATACAAAAGCGGGAAGCAATTTCTTACTTCCCGCTTCAATTTAATTCTATAGGCTCAACTAGCTGGCAATCTTGATATTGACAGGGTCGATCCTTGAAAATTTTTCCTTTGCAAACTCTGCGTCGATGACAAACTTCTTCTTTTTGCTATCTGGCAGATCATACATGATGTCGAGCATGATAGATTCCATGATGGACCTCAAACCGCGAGCACCCAGTGCAAGCGAATCGGCCATATCGACAATGTAATCCACGGCTGATTCATCAATTTCGAGTTCCTTGCCCTCCAACTCAAACAGCTTTTGGTACTGACGCACCAAAGCATTCTTTGGCTGGGTCAGGATCTGCTTGAGTGCAGGTTTGTCCAATGGTTTCATGCTTGTGAGCACAGGCAGACGACCGATGATCTCTGGAATCAGGCCAAAACGTCGCAAATCGGCAGGCTGTGTGTATTGAAAGACATTGGACGTGTCAAAGGACTTGACCTCGCCAGTCTTAAAACCAACGCTCTGCACGGTCATGCGATTTTTGATGATCTTATCGAGACCATCAAAAGCTCCCCCGCAGATAAACAGGATATTGGTCGTGTCGATCTGCACCATGTTTTGCTCAGGGTGCTTACGACCGCCTTTTGGCGGCACATTGGCGACGGTACCTTCTAGCAACTTGAGGAGCGCTTGCTGCACACCTTCACCGCTCACATCACGTGTGATCGAGGGGTTGTCGCTCTTGCGGGAGATCTTGTCGAGCTCATCGATATAGACAATGCCACGTTGGGCAGCCTCTACATCATATTCGGCAGCTTGCAAAAGGCGCACGAGTACGCTTTCCACATCCTCGCCTACATAGCCGGCCTCAGTAAGCACCGTGGCATCGGCGATGCAAAACGGTACGTTCAAAATTTTGGCGATCGTGCGTGCGAGCAAGGTTTTCCCTGTACCAGTGCTTCCCAAGAGCAAGATATTGCTCTTCTCCAGCTCCACATCATCGGTGAGGCCCTTGGAATTGATGCGCTTGAAGTGGTTGTACACAGCCACTGAGATCACGCGCTTTGCATCGTCCTGCCCAATCACATAGGCATCCAGGTGAGATTTGATCTCACTTGGCTTCATGACACTCAGAGCCTTCACAGGGGTCTTCTTGCGAAACTCCTCCTTGATAATCTGATGCGCTTGATCGACGCAGTAGTTGCAAATATGGGCGCCACCGTAGCCAGCCAGCAGGACTTCAACGTCCTTTTTAGCTCTTCCGCAAAATGAGCAGGAAGCCGGTTGCTTCTTTTCAGCCATGATTATTGGTTTCTAATATTATCGTTTAAGCACATCATCGATCATTCCATATTCCTTGGCCTCAGATGCGATCATCCAGTAATCACGATCGCTGTCACGCTCAATCTTCTCGACCGATTGATTGGTGTGTTGCGCCATGATCCTATAGAGTTCAGCCTTGGTTTTTTGAATTTGCGCATGGGCGATCGCGATGTCAGATGCCTGCCCCTGTGCACCACCCGAGGGTTGGTGGATCATGATGCGGGCATGTGGCAGCGCAGTGCGCTTGCCTGCTGCACCTGCACACAACAATACAGCGCCCATAGAGGCAGCCATACCCGTGCAAATCGTAGCAACATCTGGATCGATGTACTGCATGGTATCATAGATCGCCAAGCCATCATAGACCGAGCCGCCCGGTGAATTCACATAGATGCTCACATCGGCTTTACGGTCGGTGCTGTTGAGAAACAGCAACTGAGCCACGATGATGTTGGCAACGTATGAATTTACGCCCGTGCCCAGAAAAATGATCCTGTCCATCATCAAACGTGAGAATACATCCATGCCGATTACATTCAGCTGGCGTTCCTCGATGATATTGGGGGTCATGTTGTAAATCGAGTTCACAGCACTCGTATAGCGGTGCATGGTCATGCTACTGATGCCGTGCTGCTTTACCGCGTAATTCTCAAATTCGTTGTAATTCATTTTCTTCGTTTCAAGCGTCAAGATTAAGAAAGGACCTTGGATCAGCGCGCACTTGGTCTGATCAATACCTCGTCGATCAGGCCATAGGCTTTTGCTTCCTCTGCAATCATCCAATAATCGCGGTCGCTGTCTTGCTCAACCTTTTCATAGGGCTGGTTGGAATGCTTTGCGATGATGTCATAAAGCTCCTTTTTGATCTTTTGCATCTCGACATGCACGATGGCAATGTCACTGGCTTGACCACGTGCGCCACCAAGCGGCTGGTGTATCATCACACGTGAGTGCGGCAGGCCTGTGCGCTTGCCTGCTGCACCGGCGCACAGCAAAACAGCACCCATCGAGGCAGCCATACCTGTACAAATCGTAGCGACATCGGGTCCCACAATCTGCATCGTGTCGTAGATCGCAAGGCCATCATAGACCGAGCCACCTGGCGAATTGATATAGATCGAGATATCGTTGGTCTTGTTGGTGCTGTCCAGAAAGAGCAACTGCGCGACGATGATGTTGGAGACCTCATCATCGATAGCCATGCCCATGAAAATGATCCTGTCCATCATCAATCGCGAAAACACATCCATCTTGGCGATGTTGAGTTGACGCTCCTCGATGATATTGGGAGTCATGTTGGTAAACTGATTGTTGAAGGCATTGGAGTAGCGATGCATAGTCATGCCGCTAATCCCTTGGTCCTTCACTGCAAATTTCTCAAACTCGCTGTTGTACATCTTTATTGTATTTCTTACTGTAGGCCAGAACTGTCAAAACTAGGGATTTTATCTTGAATGCGAAAGCAAATGCACTGCATCCCAAGTCCAAGTTATCCCCGCTGTCTTCGGACTTGACTAACATAAACAGCAGAAGGCAAATTTTGTTTTTGTCCTTCCCTCCTCCCTTGCCGCATTTTTTTGCAACATCTTGAAAACCAAAACTTACAAGGCATTCAAGGCTTGCTTTGGTCGCTTTGTTGCCGCAACTTGTTGCTCAACGAATGACAAATTTGACACTTTGTGCATCGCTTTGCGAGCGCAATTGTAGGAAATATGTTCCTGCGGCCCAGCCTTTGGTGGATATTTCAAAGCGTGACCGCCCGTATGCCAATGATTTTATTTCGTGCGTCAATTGCTTCCCGTCCACGGTGGTTACATCGACTTCCAATGTGCCAGCGACATGCATTTGATACAAGAGATGTAGGTCCTCTCCTACGCCCAGCGGATTGGGCCAAGCGCTGATGAGCTTATCCTGCGTGATTGCCACTTCTGTACGCACCAAGGAACTGTAGGCTGTCGA
Organism: Bacteroidota bacterium; assembly: GCA_031415375.1. Lineage (GTDB taxonomy): Bacteria > Bacteroidota > Bacteroidia > J057 > JADKCL01 > JADKCL01. The sequence goes on along the minus strand of JANORP010000272.1, from coordinate 5,185 downwards.
GCCATCTTCCAGCAGCAATTTCAAGCGGTATTGCACCATACCTTGCAGAGGCACCTGATCTTGGTAGGAATAATGATTGATGCCTTGTGCAGATTTTTCAACTACAGCATCCCATCTCCCGCCCATGTCACGCTCCAGCGTGTAGCTGCGCACATCTTCATTGTGAGTGTATGACCAGGCTAGCTCAACCAAATCTCCAACTACAGAGATGATATTCAATGAAATATCGTCTTGGTCGAGGATTACTGGTGGAACAAACTTTGCAAGGAAAGGATCTGTTCCACCTTGATTGGCCGTTTGAAAGGCGCCAGCTGTAAACGGAAAGGTGCCGTTTGCGGCCATCCCCGAGACCCATAGGTTTTGATTGATGTCAAACACGCTGCTAAAGGCCTCGTCATGGCCACTGCCACCATAGTAAGTGACATAGGTGGGTATGCCAGTCGGTCCCAAGATCACGATAGCCCCTTCCTGACTACCTGCCGAACTAGCTTGAAACGGCGGGCCCAACGTGGGAAACGCAGATCCCCAAGCTGCTCCCGTGAGGCAGACATTGCCTGTGATTTTATCGACACTGATGTCCCATGGCTCCTCCTGATCTGCCGATCCGTAATAGGAGGCATAAAGGCGTGCTCCTGCGTTGTTGAAACGCACGACGCCAAATTCCCAACCTCCTGCATTCGTGGCCTGGGCAGCGCCTGCCGTCACTGGGAAGTCGGTGCTTTGCACGAAAACACCCATCCAGACGTCGCCACCAGCGGTGACATCGACATCGCACAGGACTCCCTCATCGTTGCTGCCACCATAGTAAGTAGAAAAGAGCATTGCGCAAGCATTGCTCCACTTCACCAGATACTGGTCGTAGGTGCCTGCAAACGCCGTCTGGAACGCCCCTACAGTTGTTGGGAAATTGCTGCTTGCCGTGCAGCCTGTCATCCAAGCATTGCCACTCGCATCGACCGCAATTCCTACTGCTGCAGCCTCCTCATTGCTGCTCCCGCCCATGTAGGAGCAGTATAGGCGAGCGCCTGCATTGCTCCACTTGACCAGGTAGGCATCGGTGCCACCTGCGGCGGCCGCTTGAAAACAGCCTGCCGTCGTGGGCAAGTTGGAACTTTGTGAAAGACCCGTCATGAAAATATTGCCACTACCATCGCTGGCGATCGCCGGTGCAGAGTTGGCGCCCCATCGTGATATTCCTGGGCTTTCATCGCCATTTCCCCCAAAGAAAGTTGCATAGAGGCGCGTACCAGCACTGTTGAGCTTTACAAGTGCAGCGTCTGGCCCCGCAGACAGCGCGGGCTGAAAGCAGCCTGCAGTGACAGGGAAATTTGCACTCGATGTCACGGTCGCAAACCAGACATTGCTGCTGGGATCGACGCATAAGCCCGCTTTGAAGGCGATCCCGCCCTCACTGCCGTTACCTCCGTAGTAGGTACACCACTGTCTTGCGCCGCTATTGTTGAGCTTGGCAACAAACCCATCGTTGGACCCTGCATTGGCAGTCTGGAACATGCCTACAGTAGCAGGAAAATTGGTGCCAGAGGTATGGCCTGCAAGGTACATCATGCCAGTGAGGTCAGTTGCTGTCACGTGACCGAGGTACCACTCATCGGCCGACGAGCCAAAAAACGTGGAATAGATCCTCGTCCAAGGATCGATCACAAGATCGGCATCGTGGTCATAGTTACCGACTTGCAGACGAATTCCGGAACCGTGCGTGATGTATTGCGCATCGACTAGTCGGCTGCCTTGAAGGCCAAAGGGTGCCGCGTCATTGATATGGCCAGTAAGGCCAGTGATTTCCAAGCTCCCGTCGGCCAGTATTCCATGCGATTGATCGCCCTCGATCCTGAATTGGATCGCAGCGGGGTCACCTCCAGGATGCACAATGAATTCCGTTTTCAGCTGTCCATCCTTTGTGGAAATATGCCAATCAATATTGGGATAGATATCTTGATAGGTGATATCGCTATAGCTTGGCACATGCGTAATGCCCTCAGGACAATGATTGTAATAAAAATTGTCGTAGGAATGAAACGCTTCGCCATGGATCACCTTTGCTGCCGGATTCATCTCCACAAAATGCATGTCAATGCGCTCCAGCCTCAACTGCGCGTTTTTCATCCGCATTTTCTCCGCCATCTCCCCCTCCATATCGTGAAATGCTTGCTCGTGGAGGTCCATAGACACGATGACAAAGCTCATCCCGTGACCCGTGAGATAGATATCGGAACCGGCTCCTTGGGCCTTAAACAGGACTCTAGTGGCAAGATTCCCGTCTGTGGTGACATATTGGCCACGGTTTTCAGTGAAACGCAATACGTTGGATTCGACAGGCTCGGTAGCTAGCAGCGTCCCATAGGAGGCGATCAACATCCACAAACAAGCAAAAAAGGTAAGGCGTGCTTTCATATAAAATAGACTCTGCGATTGACAGCATAAGATAAATGAAAAGGTCGGGATATCAAAGCAAAAAAGACTGCATCGCAGCCTTTTTTGTTCCGGAACACCACAGCACCAAGCCTTTCCCTCGACGTCTGGAAAGTGGCTATCAACGTGAAAGTGTATGCACTGAAAAAAAAAGGCTGGAACACAATCCAAGAAATTTCTCGGTCATGTTCCAGCCAAAAAAGCCCGATGGGAAGCTACCTTAGCGGTTGGAATTGTTCTCTTCCTTCAACTTTTGGATGAAGTCAGATCCCGTAGTTTCCTCTTCTACAGCAGCATTCATTGCATTAATATGTGCGAAGACCCTGTCTTCTAATTCGTCATCAAAAAGGCGTTGCATCATTTTCTCATCTTGGAGATAATATTGCACAAAGCTGTCGAGGCGGCTATCGTCACCTTCGCCAAGCATCGCACCAAATTGATTTTTGACCATCAACTTTGCACGGTCGATGAGGTTTTCTTGGTTTACCTTGACCTGCTCATTCTCTTCCTGCATCTTCTCGACGATCGCCTTCCATTTGTAGGAACGCAAAAACGGTTCAAAGACGTTTTCGATATTGGCATCGGTAATCTGTTCGCGGGTGGCGATGAGCCAACGCTTCATGAACTCCATCGGCAAATCGACCTGGGTTCCCTCGACGAGCGAGCGAATGGTCATAGAGCGGTAGAGCTTGAGAGCTTGTGAATTGAGGTGCTTCTCGATATCCTCGGCGATGCGATCACGGAAATCGGAAAGCGAGGAAACGGCGCCTTCACCTAGCACTTTGTCAAACAAAGCTTGGTCGAGTGGCAATTTCTCAATTCGGTTGATTTTACGTACCTCAAACACAAAAGCCTTTGCTTTGATGTCTTCGAGTTCGCTGTCGCTGATTTCCTTGATTTGCTCTCCAGAGACATTCTTTTCCCAGATGTCACGAATCTCAGCGTCGTCATCAGAAATGTCGGACATCTTCAATGACAGACGATCATCGGCCTTTTTGCCATTGCCCATTTCATTTTTGAGGGCATCGCTTGCGATACGCTCGGGGTTGAGTGCATACATGCGCTCCAGACCATCTGCGACGACATCGCCAGCAGCATCTACCTCCCAAAGCTTGCCAAACAATGTATCGCCTTCTTGGCTCTCATCTGGATTGGACATCTCGCCTTGCTGCGTGCGCATGCCTTCGATTTCCTTGTCGATCAGGCTATCGTCTGCGACAACTTTATAGATCGGCTGATTGCCAGCGAGTTGGTAATCGACACTAAACTCACCCACAAGCCCAATATCAAAACCCAACTCGTATGTGAGGTCTTGTTCAGGATCCAGCTCGATATTGTTGACGGATGGCAATGGCTCGCCAACCAGCGCAAGGCGCTCCTCGCTCACAAAATCATTGAGCGCTTTGCCTACAATCTTGTTGAGTTCTTCAAAAATCACACCCTTGCCAAACATCTTACGGACGATGCTCGTGGGCACCATGCCTTTTCTAAAGCCTTTGATATTGGCTTTTTTGGCGTAGTCCTTGAGGACGGTGTTGACCTGATCGCGGTAATCCTCAGGTGCAATCAGCACGGTGAGCTTACCTGTGAGGTCTCCAGTTTTTTCTTGCTTGATTTCCAAGACAGTACAAGATTAAGAGATTGAACTAAAAGTGCGGATAAAGGGACTCGAACCCCCACGCCTTGCGGCACCAGATCCTAAATCTAGCGCGTCTACCAATTTCGCCATATCCGCTTGAGAATGAACGCTTCAAAAAATTGAACGGCAAAGGTACAGTTAATTCTTGGAAATAGAAACAAATACTAGGATAAAAATAAACAGGATTCTGAGTACCTGGTGGACAGTCCACTATAGCGTTCTGTTATAAGGAATGAAATTTCGACAAGCATCTCCCGACTCCTCCTCTCCTGCTATTTTAGCCATGATCGGATTCGGCAGGATGCCTCTTTGGGACATGAAGCCTGCGGCATCATCATCCCTACAAAGTCATCAATATCAGTTTGACTGCACTTTCCACCAGCGCAGCATTGCTTTACGCCCCTGATCTGCAATATCTTGCGGGGGATTGAGCAAATGGCAGCCATTGACGACGACTTCCAGTCCTTTGTCGATGCGCTTGCGCAGCGGCGACAGGTCGGTGACCGGGGCTAGCGACAAAATGAGGTCTTGCAGGCGCTTGAGTCCCTTCAATGCCGAGAGATCATCGGCGGTAGATTCGCTCAAGTCGAGGTAACGCAATTCCTTCAAGGCTGCAAGCGGCGCAAGTTCAGTAACTTCAGTTTCTGAAAGATCTAGCAATTCAAGGGATTGAAGCCCACTCAGAATGCTCAAATCCTTGATTTTGCATCCGCCAAGAAACAGACCTTCCAGTTTGCCGAGGTCACGCACAGGTGTAAAGTCCTCGATTTGCGTCAGGCTAAGATCCAAGTGCAGTAGCTTGGACATATTGGAAAGGAAGGATGCGTTTTGAACTTGTGTTTCGCACAGGTTCAATTCATGCAGTCTCGTGAGTGTGCTCAGAGCGGCGAGGTCAGCGATCACGCATGCTTCTAGGCTCAGACTGCGCAGGCTACCAAGCCCACCCAAGGCAGAAACATCGGGAAACTTGCTGCCTTCCAAGTCGATATGCCTGAGATCATCGAGGTCGGCCAAAGGGGCCAAGCTAATGATTTCCAAGCCACGCAACCGCAATTCACGTAGTTTTGTGAGGCTGCCCAAGGGACCCAAGTCCTTGATCTTTGTTGCTGAGAGGTC
>JANORP010000271.1:0-22000 GCA_031415375.1 Bacteroidota bacterium | reverse complement strand
GTCGATTTGCAAGCGCTAGATTCCTACACAGATTTGAACAAGGGTAGCAATCGATCTCAGCACGGGATCGGGGTACATCTACTTGGCAAAACCAAGCCAGCGCTGCGAAACCCCTCAAAAATTGGTATAGGTCTCACCTTTGGTCGTCCGCAGGCTGATCTTGAGCCGATCGCGAAAGGCATTCATGATCTCTTGCAAAACGGCGGCGTCGCCGACATAGTGATAGACAAAGGGATATTCGTAGCGGTCGCCAGGAAGTGTTTTGGGTTCCGTGACACCTGGGCTATGGAGATAGAACTCGTCATAGTTCCCCACTGGCAGCAGGGTTTTGACGGCTCCTGCTTTCTCCAACTCTGCCATGAATTTGAGGGCGTCTTGTTTCTGCTTGACGTCTTTGTATTCGCACTTGCCCCAGATGGCATTTTCAGGGATCAGGTTGAGGCGGCTGTTGAAGATGCGAAACAAAATCGGATTCTCAGATGGAATGCGAAAATCATAACTGCTATCGGCAACCGCCAATTTGGCTTTGAATACTTGACGGTTGATGGTGAAGCGCACTTCGTAGCTCCCTTTTTTCATCCCGGTGAGGTCGATGCGGCCCAGGGCTGCAGCCATGCCTTGCGCGCAGGGACTGGTGCGACGCACGCCCTTGAGCTGCACTGCCAGCCTACCAGCTTCAAAATTGGCATCGTGCTCCACAACGAAGTTGGCACATTCATAGACATCGTTGGTTTGCACCTCCAAAAAGACCTTGCGTATGCCATCTGGACTGATCGGCGCTGCCAATCTCAGGGTCACACCAGACTCTATGGCATCCAATCCGCCATCGGTTTGGCCATAGCACACAATCCCAGCCAAGGCCAGGACCACCATCATTATTGTACATTTCATCATCACTCACTACACCAATTGCCCAAATATAATAGACAGCACCAACAAAAACATGTCTTTTTCAGAAGTCTCGCTCACGAGGCCACGATTCGCGGTCCTGAAAATGCTGAAATTTTCCTAGCTTTGCCGCTTGCTTCCAATATGAGGGGCAGATGGCCCTTGGGTAGGTTCCCAGGTGAAACGGAATAGAAAAACATGGCTGGACCAGGATTATTCAAGCAGCGTGACCGATCTGAAAAGAAGGAGAGGCCTCGCATCACCAAAGAGGGCATGAAGACGGCTCGCAAAATGCTGAGCTATTTGCGACCATACCGTGGCATCTATGGCCTTGGCATGGTTTTTTTGCTGCTCTCCACCCTGACCTCGCTAGGCTTTGTCTATGTCCTCGGCCCCTTGCTCAACGCGGCCACCGGCAAAGACGATTGGTTTCTGCAAGACCTCGACCAGATCGCACTCCTCCTCGCAGCCATCGTCGTCGGCCAAATGATCTTTTCATTCTTGCGCATCTACACGTTTTCCCTCGTGACCCAGCGCACTATGGCCGACATCCGACAAGATCTCTTTGGGAAAATGATGTCGCTCCCCATCAATTTTTTTGAGCGTCGGCGGGTCGGCGAACTCACGAGCCGCCTGACGTCTGACGTGCAGCAGGTGCATGACGTGCTCTCGATCAGCATTGCAGAGTTTTTCAGGCAGATCGCCACGCTCATTGGTGGCATCACATTTATCCTTTGGAAGACGCCGACCTTGGCGCTTTTCATGCTCATGATCTTCCCACCATTGATACTCGTCGCTGTGGTTTTCGGGCGCTTCATCCGCAAAAATTCCAAAAAGACGCAAGATGGCCTCGCGGAGACCAATGTGGTCCTCGACGAAGGGCTGCACAACATTAGCATTGTGAAGGCATTTACCAACGAATGGATGGAGACAAGCCGCTACAGTGAAAAGTTACGCATACTCGTGCAGACAGCCGTGCGCACAGATACCTACCGTGGTTTTTTGATCTCCTTCGTGATTTTCTCGCTGTTTGGCTGCTTTGTGCTCATCATGTGGAAAGGCGGGCAAATGGTGATGGCCGGCACGATGGGCGTGGGAGACTTGCTTTCCTTCATCATGTTCATGGCCTTTATCGGTGGCTCCGTCGGCGGATTGCCCGACGTCTATGCCTCCATTGCGAAGGCTGTGGGCGCAACCGAGCGCATGCATGAGATCCTGAACGAGCAGTCTGAGGCTGTCCTTCCAAAAGGTCCGGTGGCAGCAGGTGCCACGATCAATGGAGAGATTTCATTCCAAGACGTCCAATTCACCTATGAGACGCGCCCCGATGTCGAGGTCCTCAAAGGCATCAACCTTCATCTGGCAGCCGGCGAAAAGATCGCCTTGGCAGGCAGCAGCGGCGCTGGCAAATCGACGATTGCCCAGCTACTCATGCGCTTTTATGACATCAACGGCGGCCAAATCTTGGTGGATGGCAAGTCTGTCAAGGAATATGATTTGCACCATCTGCGTCGCCATATCGGCATCGTGCCGCAAGAGGTGATCTTGTTTGGCGGCTCGATCAAAGAAAATATCGGCTATGGCAAGCAAGGCGCGACCGATGCTGAGATCAAAGAAGCGGCCCAGCAGGCGAATGCCTTGGAGTTTATCCAAGAGTTCCCTGAAGGTTTTGACACCCTCGTCGGTGACCGGGGTGTGAAGCTCTCAGGTGGCCAACGGCAGCGCATCGCCATTGCAAGAGCGATCTTGAAAAACCCTGCGATCTTGATCTTGGATGAGGCGACCAGCAGTTTGGACGCGGGTTCGGAGCACCTTGTACAACAGGCGCTCGACACCTTGATGGTCGGCCGCACGACCCTCATCATCGCCCACCGCCTCGGCACGATACGCAATGTCGATCGCATCTATGTGCTCGACCATGGCCAAATCGTTGAGTCAGGCAGTCACGATGAACTCATCGCCAATGCAGAAGGCTACTACAGTAAGTTGGTGGCCTTGCAAATGAATCCAACCGTGGCTTAGCCTTTTCGGCTGAACACATTCAGCAAGACCCCCGTCAGCACCAAAGCGATGCCGCCAAATGCTGGCAAGGAATAACTTTCGCCAAAGAGGAAATAGCCAAAACCCATCCCAAAGACGATGCCGAGATAGCTCATGCTGCTCACGACATTGGCCTTTTCCAGGTGGAGCGCCATGGTCATATAGACCTGCCCTAGCTGTGCGAAGACTCCCATGACCAGTACCCAAATCCAATCGTTGCCCATGGGCATCTCCCATCCGAAGCCCTCGATCCCTGTCGGCAGCTGGGTATTCACGCCCATCAAAAGGAGCGCGATCGGGATCGTCACAAGCGGGAAATAAAACACGACGACGAGTGGATGATCGGTGTCTTTGAGGAAACGTACGGTGGTATAGGCCATCGCAGAGAAGATGCATGACACGACACCCATGATCAAGAAGAGCATTTTTACATTGGGGTCAAAGCCCTTGATCATCGCTACCCCTGTGAAAGCAAGCGCAAAAAACAGCCATTGAATGGGCCGCATGCGCTCTTTGAGGATAAAAATGCCCAAAATCGCCACAAAAAATGGGGACATATATTGGAGGATAAGGGCAGTGGCCAGAGGCATGTGCTGGATCGAGGCAATGAAGAGGCTCAGGGCTACAAACCCAAGCAAGCCCCGCAATAAAAGTAAGGTACGGCGGTTGCCCCAGACGGGAATACGCTTGAATTTGAGTGTCACAAAAGCAATGCTCGCCGCGATCAGCGCCCGAAACAGGACCAATTCCAACGTGGGCAAATGCTCAACGTACTTGATCGCGACATTCATGATCGCAAAAAAGAAAATCGATATGCCCATGTAGGCGATCCCCTTGTTCATGGCTGCGATTTAGGCAAATCTGAGCAGTTTGGAGCAAAGGTTTTTTGCTCAATACAAGATGCGCACATCCTCCAATGACTTGCGGTGGATGTCTGGCACGGTCGCATCTGCTGCTGGATAGCCCACAGGGATCAAAAGGAAGGGTCGCTCGTTGTCGGGGCGACCGAGAATCTTGCTGAGAAAATCCATGGGGCTCGGCGTATGTGTGAGGGCGACCAAACCCGCGTTGTGCACAGCTGCTAGGAAAAATCCACAAGCAATTCCCAAGGACTCCAATACATAATAGTTTTTTTGCTTCTCACCATCGACATAGTCGAAGTTGCGCTTGAAGACTATGACGAGCCAAGGTGCCGTTTCCAGAAATGGTTTGTGCCAATCGGTGCCGAGTGGCGCGAGGTCGCGCAACCACTCCGGCGTCATGCGGCCATTGTAGCTCTCAAATTCCTCCTGCTCTGCTGCCTCACGGATCTGCCGCTTGATGTCTGGATTGCCGACCAAGCAAAACGTCCATGGCTGCTTGTGCGCACCCGAGGGCGCCGTCGCAGCAGTGAGGATCAACTGATCCATCAAAGCTTGCGGCACAGGCTCATCGCTAAAAAAGCGTAAACTCCTACGTTGCTGCATTAGTTCATAAAACGCTGCTGCACGCGCCTGCATCTCTGAGACGGGGTATTGCTGCGGTCGATAAGGCTTATGGGGGTATTCAGTGTTGAGCATCGCATTCGGTTTAAGCCTCCAAGATACAGACGACGGCAATAATCCCGAAAAATAATTCGTTCTGGACGAGGTTACCTTTCCCCAAGTGCTGGTATCAATCTTCAAATTCGAAACATTTATGAAAAATTGCTTCTATCGACGACCTCGTTTGAGATTCATGATGGGCCTAGTGTTCCTTGCGATCCTTACTTTCTCATGCCAACAAACCAACGCATTGCCTTATTTCCCGACCACACAGCTCGTCGTCGTCGCCGCGCTGCCAGCCGATCAGGTGATCGATAGCTTGGTGGTAGAAGCGGGCGAAAAAGATGGCAAAATGCGGTTTGCACAGGCCACGGCAAGAGTGAGCGCGGCCAGGGTAGCGATGGAGCCGATCATGACGGCTACTGCCAAGGTCAAGCGCGTATTTGCGGAAATTTGATTCCTAAAATGAAGGTTCAGACCAACGACACAAGGCTGCATCGGGCAAGCTTTGTGTCGTTTGCTTTTACACAATTCGCATCAATTCCCCTTCAAAAAGGCCATGGTCTTCTGGAAAAATGCCTCCGGCTGCTCGGCGTGCAACCAGTGTCCTGCACCTTCGACGGTGTCCAATCGGGCGTTGGGGAAGACCTTGTGAATGGCGGGGAAATCGGCGTCCAGCACATAGTCAGATTTCCCACCTCTGATAAACAGGGTCGGGACATCGACAGATTGGGGGGAGGCAATCTCGGCCAAAATATTCTTGTAGTCTCGGTGCAGGACTGCCAAGTTAAATTTCCAATCAAAGCCCTTGTCGGCGCGCCGATCGAGGTTTTTGAGCAAAAATTGGCGCACTCCAAAATCTGGAATGCGCTCAGCGAGCCATTCGTCGGCAAGCTTGCGTTCGGTGATGGCATCAAATGGAAAAGCCACCAAGGCGTCGATGATCTCCGTATGCCGAAAGTCATTGGCAGCGATGCCCATATCAGCTACGATCAGCTTCTCGACCATATATTCATGCTCGACCGCAAATTGCATCACTGCCTTCCCTCCCATCGAGTGGCCGATGAGATTGGCGGTGTACATGCCCTGCTGCCCCATGAATTCATGCAGGTCCTGCGCCAATTGTGCGTAGGTGAAGGGCGTGTCGGTATGCGGGGACTTTCCATGGTTGCGCTGATCGACAATGAATACGCTGAATTCCTCAGAATACTGCTTGGCGAGGCCCTGCCAGTTGTCGAGCGAGCCAAATAAGCCATGTAAAATGATCAAGGCAGGCCCCGATCCAAACGATTTGAAGTTGAGCTCCATGGCGCAATTTAGCAAAAACAACCAAGTCCCGTTGTGGTAGAATCAATGAATCTACGCAGACCATCGATTTTGAAGGCTTGCAAATGGAAAGTCGAATCCGATGCGGTGCAGTTTCCGATAGCTGAAAGCAGTCCTATTGCTTGATCACCCGCACCACTTCCCGACTAGGCCCAGTCAGTTCCAACAAATACATCCCGCGCGCGGCCATTCGCAAATCAAATGACTGGTCTGTCGCAGCAATCTGCCCCGAGACAATCGGCTGACCGAGGGCATTGAGCAGACGGTATTGCGCGCCGATCCAATCGGCTTCCACGCGCAAGACAAAATCGCCCGTGGTGGGATTGGGATAAACAATAAAGCGATTCAACTCAGGCTGTTGCGCTGCAACTGGATTGCAGAGTGTCATCGTATTGATCAGTATTTTGGAAGTATAAGGTGCCAAATAGACGGCTCCGCAATAGAGGACGCTGTCTAAATCCAAATACAAGGAGTCGTCCAGAAGCCTGTAAAGCCCAGTATCCGAGGCATTGATAAACAGCCTCGCATTGTTTTGGTTCGTAGCCCAGCTCACAAAACTGCTTTGGGTATGGAGATCATTTCCTGTGGCTTGCCATGCAGCAAAGCTGTATGGCGTAGGTGCCATGCCGACCATGCGCAGGGCATATTGATTGGCGTTGTAGGGCTGGAAATAATAATTGGAATCGATGATGCCCGTATTGAAGGTGTTGGTGTAGTCGATCTGCCGGATGCAATAGGACAAGTTGGTCAGCGCAAAAAAGGTATTGTGCTTGACCACAAAACCCGTTTGCGGAGTCTGAATCGCAGGGCTTCCATTGAGATCGAGGCCATACAAACTCCCATAGACTACATTGTCGAGGATGGAATTGTTCACATTGCCGCTGTTTTGGAAGATGCCTCTTTCCTTGTGGTTGTAGATGGAGTTTTCCTTCACCAACATGTCATGCACCTCAAAATCGAAATATATCGCTGGCGTGATGAAATCCCCGTTGTTGGTTCCCTCCAATGAGCCATCACTCTCGGTTACAAAATTGTTTTGAAAGGTCGAGTGATGGCTGCCGATCCCAAAGGCATGTAGCCCAGCGCCGTCGTTGTTCCACAACATGGCATGATGCACGACATTGCGCTCGACCATGTGATAGGCCCCATCTGCAGAGATGCCGCAATATCCAACGCTGTCGATGTCGTTGTGATGCACAATACAGCTATCGACAAATGCCAGCTTGATCGCTGAAAGATTGATCTGCCCGCCAATGCCATAGTTGGGATGCATGCCGATCTTGTGAAATGTATTGTGGTGGATGCTGCAATTGCCACCTGTGGTATTCACATAGATGGCAATCCCACCGATGCCTTCAAATGCGCTGTTGGCAATTTCATTGTATTTCCCTTGGTCTTGCACACCGTGGTTGAGTTGGTGGTGAAAAACGCAATTGTTGACGACATTGTAGCGGGAGCCGCCATTCGGGAAAAACACACCATGGGATCCCTGCCGCTCAAATGCAAGGTTTTCGATGCTCACGTAACACATGTCGTTGTCGAGCTGTATGCCAAAATTATAGACCGAGGCTTCGCAATCCAAGTTATTGGGGTGCTGCCCAGTGGGCGGCATATACCAAAGGCGTTGGCTGCCATTCACATATTTCCATTCGCCAACCGTGTCCAAATGTGTGAGGTTGTCATAGAGAAAATAACCGTAGCCATCCAAGGCAGACAAGGTGAAATTGGTTTGGAATTTGAGCGTATCGAGCACAAATCCCTGAACGACAGACTTTTCCCAAGCCCATTGCGCAGTATGCACACATACCCGCGAACCGCTTACCTTATTGGGAGCAATGGCCAATAGATCATTGTCCAATAAATAATTTGTGCGTGCAGAGTCAAGCCACAAGTATTGGTGCGCATTGGGGAAACGCGCCAATTCCTGCTCCTGCCCCCCTGCAAAGAAATTGCGCACGGCCAGGGGCACTTGCGTTTCAAAAGTGTCTCCGTGCTGCGTCCAAGTGGGCAGTTGCATCGCACCGCTGATTACAGCCCGGGCACCCGCACCATAGGAGGTGAATACGATGCGGCCCGCCGGGGAGCCCGACTGATGCACCGTGATCGCCCCACGAAAAGTATCACCCGCCATAAAAAACACGCTGTCACCTGGCGCATAAGTGGCCGTATTGAGCTTGCCGATCGTCTTCCAAGCTGTCGCAGCAGTCGTGCCGCTGGCATTGTCATTGCCCGCAGCAGCCAGATAGTATTTGGCCTGCCCAAAGGCAACCAAGGGAAGCAGCATCAAGACCGTGATCAAATGTTTCATAGCGATCAATTTACGATTTGCATTTGGACTATGGAAATTTGCAATCGTTTAATATTTCAACAAAATCGCCCGCAAGTACGTCGCGGGCGATTTCAAATTGACATGCGCGGGCCTTCACCCAGCGTGCTTATTCCTTCACAAATCTCTGCACGGCACTTTGCCCTGCGGCCACCAATTCCAGCAGATAGACACCCGGTGCCAGCTCTCCTACGCCAGGAATCTCCAGGCGGCCATTTTGTTGCACATCGCCTTGCAACATCAACCTGCCCGCAAGGTCCAAGATGCGAAATTGGAAATGCTGGTCGGCACTGCCCAAGCCCACCGCAACCACCTCCAGACGATCCTTGACAGGATTGGGGTTGACGCCAAAGCCAAACCCTTGCTGCCCGCTGCCCGCAACTGCCAAGACCTCAGAGAGGTGGCTCACCCCATCCAAATCCAGCTGTCGCAGGCGATAGTAGCTCACCTCGGCGCTGGGATTGATGTCTTGGAAGGTATAGGCCGTGCTTTGGTCGGTGGTCCCGTGCCCACGCACAAAACCCACATCGGCAAACTCAGTCTCGGAAGACAAGCGGCGCTGCACCTCAAAACCGCTGCTTTGGGACTCAGAGGCCGTTTCCCAATCGATATTGACATATTGCGCATTGAGTCGGTGGCCTACGAAGCTGCCATACACGACGGGGACGGGAAGGGGCGGCAAGATATAGCCGCAACCCGTCAAGAAATTTGTGATTTGGGTCAGCTCGGCGCTGGTATAGCCCATGTTGATGCCCGCTTGCCTGAAAGCGATGGCGGCATCCTGCTGATTGGTGGTGCCGTTGGTGAGCATCAGGCCCTCCAAAAAGGCCATGTCGGTCTTGGTGCGACCGATGGCATCGTAGATTTTCATAAGGCAAGTCGCCCAGATCTGTCCATCGGTATGGATTTGGTTTACCAACCCGCCCGGATACAAGGCCCCATAATTGGTCGTGCGACCTCCCCAAAAAGGATTGTGACCGTCCCAGCTAAAGACATATTGATAAGCAGGTTGTGCGGAGGTCCAGACTGCCACCGACCGGCTGTAACTTTGTGCCCAATAGTCCCCACATCCTTCACTCAATCCATTCACTTGTGAGAGGTTGCCACTCGTGGCCCAGTCGTGCAGCCCATGGCCCAATTCATGCAAAATCACATCAGCATCTTCGGCGTCATCGACACCGCCTTCGCCAAACGCGATGCGGCCAGTGCCGCCCAGATAGTGAGAGTTGTCGGCACCAGAGAGGCCAGAAGGGTCAAATCGCATGCCCCCTGCATACTGGAATGGCATGAGCGAAATGCCAAGGGTGATATTGATATACCGCAGGGACTGATCCAATTGGTAATAGGTCATCGCAGCCTCAAACCCGTCTTGTGAGCGGTCAAACGTAAATGCCGAACTCGCTTGGGTAAACAAGCCCTTGTTGGGGGCCTCGAAGTCCATGATCTCGGCGTAGGGGCCGACCAAGCTATGGACGCCAGCATTGAAGGTGATGCTGTTGAGGGTTTTGGTGAGTACCTGTGCTTGCAGGCTCGCATTGGTAGCATCACTGCCATCGACGTAGGCGCCCGCATAGGCAGCGCCAGCAGTGCTGAGTGGATCAGGGTCAAATGTGCTACCTGTGCCGTTCACTACCGCCGGAGGTGGTGGCAACAAGGGTGCATCGACGCAATCGTCGCCTGCGCTGATGCCCATGATAGGCTGCAGCGCTAAGCCTGTCGGCTCGGTGCCGTGATCTCTCGGCGCGCAATAGCAGGAGATGTCTTTGCATTTGAAGATCTCGGAGGTTTTTGCATCGACCAAAGCCTCCCAATCACCAATGGGCTGCTCGCCCACCAAGCGCACATGCCATGCAAGTCGCGTGGTCGCGTGTGCATGATAGACCACGAGTTTGGTCTGGTCCAGATCGACCTGACCTGCGAGGCCTATATAGTTGGCGATGAGATCACGCGCCTGTGCCTGCCCGAGGGTGGGCTGCACGTCAAACGCTGCTGGGATTGCCTTGTACCCATTCATCATGAATGTGAAGAAATGGTCGGGCGAAAGATTGAGCACAGTCTCACTTTCATAGACCTGCACCCCTTTGAAAAATTGGGAGAAGCGCAAGTTGGTGCCAGCAAGGCTGCCCCGGCTGATGCGCAATGTGAGGTCGTGCAATTCTGGATCTTGCAGGCCCAGCATCGAGGCCCTCCCTTGCATGAAGATGCGAGCCGCCGTCTCGGGATCGCTGTGTTGCGCTGGTTCGCGCAAATTGTACAAGGCGAGCGGCTTGCCCGTCCAAGTGCTCATTCGCATATCGTCACGCAACTCCCAAGGCTCCTCGATTCCCAAGGGAATCTCAAAACTGCGAGGAGATTGCGGCTTCTGAGCAACCAAGGTACCACCAACACCACAACTGAAAGCGAGCCCGATGAAGAGCGACGTGACTGTCTTGCGCATATTCCATTACCAATTTTCCTACAACTATCAGCAAGTTGCAAAAAATATGGAGGTCATCCAAGAAACTAGACAGTTTGACGCCTCGGAGACAGGCATCGAACGAACAATTAATACGACACCTGCCCATCGAATTGAGTGTGTAACATCTCAGGGGAGCCCACGGCTGGCGCCTGTTTCGCAAGGCGGGAGCCGTTGGGCTATCGACCCCCGCCTTCTGCGGGACAGGCGTTTGCCTCTGACAATTGCGTCTTTTAGTCGTTGATATTGAGTAGTTTATGCCATAGGCAAAGGGTCGATCGTCCTTCGGCCCCCGCCTTGCTGCGGGACAGGCAGAGGACTCGGGGTCGATTCATTCGTCTCCCCCAGATTGTTACACACTCAATTGAATTGGCAATGGCGGATGCACCCAGCCTAAGCCGCATGCATCCGCCATTGTCGATGTCCAGAAAACCGCTTATTCCAACACGAGCTTGCGCACGAGTTGTCCTTGGGCTGTTTCCACCTTTACAAAATACATGCCTTTGCTGCATTTCGCCAAGTCCAAGACACGGCTCAATCCATCCACACCCGTGACCTGCTCCTCATAGACGACCTGCCCTAAGGCGCTCATCACCTTGATTTTCAAGTCGGTCATGAGTGCCAATCTCAGGTTGAGATGCACTTGGTCATTGGCGGGATTGGGCCATAAGTCGAGGGCCATGCCCAGCGCGTTGCTTGTAGCGACCAAGTCGATGTAGATGTTTTGATCGTGGACAGCTTTGCAACCGTTGGCATTGGTGACTGTGAGCGTGGCGTTGTAAACGCCTCCAATCGCGTAGCCGTGGGTCGGGTTTTGCAAGGTCGAGGTATTGCCATCGCCAAAGTCCCAAGCCCAGCTCACAGCATTTGTGCTTTGATCGGTGAAGCTCAGAATCTGGCCATTGGTGGCCTGCACTGGTGCTGTGAACATGGCCGTAGGCCCTGTCGTCGCACCCGTCGAACTCCAATGCACTTCAAATCCTTGATAGGTCACGCTCGGGTCGGAGGTAAACTCCAGCGTGAGCGCATTGCCTGTGGATACAAATGGTGCTCCTCCATTGGGCAGTATATTCCCCGTAAAGCTTCCCAGCAGCGTGCCACCTGTGCCATTGCCATCATAGATATTTACGTTGTCAAACCCTGATTCGATCTCAAACAGTGAGAAGTACAGCTCTACTTGTGTCGCACCGGGCGGGCTGAAAATGGCCATGCTGTTCACATTGTCTGAATAATTTCCATTGCCGCCGTCGTCCAAGAGGGTGCCTCCGCATTGGGTGAGGGTAGTGGTACCCGTGGTGGGCAAGGTTGTGATCTGGCAAGCGACCGCATTGGGATCGTATGTGATGCAATTGGTGCAGGTATAGGTGTCACAGCCGATGCCATTGCAAGCGGTGAGCGTCACGGTATAAGTGCCCGGCGTCGTGTAAGCATGCGATGGATTGACGAGCGTGGATGTGCCGCCGTCACCAAAGTTCCAGGCCCAAGTATTGGGGTTATTGGTGCTGGCATCGTCAAAGGTCACCATGCCGTCACAAGTGGCCGTAGGCGTAGCGTTGAAATCAGCCGAGGGGGCAACTGTAGCCACAAAACACTCCCAACTCACGTCAAACCCAGCCATGGTCACGCTCCCATCGGAGATAAACTCAAGTGTGAGGCTGCCTGTCGAGCTTGTGATCGGGCCGGGAACGGTCTGCCCAGTAAAGCTACCCAAGAGCGGGCTACCAATATTAGGGCCGTCATAGACATTGAGAAAATCAAAGAAATCCTCGGTCGCAAATGAATTAAACGTCAAGACGATCCAGTCGGCCACGGGCGGTGTGATCGTCAAAGTCGAAGTGACATTGTCTGGGTAATCACCGAAGCCGCCGGGATCCATGGCACTGCCGATACAGTAGTTGGCCGTGGTGTTGCCTGTGGTGGGCAGGGTCACTGAGCAGGCAATATTGGTGTCCAAGACGACATAGCTGCTCTGGATGAGGGAGTCTTTTTGACCCGTGCAACCCGTCACGACAAGTTTCACATTGTAGCTACCCAGTGCATTGTAGGTATGGGTCGGATTGGCAAGGGTACTTGTGCCACCATCACCAAAATACCACATGAAGCTAGCGCCAGAGTTGGAATTGTTCACAAAATTCACCGTGGCCGGTGCAGTGCAAAATGTGTGTGGCGCAGCCTGAAAGGCAGCAAGTGGCGTATTGGTCCAAGGGCCACCTACACCGACGGCATACCAAGCATTGGCGGTCTGAATCATCTCGTTGCTGCAAGCGCCATAGAGATCAGATGCAGCTTGGATGGCATAAAAACGTGCGTCGGCGTATTGTGAATTGGGTGTGAGATAGACACTGAGGTTGCGGAAAGTGATGGCCTCAGACTTGGTCCAGCCCAAGCCTGCGACGGAATAGGCATTGCCTAGATCGTTCACGGCGGTGTCGCCGGCGACCATGATGTAAAACCAGTGGTTTTGCACGCCACTATTGTAGTGTACATCGTTGCCGGGCTGCCACCAAGTGCCGTTGTAGCAGCCTGGGTTTTGGAAGATGGTTGGGTCAGACATGCTGCGAATGCCAGCTGCGCCTGCCGTCACATCCTCGCCGATGAGCCAACCCCAAGCTGTGGGTTTCTCGCGGTGCTCGACCACAGTGCCAAAGATGTCTGAAAAAGACTCATTGAGCGCGCCAGGTTCGTTGGCATAGACAAGGGTGGCCGTATATTCGGTGACACCGTGGGTGAGTTCGTGTGCACAGACATCAAACGCCGTCAAAGGCCCGGTGAATAAGCCGCCGTCGCCATCGCCATAGGTCATCTGTGTACCGTCCCAAAATGCATTCCCAAACTGGAAATCATAGTGTACAAAGCTGTTGAGTGGCGAGTTGAGGTTGTCGTAACTGTTCCAGTTGTGTACAAGATGGTAATAGTCATAAGTCGCCTCGGCGCCAAGGTGAGCATCGGGCGCAGCCTCGTCCATTTGTGGATTGACATTGTTCCAGATATTGTCGGTGTCGGTGAAATCGACGGCCGCGAGGTAGTCGGTTCCCGTCTGGCAATTGCGGGTATTGATGCCGCCGCCTCTGCCAGTTTCGCGCAAGCGAAAATTGCCGGGACCAGTCTGATCGGCTGTGATGGGGCGCGTGGTGGCATACCGTGGCACGGCGGTACCGACGACGTCTGCGGTATGGATGCGGTTGAGGGTATGGATCACCTCGCCTGTCTGCGCATCGACAAAGATCCATGCACGGCTGAGCGGCTTCATGGCATGCACGTCAAATTTCCAAGCCAGCGCGAAATTGTCGTCTTTGTAGGTACCATTGCGGGGTGCATAGACGAGTGCGCCTTTGGGAAGACTGGCCAATACTTGGGTGTCGAAACGGTTTTTGATACCGCCACGCTCCCACATGTAACGCTGTGCGCCCACGTGGTCGAGGGCGCGCTGCAAGGCTTGCCCCTCTGTGAGTGCAGGTGAGGGATTGGCTTTCACGCGGTAGAGGTCGCCATTGATGGCTTCCAGACGACCTTGGCGCTCGTGAGTGATGATGATGCCGCCTTCGATCGGCAAGCCACTCACCAGCATTTCCAAGTGGCGGTGCGTGATGCCCATTTGGTCGCGCATCTCAGACTTGGTTCTGAAAGTCACAGGACCATTGTACACCGGCATCCATGGCTTGCGTTTCTCCAGCAATTGCTCAAGGCTGCTAGGCGCCTTGTCGCCAAAGCGGATGTATTGTACATGCCCGGTGCGCTCAGAAATGAGTACCGCGTCCGCGCCATAGACGACCTTGGAGGCCGCAGGACCTTGGAGGAATTGGGCATACAGACTGGCAAGGGGCAATGAGAGCAAAAAAGCGAGGATTACTTTTTTCATGTGGGGATAATGTTCAGGACCATCGCCCAAACTGGGCTTTGGCAAATCAATTTAAAACTAGACATTTCTCCATCCCATGCAAAATGCGTTTGTCACCGTTGGCGTCGGCATTCAGACAGTTGGCCGCATAAGCAGCAAGACTTGCAATGAATGCCGCCGCGACGACATTTTGCAAGGACTCCATGGGTTCTGGTTGTGATTTTGATCACCGCAGGTACTGCCTAGGTGCAAGCAGGCGAGGCTAGGGCGGTGGGATTGGAAGATGTGGCTCAGCTAGGATCGTGGGTGGAAGGTGGTGGGGTTTGAGATTTGTTTGAATCGGGTTGGGGAGGGGGATCGGGAGCAGCCGATCAGCGAAGAAAACACCTTCATCCTCCAACGGGAAACAATTGCCCAATTACACCCTTCATTCCAGGTGCAAGAATTCGATATGCCTCCAGTTTATCAGCAGGAATATCCGCTTCATCCATCGCCATAGAGGATAGAATAGGCAAGTGCTAGATCATTCCTAATTCAGATTTCGGGGAATTAAGTATTAGACCGCCTGCCGGCCCTCTGAAAAAAATTCCATCTATGTAGGATCAAAATGTAAATAGGGGCAATTATCGCGATTAACAATAGTCCCAATGCAAGCATCGCCCTAGTGTTAGGATCGGCCTTTGTATCAATGCCGAGGATCGTCGTGGCGTTACCCGCGAATAGCGAAATCACTGAAAAGTAGATCGTAAGCAAAACAATCTTGCGATTGCGTGCTTCCGATTCTTCCTCAGCATGTTGTTCCTTTCGGCCCTCAATATAGGCTGCGATTTGATCAATTTGTCCTCTTACTTCCATATTTAGTTCATCCCCTTTGAGCGTTTTCCAAAAAGTACCATAGACTTTAAGTTCTAAATCGGTCCCACCATTGATCGAGAATAAACATTCATTCATGTAAACTTGCAGCCGAAGCCGATATTCTGGAAAGTTTTTGATCTCTGGTTCTTCTAAAAATTTGTCATATGCTTGATAGGAAGACAAACGAAGGCTCAATTTTACCAAGTTCTGGCTTAATTTAGACAATCCTGCAAAATATACCAAGGCAAGCTTCCATAGGGTTTGAAGATGAAGTTTTGTCAGCTCAAGGTCATGGTTTTCCTCCAGCCATGGATAGTTGGTTTGCGGATTAACTTCGACATTCAGAAGTGCGGCGCATCCGTTCAGTCCATGGGCGATCAAATCAATTTCTTGGGTGCCGATTTTTTCAATCATCCCATCTAGGATGTCTCCTGAAACGAACTTCTTAATCCATGCTTTGAGATTTGATTCCGGTATCGGAATCACGAAATCATCACCATTGAGATTTGGCATTCGATAACAAACGAGATTTCTGGAATAATCCCAATATCTTTTCATATAGTGTTTGTCAATGGAACACGGAGCATCATTGTCATCGAGAACGGTTTGATTTTTTTCAGGCTTCAGCAAGCTTAGAAACGTAGAATATAACAACCTGCCAAGCTTGTTTGAAACAGAATCCACAACTTCGTCTTTGGTATAAACTGCTTTTGCGCCGTTGCTTCCAGATGAAAGTGGGGTTTCCCCCTCAATTGGGAAAAAACTATCCGTATTTCGTGCCAAAACTGAATCCGAAAGGTCATCGATTTTCTCCAAGTCATCTTGCGTGCCAATCTCAAAATTGATTCTGAAATCGATGCCTCCTGAGTGCCAATCCAAGAACCAAATGCGAACGGAAAGCTTGATCGTGGAGATCAGTTTCTCTGAGAAACCTTTGGCACGCAGGTCTTCTTTGATGCCGTTGATCACCGTGGCATCGTAATTGTCCGCGAAATTTCCACGAAGAACATACTCTTTCAGGTCTGCCAATAATAAGGGCGAAGGAATCTCTTTGAAAGACCCGTTATTTAGTTTGTCCTTTTCCCAATCGGGAGCCCATCGTTTCAGTCGCCCCTGAAGCTTCACGACACTCCATTTGATCTTATCAAATAGCTCTACGTTTTCAGGTTTCTGCAACCATGTCAAATTATCGGCGCTCATGCGAGCCAGCTTACCACGATTGTTGAGTGCCCCGGCCCAAGCTTCGAATGCACGTTTTCTAGCTTTGCTATCGCCTTCAGGCAACCCAATCTCCTTAAGTATGTTTTCCGGCAGATCCAATGGATATCGACGTAGTATCTCGCTAATTGGCCTTGCAGTAAAATGAGAACGGATATAGAATGTTCTCGTTACTGCCAGTTCCATTTGACGGCAAAGATTAATCGTTGGTTCTATTGGTGATTCACACATGGTGTCCTTATTGGTGACTGAATTGCCAAGTAATGGTCGAATTTATACAAAAAAATTTAGATGCAACTGGTCGAGTACCTTTTGAAAAGGAATATTTCATCTACATCGCGAGATTCGCTCAATGCCCGCCAGAGGCTCGTGCAGGATCAGCGTGCGGCCAGAAGCCGCCGCTCGCCATTTTCATGCGCTTGCCCTGTTCCTACTGCCCCGCACAAAATCCTTGCATTCCCCAAAATCCTCCCTATCTTGAGACACAAAACGCATCCAAGATGTCAGCCCGCACCCCGATCAACCAAAAAACCGTCCCAACCCGCGCATGAGCCTGAACCAAAACCCAGAGCAGCGTGCCCGTGACCGCATCGACAAGCAGCTGACTGCTTGCGGATGGCTGATTCAGGACAAAAAAAGCATGAACTTGGGCGCTGCTTTGGGGGTCGCGGTGCGGGAATACCCCACTGACACGGGCCCGGCGGACTATATGCTCTTCATCGAGCGCGAACCCGTCGGCATCATCGAGTCCAAGCGCGAGGAAGAGGGCCAGCGGCTCTCGGCTGCGGAGGATCAGAGCGCGGAGTATGCATCCGCGACGATCAAGCACCTGGGGAGCCAAACGATCCCCTTTGTTTATGAGAGCACGGGCGTGGTGACCCGCTTCACCAATTCCCGCGATCCGAAGCCGCGCTCGCGGGAGATTTTTGCGTTTGAGCGGCCTGAGACGCTGCACAAGTGGCTCAAGGAGAAAAAGACTTTGCGCGCCCGCTTGCATGACCTGCCTGCGCTTCCGCTACGCGGACTACGCGATTGCCAGATCAATGCGATCACGAACCTGGAGGCGAGCTTCAAGGAGGCCCGGCCCAAGGCGCTGATCCAAATGGCGACGGGTTCGGGCAAGACATTTACGGCGATCACGGCCATTTATCGGCTGCTGAAATTTGCGAAGGGCAAGCGTGTGCTCTTCCTGGTCGATACCAAGAACCTCGGCGAGCAGGCAGAGCAGGAGTTCAGGCGCTACGAGCCGCAAGACGACAACCGCCTCTTCCCCGAACTCTACGGCGTCACGCGGCTCAACAGCTCCTTCATTCCCCCAGACAGCCAAGTCTATATCTCCACGATCCAACGCCTGTATTCGATCCTCAAGGGCGAGGAGCTGGACGAGGGCAATGAGGAGGAAAATCCGAACGAAAAAGGCTGGATGCCCAAGGAACCGATGCCCGTGGTGTACAGCGAGCGCATTCCGCCCGAGTTTTTTGACTTTGTGGTGATCGACGAATGCCACCGCAGCATCTACAACCTCTGGCGGCAGGTGCTGGATTATTTTGATGCGTTCCAAATCGGCCTCACAGCCACGCCCGACAACCGCACATTCGGCTACTTCAACTCCAACCTCGTAAGCGACTACGGTTATGTCGAGGCGGTGAAGGATGGCGTCTTGGTGCCTTACAGCGTCTTTGAGATCGTGACCAAAATCACGCAACAGGGCGCGGTGATCGACATGCAGGAGATGGTGCCCGCCCGCGAACGCGTGAGCCGCCGCACAACCTGGCAGACGCTGGACGAAGACCATGAATACGCAGGCAAACAACTCGACGAGACCGTGCTGAACCTCAGTCAGATTCGGCTCATCCTGCAACGCGTGCGCGCCAATCTACCCGCGCTCTTCCCCGACCGCTACAAAGATGGCCTGTTTGAGGTGCCCAAGATGCTGATCTTCGCCAAGAGCGACAGCCATGCCGAGGACATCGTGCATATTGCGCGGGATGTATTTGCCGAGGAAAACAAGTTTTGCAAGAAGATCACCTACAAAAGCGCAGAAGATCCAAAGAGCGTGCTCGGAGACTTCAGAAGGGAGTATTATCCCCGCATCGCCGTCACCGTCGATATGATCGCGACGGGCACCGACATCCGCCCGTTGGAGGTCTTGCTCTTCATGCGCGACGTGCGCAGCCGCAGCTACTACGAGGAGATGAAGGGGCGCGGCACCCGCACGTGCAGCCTGGAGGAGCTTCGCCTTACAGGGACGCCCGCCGCCAAATTCACCAAGGATCATTTTGTGATCATCGACGCCATCGGGGTCGAGCGCAGCCAAAAGACCGACAGCCGCCCCTTGGAGCGCAATCCTAGCATTTCCCTCAAGGATCTCATGGAGGCCGTGCAGCTCGGCAAGACGCACGAAGACCTCTTCAGTTCGCTGGCCAACCGCCTCATCCGCCTCGACCGACAGATCAATGCCCGCGAGAAGGCGAATTTCACCGAGCGCAGCGGCGGCAAGACCCTGCAACAGATCAGCGCCGCCCTGCTCAATGCCCACGATCCCGACCGCGTGGAGGCGATGGTGATGGCGGTGAAGGCCGAGATGCGCGGCGAGGCCCCCGACGACATCGACGCCGAGATCGCAATGCGGCACAAGGTGATCTTGCGAGAGGCAGCGGCCCCCTTTGACAAGCCGGAGTTCCGGGAATATGTCTTGGAGGTGCGCAAAAAATACGATCAGCTCATCGACGAAGTCAACATCGACGAGGTGCTGCACGAGGGTTTTGTGGCCGAGGGCAATGCACAGGCGCAGGCCACGGTGGATGATTTCCAAGCTTGGATCGCGGCGCACCGCGACACGATCACGGCCCTGCAAATCTTCTACGATCAGCCCTACCGCCGCCGCGAACTGAGCTATCAGATGATCGAAGACCTCTCGGCCACGCTCAAGGCGCAAAAGCCCACGCTCGCGCCCATGGCCGTGTGGCGGGCCTACGAACGCTTGGAGAAGGTCACAGGTCAGCCCCAAAACGAACTCGTGGCCCTCGTCTCCCTGATCCGACACGCGGCAGGCATCGACGCCGAATTGACGGCCTACGATCAGACAGTGGCCCGCAATTTCCAGGCCTGGGTATTTGCAAAACAGGCCGGTGCCGTGAAGTTTACCGAGGCCCAGATGGAATGGCTGCGCATGATCCGCGACTACGTGGCGGGTTCATTTCACATCGACCGCGAGGACTTTGATCTGAGTCCGTTCAATGCGGCTGGGGGCTTGGGCAAGTTTTGGAGCCTGTTTGGGGCCGATGTGGATGGTATTATTGGGGAAATGAATGAGGTATTGGCGGCATGAGCACCCACCTTTTCTTTGCCCGCACACCATCGTCAAAATATAAGGCTCAGAGCTTATATTCATGCATTATAAGGTCTGAGCCTTATAATTGGGAAATATCAGGTCTAGACCTTATATTTGTAGATATGAATTTCACGTCACACCCTATGGACAGCGCAGTCATCACAGGTGATATCATTCAGTCTTCAAAACTGGATGCTGAGACGCGTCAGTGGCTGATGCGTTCGCTCAAAGCAGCTTTGGAGCAATGGGACAACGACTTTGAAATGGAAAGTGAACTGATCAGAGGCGACAGTTTCCAGTGTTTGATCTCCAACCCAGAACTTGCCCTCAAGATTGCGCTGCTTATCCGCACTTATATCAGGAGTCTCAATCCCACTGCCGCTTATGACATCTATCACCGTGAGAATCCCGCAATACTCTTGACCAATTGGCTATTTGACGTGCGCATCGCCATTGGCGTCGGTGGCATCGACTACGAAGGGGACACGCTTGCAGAGTCAGATGGTGAAGCTTTTCACCTCTCGGGAAGGGCGCTAGATCTGCTCAAAGATAGCCGACAGAATCTTGCAATCGTGAGCACCGACAAAAACAAGGAGGAGTTGGCGACCATGGCACCTCTTCTTGACGCCATCATATCCAAAACGACAGCCCTGCAATGCCAGGTCATCAACCTGAAATTGCTAGAATATACTGAAATTGAAATCGCCAGGATGCTGGAAATCAACCAATCTGCCGTGAACCAAAGATCCGTTGCAGGCAATTGGGGGCCCATTCAGTCGGCAGTGAAACGATTTGGCAAGATTTATGGGGAATAGCAGCACATACCTGTTTTTCAGTGCGGCAGATGGGAATCTGTTGATAAGAATATTGATTCCGCTGGTCTTGGGATTGGTGATCGGCAACAGGGTGCTCAAACGTTGGGACGGAAAGATCGCCCATCCCTTGTTGCAGGGCATCATCGTCTCGGGCTTTACACTTGTGTTTACGCTCAACGTGGCAATCACAGGAGTTCTGAGCATTGCTTACTTGATTGCGGGGATCGGTATTCACTTGGCACCGTAGCATTGGCCTTCAAAAAAGGAAGTATTTGGCATCCTTGGTAAAGTAATGATGGCCGTGGCCGCGCTCTTGATCTGGAGCTTTTTTGTACCTGGTTTTGATCGGATTTGGGTTGTGGTCAGCACCATGGTCTTGGATTACAAGGCTAGCTTGATCGTACTGGGATACATCATCATGCTCTGGCCGACGAGTTTTGTGGTCAAGTTTTGCTTGCAGGGGATCGATCGTTCCGCGCCCCAAAGCACAGCGTCGAGCACCACCGAGCCAGATGCTGAGCGTGGTGGCCGCATCATCGGCATGTTTGAGCGGGTCATTATTTTCACGCTGGTATTGCTGGGCGAATATTCTGCCATCGGCTTTCTGATTACTGGAAAGAGTATCATCCGCTTTGCGCAGTCCAATGAAAAGATCCGCAGCGAATATGTCTTGGTCGGCACCATGGTGAGTTATGCGGTGGCGATATTGGCGGGGGTATTGGTCAATTGGTTATTGAAACTGGCATGATGACTATGGAAGATATGGACGTGAAGGAGAATGCGGTGGGGCTGCCGGAGGGGTGGGAATGGACTACCTTGGGGAAAGTCTGTACCAAAATCGGTGATATAGACCACAAAATGCCGAAGCAGCAAGAATCTGGATACCCCTATGTTTCGACAAAGGATTTCACCGATGACCTCAAGATTTCATTTGAAAAGGCAAAATTTGTTTCCAAGGCCGATTACGATGAGCTATCACGTAAAATCAAACCTGAGAGAGGAGATATCATTTTCCCAAGGTACGGTACTATCGGTAAGAATATTTTGGTTGATTTTGATTTGGAGTTTCTCGTTTCGTATTCGTGCGCAGTCCTAAAGCCAAATAGAAAACTCGTATTATCAGAGTATCTATACTTGTTTACTTTGTCACCAATCGTAACCGAAGAAATAAGGAAATACGTTGTCGAAACAACCCAGGCAAACGTTGGAATTGCATCGATAAAATTATTTGTTTTCCCCCTCCCGCCCCTAGCCGAGCAGGAGCGCATCGTCTCCAAGATCGAGGAACTCTTCAGCGAGCTGGAAAAAGGCAAGGAGCAAATCTTGCTGGCGCAGCAGCAATTGAAGACCTATCGGCAGGCGGTCTTGAAGTGGGCGTTTGA
>JANORP010000270.1:0-46256 GCA_031415375.1 Bacteroidota bacterium | reverse complement strand
CTGGTATTGTTCCCTGCCATCGTCGCATTGCCACCACATACTTGCTGATCTGGTCCGGCATCGACGGTTGGGGCAGCTAGTCTAGTGATCACAATGTCATCGAATGAAGCGGTACATGGAGGATTTGAGATCGTCCATCGGAAAGTATTGGGTCCCAAACCGAGTCCGGTGACTGTGGTTGTCGGGCTTCCTCCAGAACCCAGTACTCCCAAGCCACTCACAATCGACCACGATCCAGTGCCGCTGAGGGCCGTGTTCGCAGCCATGGTCGCTGTGCTGATACAAATGGTCTGGTCGGGTCCGGCAACGGCTGTCGTAGGCGGTGCAACAACATTCACAATAGAACTTGCAGTATTCGACGCTGCGCAAACATCGGTGACCGTGACTATATAGCTGGTGCTACCCGATAAGGTTGGCGTGGTCGGATTGTTGGTGGATGCCAACCCGCCAGACCAGGAATAAGTATATGGGCTGATACCTCCAGATGGTGTAATCGGACCGAGAATCGCACTCGACCCACTGCAAATCGTTTGCGTGCCATTTGCGACAGTTGGTGGCGCATTGTAAATCTGGTACGTGATGGAACCTCCATTCGAAACTGAGGAGCGCACGTTATCGCTCACCTCCAAATAGTAGGTGCCCGAAACCGTAGGCGAATATGTAATTTGGGACTGGTTACCGCAACCGTTGTCGTTTTGAGCCACCACCGTATAACCGTCGGGACCGTACAATCTGAGATACGTATCTCCTGTACTGCCACAGGTGCCAAACACATAAGTGGAACATATCCCTACATTTAGAGGGACCGACCAAGACCATATTTTGCCTGTGCCATAGCTTGCGCTCTGTGCTGTCGTCGTGGGAATGATCTGATTTGCATTGCCAGTATAGAGCCATGTGAACCCTCGATCCAAATACCATTCATTGGATCCGATCCAAAAAGGGATAGATGCATAGGTTCCCGGAGGACTTGGAAAGGTGAGGTTTCGAAAAAATGTTGAGCCTGTGATATTGTAGCCGTGATACCATGAGTTGCAAAATCCACCTCCATCCTCACGGATGAAGGAATTAATACTATTGACGTACGCAGACGTATTCGTCCAAGTATAGATGAGGACATTGCTGCCAAACATGCAGTTCGTGCACCAGTCATCAACTGCAATGTTGAAGTTCCGAGCCGTTAAATCTACATCGTCATTGGAGCTTCCGTCAATGTGGTAGTCTGGTCCACCCAATCCGCATGTTTCAGGGACAAAACCAAAGACGGAATTAATTCGATGAGAATAGGTAACATTGGCCAGTTGACCATTCAGGCCGCAGGAAGCAAACAGCAAGAACCCCAATACGAGAATAGATATGTACCTGTTGTTCTTCATTTTCATTGTCGCTTAAGCGTTGCCCGATCCCTCACCATCATCATCATCCCCGTCCCAGACCTGATCAAAGTCCCAAATAGCCCAAATCCACCATCTATAGTCCCCACGACGCCGTAGGCACGCTCGTCGTCGCGGCCGGGGTAGCTTTGCTGGCCCAAAACTGCGCCGGTGCTGTCCAATTCCAGCACGGCAAAATCTAGCCCTTGCGTATATCCCGCGACCAAGACGCTGCCGCCCGAGGGCCGCAGGTGGAGTGAGGTCGCAAAAAAATCTCCGTAGGCACCGAAGGAAAATGCTTGAATGGGCCGAAGTGAATCAAGGCTCACAGGATCCCACAATGCATTCACCAGCCGACTTGCGCTGCCAGTGGATTCCAAACCCAAGACTAGGTAATCCCCTGTGCCGAGCGGGGCCAACCCCACACAGGCTTGGTCGCCCGTGATCTGCCAGCGCCAGACTTGGTCGATCGATTGCTGCGGGGAAATGATCGACAAGGCGAAGAGGTCCTTGCCGGTCGCATTGCCATCGCCCTCACCGCAAATCAAAAAGATGTTTGGCTTGACCTCGTAGGCCGATTTCCCGGATTCGTTTTTGTTGGGGAAGCCATATTGATAGACGATCTGGGCACTGCCTGTGGCACTTGCCAAGATCACCTGCGCATCCCAAAAGCCAGATGCATCGCGGGTCTTGCCCACGATCACAAGCCCGCCGTCGGCGCGCTCGATGGCCGAGATGCCTTGCTCGTCGATCCCAGATTGGCCGAGGGTCGTGCGCCATTGCAAGGAGGCGTCTGCGCCCACGCCTGCGACCAGCATGTCTGTGCCGCCTGTCGCATCTGCGACGGTGCCCACGAGGACAAAACTGCCATCTGCGCGGGGCTCTAGCGCGGCTGCTTGGCCATCGCCGAGGCTGAGCTCAGAGACGGTATTGCCAGCGGTATCGACCTTGAGCACGACGATCTCGGTCAGGTTGGCGGCAGTGGTGGCCTTGGTGCCCAAGAGCAGGTAGCCGCCGTCGCTGGTCTGCTGCACAGCGACCCCGGCATCCCATTCGGGGCCGCCATAGTATTTGATGAAAAAGCTGCTGTCGGTACCCACCAAGTCCTTTTCGCAGGCAGACAAGCTGATGCTGATCAGGAGGAGGATGCATGCCGCTGCGCGGCTGCTGCGCCATAATGGTTGTGCAGTGCCCATGCGCGGTTGGCACTTATACAAGTCGGCGCCCGATTTTGCGATATGATATCCGATTGTTTTCATGGCTGCTTTCCAAATACATAAGCGTACCCGATTGTAAGCGCAAACTGGTGCAGGCCGAGGTCATCGTCCATGCGGTAGTATCCCTGACGCAGGGGTTCCAGACTGCGGTCATTTGGATCCGTAAAACGTACCACATTCCAAGTCATGGGCCTGAACCGCAGGGCCAACCAGAAATCGCTGTGCTTGGTCTCCAATCGTAAGCCCAGACCCACGCTTGGGGTCACATAGGGCATTTGCCGGTAGGCTTTGGTCGAATAGGTAAAGAGGGCCTCTTGTGTATCCTTGTCGAGGCTGCCGACACCGGGCGCGACCGTCTGCGTGAGCAGGGCATCGGCTTTCAAGAGCAGGCCATAGCCCGCGCCGAGTTCTGCGTAGGGGATCCATCGCACAGGTTTGGGTTCCTCGCCTTCGGTGATTGCCTTGCGGAATTCGTAGGTGCCGTACAGGGAAACGCCGAGGGTCTGCAGGGTCTCGGCGTAGTCGGTCGTGAGCCAGTGGGGATTGCTCAAGCTGCTGTCGCTCAACAGCTGCTTGTCGTTGTAGGCGTAGGCCCAAGGTTGATAGCTCAGGTTGAGGCCGACGGAAAAGCGTGGATGGATGTGGTAACGCAGGTCCAGTCCGATCTGAAAGGTGGTTTGTGCACGGTAGTCGGCCGCGCCGATGGCGGCTTGGACGTCGCCGCTGCTGTAGGTGCGCAACACCGTCGCAAAGCTGCGGCTGCCGCCGAGGGTCAAGCCGAGTGACCAATCTCCTCGCTCCCGTGGCGCATGGGCCGAGTCGCTAGGCGCATGGTTCAAGGGATACATCCGCAGGTTGAACAATTGGCTACTACGGCCAACTGAGAGGGCATTTTTCTCGCCAGCGACTTGGTAATAGAGGGTATCGAAGCCGCCTTGGGCGGTGGAAAAATAGGTCGTATCGCCGACCTGTTGCAGCCAAGTCGTGTCAAGCATGGCGATCAAGACTGGTGAGATAGATGCGTGTGGCGTGGGAGGCTGGGCGAGCTGGGCCAATGAATCCTTGAGGCCGATGAGAAAATCGACGTATCGGTCGCGGCCCAACCACCGCTGTGACATCGGGCCGATGTCTGTGATATACCATTCCTCAGGAAAGCCACGGTAGCCCATGGTGAGGTAGATATAATCGGTGACGGCGCCTGTGCTGTCGAGAAGTTGGATATTGTTGAATGTAAGGCGAGTAGAACTCATGTCTGTTTTGAATTGGCGGCCAGTGAGGTAGCTGCGGCTGAGCTTGCCATAGGGTGCCAATCCGAGATAATCGCTGGTGGTGATGTCGCGCACTTGATCGCTGAGGTCGGTAAAATTGCCCGAGGTGCTGTTAAGGGGGAATCCTTGGTCCGGCAGGGGATTGCCGCGTGCGTCAAACACATTGTCCACCACCCAAAAACGTTCCCAGACGCCCTTGGGCACCTCCTTGAATTGTACCGTGATCTTGGGATCGTTGGGACCTGGCGTATTCCCTTTTTTCATCAGCGCATAGTCCACGCGGCATTCCGAAAAGGCAAACTCACCCTCTAGTTGGATGCCTTGCGGCAGCGCTGCGAAATAATCCAAGGCGGGTTGCGCCTCGATGTCTTGCAAAAAAGCAGAGAGATTCAGGGCATTTTCAGCTTCCACGGCATCTGAAAACTGCGTCAAGAGGTCGCGTGCCTTCCAATAGTCTTGTGCTTGAACCATGCTTGCACCGAACAGCAAAAAGCAGCAGCATTGTCCAATCCTGTGCCCGGCCTGTATCCAAGAACTTCTCGCAGCCAGCAACCGCTGCCAAGGCCGAGAGAGAATGCGTGCCGACCACCACAGGTACAATACCTGTGTCGGCCCATGAAAATAGCCGGGCCTCCTTTGTGGCAACCAATCGTTCATCTTATGCATTCAATTCCGTATTTCAGGGACGGGCTTCCCCAGTCTCTCCCTTCAATTTAGGTGGATATTTACTCAGGTCGCCGCCTTGCCAGCAGATGCCATCTTTGGGAGACCAACCACGCTGGCATTTCCCAAGCGATCTTGTACCAATTCCCTCAGGATACCCAAGCGCACCCACATCGCCGCGTGATCTCCCTTGGGAAGTATGGGCACTGGCTACCGAAGTCTGATTGCCCATCGGCATTTGGATCATTTTGAGGGGCATTGCAAGTGCCAACCCAGTGCACTGCAAGCTGCGATGGCTTTTTTTGCTTCATTTGAACGATCAGCAACATATTTGCGTTTACATCAAGTATCAGCGTAAATACATGCGATTATCATAGTCTGAAATTGCGATGGTTTCTTAAATTTGAATGATGATCCGAAAACTCTTCCTCTTGGGCCTTGTCTTTAGCTGCGTTTGCGTGGGTGCGAGCCATGCGCAACTCAAGCGCGTGTATCAGTTGTCGGGTTTGATCGTGAACAAGGGTACATCTGAGGCGGTGCCCTATGTGCAGGTGCGCGTGAACAATTCACGCCGTGGTACGGTCTGCAACGGCGATGGCTTTTACAGCATCCCTGTTTCTGAGATGGATACCATTTATTTTTCTTCGCTGGGCTTTCGCACGACACGGTTCGTGTTTGCCAATTACCTCAAAGAATACCAAGGCGACGCCAATTCCGCCTATGTATATGCTATCAACTATATCGAGGAGGACTCGATCACCTTGGCAGGCATCACGATTTTTCCCTACAACACGCCAGGTAAGTTGCGCACGGCCATCATCGAGACAGACGTGCCTGAGGACATCGAGAGCGCCAACGCACGCGACAACCTCAATCCAAAAGTAATGGATGTACTCATCGGCTCGCTCAAGATCGACGAAGGAGAGCGTGTGATGGTGGCGCGACAGCTCTATTACAACCAGCAAATGCACAGCCGCGTCGCGCCGACCATGCCCTTGTTTGATCCGATCGCTGTCTATCAACTCTTGCGCTACATCAACGAAAAAGCCAAGATCAGGAAAGACAAAAACCTGAACTATTGGAATGAATGAGCGGCTTTTGGCTGCGATATGATTGTGTTTCCTACATGGTTGTGAAGCCCTGAAAGTGCTGATTTTTGTGCCGATGCGTGCTGAGCATTTCGGCTACTCCAATGATTTTGATATCTATCTACATTCGTACCAAGATTGCAATCGCCACTGTCAGTACAATAGAGGCGATTGCGCATAGCTTGGTATCATCTTTGGCTGACGCGCATCACCTTTGAGATGGAATAGGGGCTAGCCCTTAGCCCATTATTCGGCAGCTTGGAGGTTGCGCGCTTTTATCGCCTCGCAATGCTTTTTGATTTCTTGAAGGCTTGATTGGGCCTTATCCGCATCAGTCTTCTCAAATGTACTATGCGTATATCTTGCTTCCATAGAGAGGTCAAGCATTTTCTCGAACAAAGTTCTAACTCTCCCAGCTCCTTGCACCTTTTGTATAGCGGTGATTCTAGCTCGATGAATGGATACGTGCCTATCCATACCCTTGTACTTTTGAAGGAAGTCTTCAAAGTCAACATATCGGATTGGCTTTTTGTTCAACGTGATCGTCAATGGAAATATGGCATCATCGATATAGTAAAGGGCTGCGTAAAAGGCTATTGTGATCGACCAATCATAGTGGCTATTGTCCAGCAGGCAACTGGATGCTGCCTCATTTTTCATCGCGTGGTCGAAACAGGATTGGGAGGTCACTCGATGATGATCTTGGTCTTCGTGTAGGTGAAGCTAAATCCATCAATATTGACCTTTCTTGGATCAAATCCTTCTGAATATGAGATAAACCGCATGTCTAAATCGAAATCCTTTTTAGCAAGCGGATCGATGATGCTATACTTCTTGTCATATACCCCTTTTGCTTCCAACTCCTCCATCCGTGATTTTTCAATTACGAAAAGGCCAATAAATGAACTCATCTCAACGGATTTCATATACAAGCCCAAAGGGGATATTTCCTTGGACTCCATGTAGCTCCACATCTTTTCGCAAGCCTCTTGGGCCTTGTGAAGCCGTCCAATCCCTTTTTCTATAATTGACTCGATTCCATTGAGTACCTCTTTCTTCCCAGCCTCTTTGCCTTTCTCCCAAATGAGAATTCGCTCGTCATCCATGGCGCTTTGGTGTTCACCAATCCATGATTTCCCTGATTTTCCGACCACCCCTGGACCTTGTAAAGTGGTAGTACCCATAACGCATCCTTTAGATTAACAAGATTCCTAAACTCACAGTGGCGACAAACCAATCTTTTCAAGACCATTTCGACTCATCTTGACTGCTACAAGCGAAGATAACCCGAAAATGAGATAAAGTCAACTCCCGATCCCGAATGCTTTCTGGATTTTACCTTGTTCGGTTTATTCAAGATCCATGACCTCGATGGGGTCTATGCTGACAATCAGCTTCAAAACCTATGCCTCCCGTGCCGATAGGTGGCCTTGCTTGCGCATGCACTCTACAGACGTAGCCAAGCTGCTTTTGGGATGCATTCTGAAATCATGCATTGGTATAGAGGCCCTACCGTCGCCACGGCAAATTTGTTGTGTTGCGCGTAGGTAATGCCCCAAAAACAAGAAAAGCGAACCCTAGGGCTCGCTTTTCTGATATCAATGCTTCTGGCTTAGCGAATGATGGAGATGGTGCCCGATTTGCGCACGCTGTTTCCGCTCCATTCGATGGCCTTGATCACGTAGGTGTAGGCATTCTCGGTCATGTCTTTGCCGTCCCATTTGAAGGCCATGTCATCGCTCGCATAGACAAGCTTGCCCCAACGGTCAAAGATGTCGATGTGGAACTTGGTGATGAGCACGGTGACCACCTCAAAGTAATCATTCAATCCGTCACCATTGGGGGTAAAGGCCGATGGCACGAAGATGTGCACGGTCTTGTTGACGGTGATATACTGGTTGTAAGTGAGGGTACGCTTGCAACCATCGGCATTGGTGATGGTGAGCGTCACGTCATAGACACCTTCTTCGGTGTATTGGTGCACGGGGGCAGTCTCGTTGCTGGTGGTGCCGTCACCAAAATCCCAGAGGTAGGAAGTGATGTTGCCAAAGACGACGTTTTCGACATGAAACTCAGCCAGTGCATTGGGCAAGTCTAGGACTTGGGAGTTCACGACGACGTCTGCATTGGGTAGGCCACGCACGTAGGCAAAGACTGGAATTTTTGGGGAGAGGCAGCCATCGATGTCGCGCAGACCTACAAAATAGACCGTGGTCACATCGAGTGGTGGCGTGATAAACCTGTCTTGGCCGATCAAGAATGCATTTTCGCCGCCATTCTCAGAATAGAACCATTCCAAGGTGCCGATCTGTGCATTGGGGTTGTAGGCATAGACGGTAGCGATCTCGCCTTGGCAGACCGTGTCATATCTAGGGATGGGCAATGACACTTCAGGCACGTTCACAGGGATGATGATCGTGGTCTGGCAACCAGCAGAAGAGGTCACCAAAAGGGTCACGTTGTAGGTGCCTGGTGCGCCATAGTTGTGTACCGGGTTGATGGCCGACGAGAAGTTGTTGGCACCAGATCCTGGATCTCCAAAGTCCCAAGCATGCTGGCTGAGGATCGTTCCGTTGGGGTCAGTGACCGTGGCTTTGGACTCAAAGGTGGTGATCGTGTTCCAGCAGCTATGATCCCAGGTGAAATCAGAGACTGGATTTGGGTAAATCACCACAGTTTTGGTGCGGCTATTGGTGCAGCCGTTGGCGTTTGTGGCCGTGAGCGTCACGTTATAGAGACCTGGGCCAGGGAAGGTATTGCTTGGATTTTGGAAGACAGAGGTATGA
This sequence comes from Bacteroidota bacterium, assembly GCA_031415375.1. Taxonomy (GTDB): domain Bacteria; phylum Bacteroidota; class Bacteroidia; order J057; family JADKCL01; genus JADKCL01. The sequence continues at coordinate 37,861 of JANORP010000270.1, read as the reverse complement.
CCATCACCAAAATTCCACGACCAGGTGGTGATCGGTGAGGTGGACGTCGTCTGGTTCACAAAGGAGACGATGCTACCGTCGCACTGATTGTCAAAGGAGAAATCGACGACAGGCAATGGGTTGACGATCACGTTTTTGTTGATGGTATCGCGGCAACCGTTGTAGCTGTCGATGATCAACTGCACGTTGTAGGTGCCAGCAGCCGTGAAGGTATGCGTCGGATTTTCCAGTTGGGAAATGTTGCTTCCCAGGCTGAGTGGATCATTGAAGTTCCAGTTCCAGCCTGTGACTCCGCTAGCGCCACCGATTGCGACGGTCGAGAGGTCTTGGAAAGTAGTCGCATTGCCGATGCATACGGTGGTGTTGCCAAAGTCAGCAACAGGCTTGGCATGCATGTGCACGGTATAAGTAGCCACGGGGCCAGGGCAACCATTTTGGCTGGCGACCACGCTCACAGTGGTGGGGTTCAGGATATTGTTGATGGTAATGGACTGGTTGGTTGAACCAGTGTTCCAGAGCCAGCTAGAGCCGCCTGCAACCGTGAGGATCGAGGTGCCGCCTGGGCATACACTATCGACACCTGTGATGATGGCAATCGGACCGTAGGAGACGTTGACCGTGGCGAGCGTAGGTTGGCTAGCGCAACCGTTGCCATTGACGATCACAGAATAGGTCGTCGTCTGGGTAGGATTCACGGTAATGCTAGGGGTCGTCGCGCCAGTGCTCCAAAGGAAGCTGGTACCACCAGTGGCAGTGAGGGTCGTGCTCTGGCCATTGCAGATGTTGAGGTTGCCAGAGATCGTAGCTGTTGGGTTGGGATATACCGTGACGTTCACGTAGTCGATCGCAGTGCAAAAGCCAGTGGTCGCGGTCACCTGATAGTTAAACGTCTGCGGGGCGACGCCTGGGAGCGTGTACTGGAATATGGGGTTGGCGATATTGGTCGCACTGAGTCCCGTGGCTACAAACCATGAGTAGGTCTGGCCAGGAGGCAATGAATTGCCTCCCAATGTGATCGGTAAGCCTGAGCAAATTGAGATGTCGGGACCGCCATCTGAAGTAGGACCAGCGGCAATCACGACAGTGCTCGTGAGCACGCTCACACAACCGTAGGAGTCCGTGATCTGCACACTCACGTTGTAGGTGCCGGGACCAGGATATGTGTGGTTGAACGATTGGGTGTTGATGAAGGCGTTCAAGTTGAGGTTACCATCGCCCGACCATACATATTGGTAGGGTCCAGTATTGCCGTTGCCAGGGTTGGCATTGAGCGAGACGTTGGTACAGCCTGTGGGCGTGGCCGTAATTCCCGCACCCGGCAATCCGCCGACGACATTGATCGTGACCGTGAACTGGTTTTGCCCCCTGATCGGGCAGGCATTGTCGCGGATGGTGACCAAGAACGTAAAGACGCCCGTGGTGGTCGGTGTCCAGCTGAAATAGGCTGTAGGCAAAGTGCCAACCAAGGTGTCGTTTTGGGTAGAAGTGCTATTGGTAAAGGTTGCGCCAGGCAAGTTTTGGTTCCAAAACATAGTGAGGATCTGACCTGCATTGGGGTCGATCGTTGGGATCTGGAATGCGATTTGGTTGCCTGCGCACATGGTCACGGTGAAGGGGCCCGTGGTTGCACCACCACTTACGTTGGTGATACCATTGGTAGAGGGGAGTGTATTGTTGGGACAAGGGATGACCGTCATCTGGATGTCACGCACGATGGTATTGATCAAGATGCCGTTTCTCCACTCGCCGACATAGACGCAGATCACGCCTGTGACCACGTTGCCTGGCTGCGGTAGCACGGTGACGTCACCTGTGAGCGGGTTCATCTGCACATTCCACGAGGGGCCGAGTGGGGCAGATTGTGAATAGCCTACGGCATAGTTGACAGGCTGTGCGGGAGGGTTTTGATAACATGGCCCGATGTTGTAGGAAAGTGAATCGCCCTCAGGGTCATAGGCACCTTGATTGAAGGTGAAAGGTTGCCCTTGGCAGATGTAAGGAACAGGAGGATTTGAAAACTGAGGGGAACTATTGCAAGGTATAATGTTGGTGTTGAGCGTGGTTGCGCTGATCGCGATACCCTGGCCACCTGCGTTGACGAGTGAGGTGATGGTAGGATTGCGGCAACAGTCCGACCACGATATCGTGAAGATACAGTTGGGGACGTTGCAAATGTTGTAGTCCCTGTACCAGAAATACTCCTCTACACCAGGCACCTGGGCTCCTGGTACCGTGCAACCAGTAGGCAGACCTGGGCACACTGGGGTCACTTCGGTCACTTGCAAGTTGGACCAGCCGCCGATTGCTTGTGGTTGAGCGCAACCAGGGGTTTGCGAGGTAAATGCAATCGTATTGCTCAGGATCGTAATACCTGGGCAAAAGCGATAGGCACGCAGGTAAACGCGTATTGTGCATGCATTGATGCACTGGTACGTCAAGTCGGCACCCATGTTGTGGGAGGCCTCTGCTGTCTTTGGCAGCACCATTGCGGCGGCGAAAAACAGACAAGCTGTGATTGACAAAAGTATCCTCTTCATGCCTTTTACTTTCAGATGATTGTAAGCCTTGCGGCCTACGTCAAACTTATTGATCCGAATTCAAAAATTGATTCTAGAAACTGTCCGATACAAAACTTCAAAAAAAAACTGGGAAGCATACCCACATGTGCCTGAGCCGCCAAAAATATCGTGTGATTGGTAAGATTCTAGCAGCATCGGTTCAAGCTAGCCTCTAGTCCTATCATCACGTTACATGAACGGTCTTTTGCCCCGTTTCAGTGGTCATAGGCATCTGTACCACACTTCAAAGCACTAAAATAGTGCTCACGCTTCTATTTTCCCACTTTTTCTTTCGACGCCTTTGCCGTTGAGGTGCTTTGCCGCACAGAATCGACCTCTGCTTGTGCTGGGTGCGGGTTTGTTTCTTCGCTCACTTGTCGGCTACAAGACGCATACAATTGGGATTGTGACGAGCAAAGTTTATCTTTGGATGGAGGGCATTACAGACTTCGGCCTGACCGCCATGGATCTTTCACCACTCTAGAATTCGTTTCGCTTGCTGGCTTTTGCCAGCATGGTCGTCGCGTGCATGTTTCTGTGGCCCTCTAGCCTACGTGCAGGGCACATTGCAGGAGTCGATGTCACCTATGAGTGCATGAATAGTTGCACCCTACGTGTATATTTCAAGGCCTATCGCGATTGCAGTAGCACGATCACCAACATCTCGCCGATCAATACACTGTTTGTCTCCGCAGACAGCGGTTGCACGCTGCCAGTGCGCATCACACCTTGGCTCAATGCCTCCAATGTGGAGGTCACCCCAGTCTGTCCTGGCACTCCCACTGGCTGCAATACACCTGGCGCTGTCATCAATGGTTTCATGGAGCACTATTGGGTAGCCGACTATGATTTCTGCGCAGCCAATTGCTCGACCTACACGATCTATTGGGAGACCTGTTGCCGCAATGCCAATATCACGACGCTTTTTCAACCTGCTGGTGTGAGCACTTATGTCTCAACGACTGTGCATCCTTTTTTGACGCCCTGCAACAGTGCCCCAGTTTTCAACAATCCGCCAGTGCCCCTCATTTGCCAAGGGCAAAGTTATATTTTCAGTCAAGGCGTCACTGACCCAGATGGGGATTCCCTTTCCTACGCACTGGGGCCTTGCATGCGGAATGATACCACTACGGTGCCCTATGTGGTGTGGGCGAGCCCTGTGAGGCCCTTGGGACCCAATTGGCTCGTCACGATCAATGCTGGTACGGGAGATCTCACGATTGCCCCTGACCCAACTGGCGGCAATCCAGGGAGCATCGAGATCGGCGTGCTGTGCATCTATGTGCAGGAATGGCGCGGCGGGCAGCTCATCAATACCATCCAGCGTGATTTGCAGCTTACAGTCGTGCCTTGCGCCCCCAATGATCCCCCCACGACCTTGGGCATCGTAAATCTTACGGGCGGGATCCAAAACAGCCACTTCTCGGCGAGTACCTGCTTAGGGGCCACGATGTGCTTTGATTTCAGGGTGCAGGACTCTGACTTGGGGCAGATACAGACCGTCTGGTGGAATCAAAGTTTGGCGGCGCTAGGCGCGACGTTCACCCTCAGTAGCAATCCCACCATCGCAGATACCATCATCGGCACGCAGCCAGTCATCCGTTTTTGTTGGACACCCACGGTCACTGGCAGCTTCAATTTCAGTGTGGTCATGCACGACGACGCCTGCCCGATCTATGGCATCAGTCAATACAATTTTCAAATTGATGTCGGTCAAATTTCGGTGTCGGCCATCGATTCAGTGATAGGTTGCAAGGTCGTCGCGTTATGTGCTCTACCGCAAGCGATCAATTATCCATGGCATTATAGCTGGACGGGGACAGGCGGCTTGTCTGGCAATATCGGTCACCTTGACTCATGCCTCAGCCACAGTTATCCGGCTTCCGGCAATTTCCCCTATACACTCCTGCTCGAGGATGCCATCGGCTGCACGGCCGTGTGGAGAGACACGGTTGTGATTCCCAACAATGTCATGGCCGATGCTGGGCCAGACATCAACACATGTGCCAATCAACCTGTGGTGATCGGCATCTTACCCCAAGCCAGCCCTGTACTCACCTATGCTTGGTCGCCCTTGTTTGGTTTGGGGAATCCCAATTTGCCTCAGCCGACCGTGACCCTGGCCAACAATACACTGGGCCCACAACAATACCAGTATGTATTGAGCATCCAAGACACTGTGACCTATTGTATCGACCAAGACACGATGACGCTCACAGTGTTTCCAATTCCAGCATCCCCCTTCAATCTTCAGGATAGCGCCTGCCAAAATCAGGTCGTGGGTCTCGTCTATTTGGGTCTTAATGGCATTGGTGCCAATTACAACTGGACATTTGTGGGTGGCAGTCCAGGCACAGCGGTGGGCCAGGGCCCACACCAGGTGCAGTGGAGTGCTCCTGGTCCTCACGAGGTCACATTGACGGTCGAGGAAAACGGCTGCACTTCTCCGATCGAGCGCGATACAATATTCATACGCACCAATCCCGTCGCGCAAATCTTGCCTGTCGCCGACCAGTGCCTGGTCGGCAATAGCTTCAATTTTAGCAATTTTGGCTTGTTTAGCAGCTACGTGACACATGCTTGGAGCTTTTGGCCCAATGCCGTGCCCAGCACGAGCACGCTGCAAAACCCGTCGGGAATCGTGTTCAGCACGCCAGGACCCAAGTGGGTGACCGTGACCACCACCGACAACGGTTGCACCAGTGCTACCGATAGCCTTTTGGTGACGGTGCGTCCTGACCCTGATGCGCTTTGGAGCGTGCAAGGGGGCATCCAATGTTTCTCCGGCAATTCCCATCAGTTCGTCGCCAGTGCTGGCAATGGAGGAACTGCGCTCTACAATTGGACGTTTCAAAATGGGAACCCGGCGGTAAGCACAGATACATTGCCCGTCGTGAGTTTCCTTAACCCTGGTGCGCATCAAGTTTCCCTCACGGTGACGGCTTTTGGCTGTACATCGACGCATACTGCGACGATCATGGTGTATCCAGAGCCGATCGTGACATGTGGGTCAGACACTGCTTTTTGTGAAGGCGAGGGCGGCGTGCAATTGGAGGCAGTTGCGACAGCGGGCACTGCCCCCTTTTATTATACATGGAGTTGCAGTGGCGTCTGCGGCATAGACAGCTTGTATGACGACGATCCACGGGTGAATCCTAGTGGGGATACTTACTATTATGTGCACGTCACCGACGCCAATGGTTGCACAAGCAACATAGACACGGTGCTGGTGCGGGTGAATGCCAAGCCGATCGTAAACGCAGGTGCAGATATCTGGCTCTGTGGTATGAATTCGCCATGCGAAGTCTTGTTGCCATCGGTGAGTGGCACAGGGCCATTCACCTACCAATGGTTTCCCTCGGCTGGACTCAATGACTCCAGCCTATTCAATCCTTGCGCTCGGCCCGACACGACCCAGATTTATGTGCTGGTAGCGACCGAGGTCAGCACAGGCTGTAGCAGTAGTTACACGACGCTCGACACCAATGCCACTGTAACCGTGCATGTGAATCCAGTGCCTGTCGCCGATGCTGGGCCCGATCTTCACATCTGCGAAGGCGGCCTAGCGCAATTGCAAGGAATCGGTAGTGGCGCGGGTCCCGCCTATACCTATGAATGGACGCCATTCAATGGTTTGAGTGCCAATGATATTCCGAATCCGTGGGTGACTCCGCTCGCCACGACACAATACAGCTTTGTTGTCTGGAGCAACAGCTGTCCCAGCATCGCAGACAATCTCCTTGTACATGTACATACCATGCCTTCGGTCGATGCAGGGTGGAACCGAGAGATCTGTCTTGGCGAGAGTACCCTTCTCGACGCCACTGCTGGCGGCGACAGTACTGCGCTCTATTCCTACCAATGGTCCACCAGCTTGGGCCTCAACGACCCGTACCTTGAGGATCCTATTGCGACACCGCCGAGCAGCGTTACCTATTTTGTGGTGGCTACCTCCAACTGGGGATGTGTGAGTGCGATGGATTCGGTGACGGTCCATTTGAGACCGACGCCGATTGCAGCTGCGGGTGACGACGTGACGGTCTGCTATGGGCAACCCTTGCAATTGCAGGGTGCCTATGTGTATGGCCTCACTGATTCAGTCTTGGATCCGTCCCAGATACACTATGGTTGGTCGCCGGGTGGCCAAGGCATGACCGACTCTACAATTGCCGATCCCACGATCCATCCGATCGCCTCTGGCATGTATTACCTGCAAGTGCGCCATGCCACCTGCAAAACCATGGACTCGGTCTTGGTGTTGGTGATCCCCGAGCTGGGTGCTGGGATCGTGGGTGACACGGCGATTATCTGTGGCGGCGACTCGCTGCAATTGTCTGCCCTTGGCGGATTCGGGAGTGCCACCTATGTTTGGTCGCCAGGATCTATGGTGAGTGATCTGCATGCTGCATCGCCGATTGCCTATCCTGACGATACGACACAGTTCACTTTGATTTTGTCGGAGTCTGGTTGTGCAGACACCGCGCGCTATACCGTGGCAGTGATTCCGAGTCCTCAGGCAACTTTTTTGCATTCTCCGGCGACCGGATGTGTACCCTTGACCGTGAGTTGCTTGCAAACAGCGAGCTCGGGTATCGCCTATGTCTGGAACTTTGGGGATGGCAGCCCAGTGAGCAATATCGCTGCGCCTATTCATAGCTATACACAAGCGGGCAGCTATATTTTGCAATTCACAGCGATTCATACAGGTGGTTGCGCGTCTGAGGCCATGCCATTGGAAGTGACCGTCTTGCCGACGGTCGTGCCAAACGTGGTTGCGCAGCCTGAATTGCCTGCAATACTCTATTTGCCAGCGGCGACGGTCGCCTTGCAGGAGACGAATGCTGTCTTGCAAAGCTGGACTTGGGATTTTGGAGATGGCCAGCAAGGCATCGGTTCCACAGTCAACCACCAATATACCCAGCCGGGTTTCTATTATATCACCCTCCAAGCTCGGAACGCTGAGGATTGCATGGCAGGCGACCGCATCGGGCCCATAGAAGTGCGCGTCCCGGACTTGTTCATTCCCAATGTATTCAGCCCCAATGGGGATGGGGTGAATGAATCGTACCAAATCGCTTACACGGGTGATCAACCCTACAATTTGGAAATCAGGGATCGTTGGGGGGGGATTGTCTTCAAAACCACCCACAAGACCCAAGGTTGGGATGGACAGATTGGAGGAAATGCAGCACCAGATGGTGTCTATTATTACTTTTTGCGCATAGGTGACCACGACTACACGGGATCCCTAAGTCTCTTGCGATGAGCGAGATTGTTGTATTTTTTTGGAAATCTTGGGGAAAATAGCTAAATCGTAGGCTCATGCCTGTGCAAATGGCTCGATAAGCTACGCTAGGCACCGCAAGGTAGCCATCACGCAGGTAAGACGACGATCATGCGAAATTATCAAGTCAACATTGGCTCATGCCACCGCATTCCAGAGAGATCCTTTTTTTGGAGGGGTAAGCAATTTCCCGTCTGCGCCCGTTGTACTGGATTTCACATTGGTTACCTTACATTTCCTTTTTTTGTATTTAGTGTATTTACACTTAATCTTTGGTGGACCTTGGCCATCATTGCACCGACCTATATCGATGGGCTCACACAAGCGTTTCTGAAGCGCCAAAGCAACAATTACCTGCGTGTCACGACAGGAATCATGGCGGGCGTGGGGACAATGTCGATGCTGTCGATCGTCGGGAAGTATATCGGAGACCAAATTTTAATTATCCTTCAATAAAAACATCTATGAGCGACGAAAAATTCAACAACCAGGGCGGCGCGAACCAAAATTTTGGCGGCAGCAGCTCAAATCAAGGCGGGCCAGACGAGTTGGGCACCCCGATGACCATTTTGTCATTTTGCATTCCCATTGTTGGTGGCATCTTGTATGCAACCAACAAGGATCAATTCCCCAACAAAGCCAAGACAGCAGGTCGCGCAGCGATCGCCGGTCTGGTACTGGGACTCATCATCAATATCATTGCTCGCGTGGCGATGTCCTGAGGTTGACACCCTGACCCTTCGATTTTCAAAACGATCAATTGCTTTGCGGTTGATCGTTTTGTTGTTTGTGAGCAGCATCATGCTGGATTTTGTGGTCGATACCACTGATTGCTTTGCGATTGCGCCCAAGTCTCACGTGTCTTCATCTTGTTGTTTGCCCCCGAGCTAGACGGTGAGTTCTAGGACTCGGTGGCGAATGAACATGAGCCATTCGAATGCTTCCAATCATTGGAACTGTACTAGATCAAGTCAAATTCAAATCGCGCGAATTTGTGCCATTGCCGCTGTGCGCGGCGCAAAAGTTGGATGGTAGTTGCGTTTGTGTCCCCAATGTTTGGATTAGTGCTTGCAAGAGATATATCGCTCATCCGCAGGATGCTTCACCGCCGAGGTATTTCAAAGACCTTCACGCGGCGATTGTCCATTCAAAAAAAGACTCGCTATCTTTGCCGCACAATTTTGTCGCGACCGCATGAAGATATTGTATTACTCGCCGCATCCCAACCTCAACCTGAGCGACCCTGCGGGCTACGGCACGCATATGCGGGAAATGATCAAGGCTTTTAGGGAATTGGGGCATGAGGTCGAGGTGGTGATCATGGGCGGCACAGAGCCCAAAGTCGATACTGTACCAGCCAAACCATCTCTGTTCAAGCGGCTAGCTAAGCGCTTCATCTCCCCAAGGCGGTGGCAGACATTGAAAGACAAGCGGCTGCTGGAATTTGACGACAACGCTTACGATACGCTGCTGGCAAAACTCAAAGCCTACAAGCCCGACCTCGTCTATGAGCGGGCAAATTATATGCAGACCTCTGGGGTGCATGCAGCCCGTCGCGCCAAGGTGATGCATATTCTGGAGATGAACTCGCCGTATGTAGAGGAGAAGGTCGAGCTGGAAGGGGAGAGCGCGCTGCTGGAAACGGCCAAGGAAAAGGAATTTAGACAGCTCGACAAAAGCAACCATGTGGTCGTGGTAGCGAGTTCGCTCCGTGAATATTTCTTGATGGAGCACCGTGTATTTGCAGGCAAATTTTCTGTGATTCCCAATGCGATCGACCCTGCCAAAGCGCTGGTCGATGTGGCACGCGTGACAGCCCTACAGGCAAAGTACGCGCTGCAAGGCAAGACGGTGATCGGCTGGGTCGGGTCGATCCAGCCTTGGCATGGCGTCGATGGCCTCATCACGGGCTTTGCGGCGCTGGCGAGGGAGGTGCCAGATATTGCCCTGCTGATCGTAGGGAGTGGGGAGACGATCGTGCACATGCAGGCACTCGCCGCTGAGAGCGGGGTCGGCGCACAGATTCATTTCACAGGTTACATTCCCCATTCCGAGGTCTTCGACCACATCGCGGCGATGGATATATGCGTCTTGCCCGATACCAAATGGTATTGCTCGCCGATCAAGATATTTGAATATGGCATGATGGGCAAGGCCATCGTCGCCACGCACCACGCTGCCGTCCTAGACGTGATGCGTCCCGACGTGGACGGTATCATCATCGAGCCCGGGCAGGCGCATCTCATGGCAGCCTTGCGCCGATTGATCGCAGACCCAGCCTTGCGGCAGGAGCTTGCGATGCACTTCCAGCAAAAAGTGCTCAGTGAGCACACTTGGCTCGCCAATGCGCGTCAGGTGACCGAGATTTGGGAGTTTGCACAAACCAGCGTCGCACGGTGAGACAGGAGATCGACGTTGTCATGCTTGCGTTCACGCGCAGCAGAGAGATCTTCCAAATGAATCGTGAGGCGATCGCGACGCTGCGGCTGGGAGATCCCGAGCTACAATTCAATGTTTTCTTGATCGAGAGCAATCCAGCATTTGCAGAACTTGGCTGGGATTATGATGCGCTGGTGCAGGTGATCTATCCCGGGGAAAAGTTCAATTTCAATCGCTACAACAATATCGGGGCGCGGCTAGGCAAGGCGGAATGGATCTTGTTTTCCAACAACGATGTCGTCTTTGGGCGGGACTTTTGCACGGCCATGTTGGCGGTGCACGCGCAGCATCCTCGGTTGCGCTGCCTTTGTCCTGTCGATACGGACTCGCCACATACCCCAGCGGGTACATTTGGCGCAGCTGAGACCTATCGCATCGGGCACCATGTGCGCGTGACCTTCACAGGCTGGTGTTTCATGGTGCAGCGTTTGGTATGGGCGCAGATCGGCGGATTTGATGAGCGCTTTGATTATTATTTCGCAGACGACGACTTCACGATGCAGTTGCGCAAAGCAGATATTTTGAATGCTGCCGTGATGGGCGCCCACGTGCGGCACCTCGCGCATGTGACTTCTCGCAGCACCGACCTGGACATCTCCGAGAAGTACAAGCAGGACCAGGCGCGCTTCCAATCCAAGTGGGGATCGCAGCGATTGATCGCTTGGAAAAATCGATTGGTGGAAAAAGTCTTGCGCCCTTTGGGAATGACAGCATTAATTCGGCAACTTTACCGCCATAATTGAGGGGAATGTCCACAGTCGAAGCATTATACAAGGAAAAGGGCAAGGTGAAAACCTATTATACCCTCGTGCGGCAAGACATCGTGCGGGTGATGGGCAGATTTCTGAAACAAGACGGCCGCAAGCTGCTCAGGGTCTTGGAGATCGGTTGCTCAGGTGGCGGCACAGGTGCTCTCATCAAGGAGCAATTGGGCGTGACCTATTACGCTGGCGTCGAGCTCATGGCCGAGGCTGCACAGGAGGCCGAGCCACGCATCGACTGGGTCAAGTGCGACAATATCGAAGACATGATCACACAAGGTCGGTTGGGTGAGCTGCCCGAGGGCAAGTTTGATGCAATCTTGTTTTTGGATGTCTTGGAACATCTCTACAATCCGTGGGAGGTCTCCAACCAAATGCGCACACTCTTGAATCCCAATGGTCTCCTCATCGGCAGCATCCCCAATGCGGGTAATTTATATGTGCTCTGGAAGCTCATGCGCGACCAGTTTGAGTATGAAGACGAGGGACTGCTAGACCGCACTCACCTACGTTTTTTCACACTGCAAACGATCAAAAACATGCTCGCAAAGCACTATGACCTCGTGCACCTAGAGAGCAATCACGATACCTGGAAGACGATGAATTGGCAGCAGAAAGTTTTTTACATCGGGACTTTGGGCATGTGGAAGCGGCTGTTTATTCGGCAGTATCTTTTTATCGGGCAAGCAAAAGGGAATTGATCCATGGCAAAGATCGGCAGCGAAATACAGCGCATTTTGGTGACGGGTGGAGCTGGATTTATCGGCTCTGCCGTGATCAAGGCCTTGCAGCAGCATGCGGTAAGGTTGCTGGTGATCGACGACTTGAGCTTCGGCAACCGAGCATTTGTGGAGATCGACGATGCACATTTCAAAGTGCTCAATATCCTGGACCAAGCAGGGGTCGAGGCTGTCTTTGAAGCCTTCCAACCCGATTGGGTGCTGCACTTGGCGGCCGTCCATTTCATTCCTTGGTGCAATGCCCACCCTTATGAGGCGGCCGACATCAATATCAGGGGTACGATGCATGTCTTGGATGCCGCCAAAAAGGTGGGCGTCAAAGGCGTGCTTTTTGCATCAACTGCTGCGGTATATCCCATTGCCGACCATGCCGTCGGCGAGACCCACGCCACGGGACCGCTCGATATCTACGGCTTGACCAAGCTCACGGGTGAGCGGCTCTGCCACGAGTTTCACCTCGCCTCAGGGATCGCGACCGTCGTATGCCGTTTTTTCAATGCCTTTGGCCCCAATGAGACCAATCCCCATTTGATTCCTGAGATCGCAGCCCAGATCAATGCTGGCGCACGTATTTTGCAGCTCGGGAACCAAGCACCCAAGCGTGACTTCATCCACACAAGTGACATGGCGAGAGCCGTGATCGCACTGGTGCAGACGTTTGAATCTGGCTACGACACCTTCAACCTCGGCCGCGGTATCGAATACAGCGTGTTGGAAATCGCGGAAGCCTTTGGAACCGCGCTTGGAGAGCCTGTGCATGTCGAGATCGACCCTGCCAAGGTGCGCAAGACAGACCGCCTGCATTTACTGGCCGACATCGCCAAGCTCAAAGCCTTTACGGGTTGGGAGCCACTGGTTGGGATCGACGAAGGGATCGCGACCCTTATCGAGCGCTAGTAGCGCTCTGCTGTAGCGCAAGGCAAGCTCCTGAAACTGCGTTCATAAGTTTTGTACACCTATCTCCAGAATGTTGTACTTTCGACCGGTCTAAATATCTATCGCCAATCATTGTTGTTATGGAGCCGGTACACGCCCAAAAATCCAAAGCTACTGTAGGTCATACCGAAGCAAATGAGACGATGCAGAAAAAAGCTGCACCCGCATTTGCATTGACCGCAGCACCTGCCCAACTGAAAACCGAAGGCGGGGACGATCCCGTCGGGCCTGGCTACTACGCCGCTGGGCAGACCTCCCGCGAATGGGGATTTGCATTGCGCCACCCGATCGCGGCATTGGCGATCGGATCTGTAAGCAAAGGCTCGACCAATATTTCCACCAATGCCGTGCGTTTCTCGACCAACGATCTAGGCCTCAAGGAGTCCAAATCTCACGAGGGCTCAGAGGTCAATGCATTTCGCCACACCCTCTGGCAAGCCGAAATCTCCAATGAATATGGAGATGACATCGCGCATCAAGCCGGCAATGCCCATGAGGCTGATCCTTTTGCCATCGGTGGCGCCAAACGCAGCACGACCTCTTTCAAGAGCGAGGCCAAGGCTGATGAGTCTTGTGACCTGCGCAACAATGAAATCGGCCGCTCCATCGGCAACTCAGACGATCCCAAGGAAATGAATGTGCTGGCGCTCAAAGTGCTCGAATATTACCACAACACAGGTCTGTGGATCGTCGTGCCCCAAAAAGACGGCACGTTCACCATTGCGCAGCAGCGCATCGACGATACGCGCTACAAGGAGGCCAAGACACGGTTGGAGCAGCTGAATGTCAATGGATTTGATGCGCAACAACAAGGGGTGCGCGATGAGGCGGCCCGCAAAGAGCTGGAGCGGATGCAACAGCGAGATATGAGAGGCCCCAAATTCTAAATGCATCTAAAAACGATGGTTCGCGCAGGAACGATTTTCAGTATCTATCTGTTGTTGTGTGCACTGGGTTGCAAACCCACAGGAGAAACCATGAATTTGTACAACATTATTGACAAAGCTTGCAAGGGCAAAGCAGATATCTGTACCCTGAATCTGGGCCAACTAGTGACGGATGTCGAGTGGGATCGCGTCGCTTTTGTGAGGATGCAGGCTTGGGCCAAGGATCCAGGTGCCGCCATCGGCGTCGATGATTTGAATATTGATGAATTTGAAGACCTGATCGTCTTTGCCAAGGATCGTCAGGCGGTATATGTCCTCAAACGGGACTATGATCCCGAGGTGCCGTATGACCACACGGTTTTTTTGGATTTTGGGGTGGATAAACTGCACTGGCAGGTGTTTGCAAAGGACGAAGCGATCTTCAAGGCTATGCGCATCGCGGATGGCGAATTGCACAATATTGACTTGGTGCCGATCAGGAAGCAATAGCGTTTCCTCAACCTAGGCGGTGGGCTACTGCTGCTCCTTGCCTTCCACACCCTCTACAATTTCTTCTTCCTCTTCCTTACGCTTCACCGGGGTAGTCCAAGAAGCATCCAATTCAAATGGCGGCGGTGACATGATGCGCCCGATCCGCTCATGCTCAGGTGTCTGAATCTGCTGCGGATTGTTTTTGCGATCCTTATCTTGCGGGGACTTCATCATGGCAACAGTGTGTGTAGGGTGAAACTCATGGAATCAAATATGCATTTTTTTTATGAGAATCGGAAGTGAAATCCTTGTGGTTTTTTCCAAATGTATTGAAAATCAGTAAGTCATGGCAGGGCTTGCATTTATTCGGTTTGGGAAGATCACTGAAAGTCGGTAATTTTGACCATTCGCATCAACTTAATCGGATAAAATGAGAAAATATTTCCTCTTCAACTTCTTGCTGCTTTGCTTGACTAGCCTTTCAGTACAGGCACAAACGCTGATGCCACTGCCTGCGCATAGCGCTCAATTCAATGGCAATGTCAGGGGCTATTGGTTTACATCGCCGACTTGTTTCACGATCACGGGCCTCGAAGTCCCCGCAGATGCAGGTACCGGTGCACAAAGCATTGCCGTTGTGCGGCTGCCAGCACCGCCACCGACCTTCGCGACGACAACCAACATCTTTACGACGTTGTTTCTCACGCAAAACAACCCTGCGCCAGGCATCATCCCCGTGAACATCCAAGTGGAGCAGGGCGACCATATCATGATCTTGGGGCAGCGTGGCACAATCAATTCCTACTCTGCGGCTGGTTCATTTACAGCTACGATCAATGGGCAGACGATGGCCATCACCCGCTGTGGGATGCAGTTTTCGCTCTCCACCACGGCGCCGACGCAGCTATGGGGACAAGCCAGCGGCGCCATTAGCCGCACCTTTATGTACTATGACAGCGTGCTCACGTTCAACATCACAGCGACGCCAAGCGGGCCAAGTGCCTATACTTTTACCAATGGCTCCGACTCCTCCTTTGCGAGCGTATGGGACTATGGCGATGGCTCCCCACTCGACAACGTTTGGAACGGTGCGCATACATATGCCGCAGGGGGCGTCTATACCGTCTGCAGCTATGTGACCACGAGCTGCGGCACAGATACCGTCTGCAACACCATCACTGTGTGCGCGCCCGACCCCGTGAGCGCCTTTGGGGCGGTATCGTCAGGATTTGATGTGCAATTTACCGACAGCTCCTCCAATGCTGTGTCTTGGCTATGGGATTTTGGCGATGGATTCACCGATACCACTGCCAATCCCTTCCATACTTATGGCAGCATTGATTGGTATTACGTTTGCCTCACGACGACCAACAATTGTGGCGTCTCAGACACCATCTGTGACTCGATTTTTGTTTGCATTGCGCCGATCGCGAGCATGGGTTACCAATTGATCGGTAGCGACACCGTGGCCTTCATCGACAGCTCTGCCTATGCCAGCACCTGGTTGTGGGATTTTGGAGATGGCGGTATTGATACCACCCAAAACCCTGTGCATGTCTATACAGCAGACGGCACATATACTGTTTGTCTCATCATCAGCAATCCTTGCGGCAGCGACACGGTCTGCACGTCCATCACCGTCTGTGTCACGCCACTCGACGCCAGTTTTGCTTCCACCCTAAACCTGCTGACGGCACAGTTCAGCACCACTCCGTCCAACTTTTCTTATTCCTGGACCTTTGGGGATGGCGGCACGAGCACACTACCTTCACCATCGCATACCTATGCAGGCGACGGGACTTATTTGGTCTGCTGCACCGCAAGCAACAACTGTGGGGACGCGACGACGTTTTGCGATACCATCATCATCAACACCGTAAGCATTGTGCAAGCGATGCCCGGGTATGAGATCACCGTGGCTCCAAATCCCATCGTCGATGCGGCGATCGTGATGGTGCGCAACGGTGGCCTGCAAGGCAGCTATTCCCTTGAAATGATGGACTTGCGCGGCGCGATCGTCTTGCGCATACCTGGTCAGCTCAATGTGCCGCTGCAATTGCAGGCAGCCGCGCTCGCACAGGGCATGTATGTATTTCGCGTCCTGCAAGATGGCTTGCCCATCGGCACAGGAAAAGTGATCGTCGAGTAATCGGGAGATCTCGATCGACAAAAAACGCCCCGGCATAGACTGTCGGGGCGTTTTCTTACTTTGTGGTGGCCGCAATAGGGACTGCAAATGCCGACTGATCGCTCATCTGCGCTCACTGGGCTCCGATCGCTGCCAAAATCAACTCATGAATAGCGTCGATCGACTTCATTTCTTGTTCCTCGTCATAGCAAACGATGTTGCGGATGCTATCGTCGATCGATACAAGGTTTTCATATTCCAATTTCACGGCCCTTTGTAGGGAAAAGTCTTTTTCGTGGATGTCGTGCCCGCCGTCAAGGTAGTCGCGGGCTTGGGTGGCCATGCGCGCTGTGAGCGCCCGCTCGGTAAAGGCAAATGGCACCGAAAGGTGCAATGAAAAATCAGGTCTAGGTATTTTGTTGTAGGTGTATTCAAATTCCAATATCCATTCCCGCAAGGCAGTTTTTGCGGCAAGATCTTGCAATTTTGCACATTGGAAAGCAATGTTGCTCAGTACATAACGATCACAAAGTACCGAGTGGCCCGCGTCGAGCCATCCTTGCAGCGTAGCCGCAAATTCCTTGCGGTCCTCGGCAAAAAGCAAGGCTACGAGTTGCGGATGCACATCCTTGACCTCTCCAAATTCGCCACGTAAGAAGCGGGCGATGAGCTGGCCAAAGACACCCTCGTTGTGGCGTGGGAAGTGGATGAAGCGCGTCTCGATCCCTTGGGCCTTGAAGTGCGCGATCAGCAGCTCGATTTGCGTCGATTTTCCTGATCCGTCAAGACCCTCGATGGCAATAAATTTGTGTTTTTTGGGCATTTTGAAACGTGCTTTCTGCGGCGAATATCGGCAGCATGCGGATGTCTCGCAAGGTTGAACCGCGATTTCAGTCGCTTTTCCTCGCGCACCTGCCATCCGTTGGTGCGCGAGGGCAGTTTTTCAGCCTGCTATGCACTTGTTGAGATTTCATTTCTTAGCTTCTCCAATTTCTGCCGACCGCCACCGCTTTCCCTTACTCAAAATGGCGCTTTGCTAACCCTGCATTTACCTTGACAAGAAATCCTCGATGTTTGCAGCGCGATTGCAATCCAAGACAGGGGACGCGATCTTCTTGATTTCTTCCTATTTTAGGCGATTGCGTTACCTAGGTGCATCCATATTGCTCATTTTGCTGCTGTTGCCGTGTTTGGTCGCGGCCCAGGATCCCTATTACCGCACGATCGATGAATCAGACGGCCTGCCCAGCAATTCGGTGTATGGCCTGTTTCAAGATTCCAAGGGATTCATCTGGGTCACGACCGACGATGGCCTTGCACGCTACGATGGGCATACCTTCAAAAGCTTTGCCTCCTCCCAACAATCCTCGCGGGCAGGAACCAATATCTTTGAGGATCCCATGGGAAGGATCTGGTATGAAAATTTTGATGGGCGGCTTTATTTTGTGACGGGCGACACATTGGCGGCGTTGTTGCAAGACTCCGTCACAGGCTTTGCACGCAGCGGTTGCATCGGCGATTGCCTCTATGTGCCTGTGGGAGAGCAAGTGTCGATGTATGATCTGAACACACTGCTCAAGATCGGACAGCTTGATCTGCGCGGCTCCAAAGTATCAGGTACCAATTGCAAGGGCGAGCACAGCTATTGGGTGTCGGGACAAACTGATCAAATGCAGATCGACGCTGCGGGTAAGGTTATGCATTTCCCCAGGACCACCGACCGCTTGCAATTTGGTATGGGCACCATGTTTGATTACCAGGACAAGATTTTTCTGATCGACTATTTTGTGCCCGAAAAAGGCATTGGCCAGTGGACCCATGCTGGCTACAGGCAGTTTGCACCCTTGCTGAGCAAGGGCAGCATTCAGCAACATGCATTTGCAAGTGGGCGCTTGTGGGTCTGTTTTACCCAGGGCATGGAAGTGATCGACGTGGCATCGGCAAGCCATGTAGAGGCGCGCACTTATTTCCCCGACAAGAGCATTTCGGCTGTGCTAGTGGACCATGAAGGCAACCATTGGTTGGGGACAACCAATGAAGGCCTCATGCTGATTCCCGATTTTTCATCGCATTTTATTCCTGCTGCCGATGTCGGATTCAAGCGCATCGTGTGCAATGGAGAGGACCTCGTGATAGGTACGCACGATGGGAAACTGCTCCGTTTCGAGCGCGGGACGGGGCAGTTTCATTTGCTCCACCACTATGAAAATCGGCATGCGATCGATTTTCTGATGATGGACGAAGGGCGCATTCTTGATGGCAATCCCACGGGTCATCTGCGAGACATGCGCGGCCATGAATCATTGGGAACCAAGAATTTGGCCATCAAAGATGCCGTTCGTGTATCCGATCACTATATGGCCGTCAGCTCATCGGGTTCATCTGGGCTAGTTCGCGCTCCGGTCGGGACGTCCTCGTCCATGGATGTCTGGGACTCTATTGCGCTCGCCCATCAACAACCTTTAAATCCCGATTATTTTGATCCTTTTGTGGGTCGGGGGCGGGCTGTTGCGCATTTACCGGGGTCTGAGGTCGTCTATTTTGCGACGAGCAACGGGCTCATGCGCAGCACCCCACATGAATTTCACGAGGTGACCTACCAAGGAGGAGCGTTTTATGGCGCGAAACTGCAGGCAGGAGTGCACAAAGTCTATGCACTTTCGACCCTCGGTGATTTCTTTGTGATCGACAATCAAGGCACGATCACCCCCATCGTCGATTTGCCTGTCGGGCCACCCTACACGCAAATGAAGTTGTTGGGGGACAACCTCTATTTGCTGGGCCGTAAGCAGTTGCTGCAACTCGATATTGCGGGTAAGCGGCCAGTCTTGCGAAATATGATCTCGGGCTTGCAGCCAGGTCGCATCAACGATTTTTGTTTGCATGGCGATCAACTTGCATTGGCGACCGACGACGGCCTCATTTTGCTCAATCCCGATGTGAAGATGCTCGCAGGAGAGCCAATATTGCGCATCACGGGCCTGCATATTGCGGGCAAGTCGCATTCGCCCGACGCCATTGTGGAGGTGGGATATTTGGAAAATGAAATCGAGATCGATTACGCCATTCTCAATTTTAGCACGGGGGGCGATTTTCCCTTGTATTACCGCATCAATGGAGGGACATGGAGCAAGATCAACCCCGATGCACGCCAATTGTTGCTGGCACAGTTGGCGCCAGGCAATTATGACATCGAGTTTTGCCTAGGAGCCGCGGGGAGCAAGGTCGCGGGTGCGGTACATGTGTATATCCGGAAACCATTTTGGGCGCAATGGTGGTTCTATGGTCTGCTGGGCTTGCTTTTGGCGACGGTCGCGGCACTGATCTTGCAGCAACGCAACAAGGTCGTGCAGCGCAAACATTCGCTGAACATGGAAAAATTGGCGCTGGAGAATAGTCTGCGTCTCAGTACCCTCACTGCGATTCGTTCGCAAATGAATCCGCACTTTTTCTTCAACGCGCTCAACACGATACAGGCATTCATTTTCAGCGACGACAAAAAAAAGGCGATCAATTATCTGGGAAAATTTTCCAAACTCACCCGTATGGTGCTGGAAATG
The DNA here is from genome assembly GCA_031415375.1 of Bacteroidota bacterium. Taxonomy (GTDB): domain Bacteria; phylum Bacteroidota; class Bacteroidia; order J057; family JADKCL01; genus JADKCL01. Next base: position 18,097 of record JANORP010000270.1, on the reverse strand, counting down.
TCGGAAAAGGAATACGTGAGTTTGGCCGAAGAAATTCTCGCGATCACCTTGTATTTGGAATTGGAAAAATCACGGTTTGGCGACGACTTCCAATTTCAAATCGAGCTGGGTGTCGGCTTGTCTCCCAATGCCGTCTCCCTGCCCTCGATGATCATACAACCCTTCGTGGAAAATGCCGTGAAGCATGGCTTGCTGCACCGACCGGGCAGCAAGGAATTGCAAGTGACCTTTGGTGCGGTGGGCAATATGCTGCTGATCGAGGTACACGACAATGGCATCGGCCGCAAGCGCTCAGAGGAACTCAAGGGCATTCGCCAAGGTTGGCATCAGCCCTTTAGTGTGAATGCCAACAAAAAACGGATCGACATCCTGAACGAAGGACTCAACCGCATCGGCGTGGAATACGTGGATCGGCAGGATGCCAACGGTGAAGCCTGTGGCACCACCGTAAAAATTACCCTCCCCTTGGATTTGAAAGCAACGACTAGCGTATGACTCCCTCCATCACCGCCCTCATCATCGACGACGAGCCCAATGCCCGCATCTTGTTGCGCGAGATGCTCAAGATCGCCTGCCCCGAAGTGCAAGTCATTGCAGAGTGTGGCGACCTCCCCAATGGCGTCAAAGCCATCCGTAAGCTCAAGCCGATGATCGTCTTGCTCGACATCGAGATGCCAGGCCACAGTGGCCTGGAATTGCTCGATTTCTTCAATGAAGATGAGGTTGATTTTTCCGTGATATTCACCACTGCCTACCACGAATACGCGATCCAAGCCTTCAAGCTCAATGCGATCGATTATCTGCTCAAGCCCATCGAAATGGGTGAATTGGAGGCAGCCATCGCAAGGTATGTGAAGCGCCAAGGCGCGAGTAATCTCTCGCAAGTGCGCGAGATGACACAGCAGGCACAGCAACGCAAGATTGCAGTGCCCTCGGGCACGACCCTCAAGTTTCTTGAACCCGACCAAATCGTCTATCTCAAGGCCGACAACACATATACGGAAATCATGATGCTAGATGGCTCCAAGCATGTCGTGAGCCGCACCTTGAAAAATTTTGAAGAGGCTTTGGCCGATGACCCCAATTTCTTTCGCAGCCACAAGAGTTATATTGTAAACATGGTGCATGTGACCCAATACAACAAATCAGACGGTGGTAGCCTGGTATTGCGCGACAAGATCGAGGTGCCGATCACGCAGGAGCGCGTGCAAGATTTTCTAGAGTTGGTGAGCATGATCAAGCGGTAGAGATCGGGCGTCTAATCCCTCTTGGACGCCATGATGAGTTCTTGCGACTGCGCAAAAAGTTCCTGGATCTTGGGAGGAAGATGTGCTTTCTGCCGGATCATTTCTTGCCACACGGTAGGATGATCAGCAGTGAGGATATCCGTTTGGATCGCCGTCAGAATTCGCGATTGTTCTTGTGCAAAAGGCTTATTGGGGTCGGCCTTAGGGTCTTCGAGGGTGACTTCATCAATTTGCTCAAAAGAAGATGCGTTCTTCACGCCAACATACTCCCTCAGCCGATTCTTAAAATGGGTGTACGACAAATTCGGCAATGGAAGCGGGAGCCTCTGGCTCCAACGCTGACGGAATCGCGAGCCTCTGGCTCGCGAATTTATTTAGTTGCCGAATTTGTCGTACACCCCTTAAAATTGGTGTAGGCATGTTCACGGTAATGATGAAGTGAGCGCTTTTCTCCCATTCCCAAGATTTCAAGCGTACATTCAACTTTTGCCATACCCCTCACCCCATGCTCACCGGGGGCACATGCCCTAGCTCTTTGAGTTTGCGACTGTGTGACATCAGCGCCTCCCATAGGGTCGGTTTCATGATATAGGGCACACCATATTCCTTGGCGGTGGCCTCCACGATCGGGGCGATCTTGGGGTAGTGGATGTGGCAAATGTTGGGGAAGATATGATGCTCGATCTGGAAGTTGAGTCCGCCGACATACCAGTTAAGCAGGGGATTGTTGCGTGAGAAATTGGCGGTGGTGCGAAACTCGTGCACGACCCAGTCAGAGGCGATGACACCGTCTGCATCCGGTACCGGCTGCTCGACACCCTCTACAACGTGGGCGAGCTGAAAGACCACACTCATGATGAAGCCACCCGTGAAATGCATGAGCAACCAGCCAATGAGTACTTGCCACCAGGTGAAGTCTGTGAGCATGGTCGGGAGGCCGATGCAGACAAATAGATAGACCGATTTGATCAGGGCAATCTTGGTGATCATCCACTTGAAGTTGAGATTTTGCTTTTGCAAGATGCCTTGACGGTTGTAGTCGGCGATCCAAAAGAAATCATTGACGAGCATGGAGATCGTGAGGAGGCAATAGGCAAACCCTGCATGGATGTGCTGGAAGCGGTGCACTTTGCGCAGTTTGGACGTCTCGCTGAAGCGCATCGGCCCCTTGGAGGCGATGTCGGCATCTTGGCCACCGATATTGGTATAGGTATGGTGTAGCATGTTGTGCTTCACTTTCCAGGTATAGACGCTGTTGCCGAGCAGGTTCATCGTGAGGCCGAGCATCGTGTTGAGCCACTTGTGGTGGCTGATTGCCTCGTGGGCCCCGCCATGCATCACGCACATACCTATGCCTGCAAGCCCGATACCTGCGACCACGCACATGAGGGCGACCGCCCAAATCGGGATCGGTAGGATGAACATGAGGATAAATGGGACAAGGTAGAGTGCCAGCATCGTCGAGGTCTGAAAGACCACAGAGACATCGGCTTTGGGAGAAATGCCATTTTCCTTGAAGTAGTTGTTGACATTCTTTCGAAGCGCCGCAGCAAACTGCTGCTCATGCTTATTCTGTGCAAGAAACCGCGTTTTTTTCATTCCAAGAATTTCCGACCAAAGGACGAGTCCACAGCAGACAAGTCCGAAATACATTTGGAAGATCGCAAATTTTGGCTACTAAATCGATAAAATTGCCGATTGAGGCAATTTATTTTTCCACAAATAGCTCCTCAACCACGCTAAAGCCTATGCCCGGAATCGTCCAATTGTCGGGACTTCAATCCTAGCCCATCACAGGCGATTGGTAGCCGAGCTCACGCAGCTTGCGCGTGTGTGACACGAGTGCATCCCACAAAGTTGGCTTCAGGATGTAGGGGACGCCATATTCCTTGGCAGTAGCCTCTACAATCGGAGCGATCTTGGGGTAGTGGATATGGCAGATGTGGGGAAATATATGGTGCTCGATCTGGAAATTGAGCCCACCGATATACCAGTTGAGGAGGCGGTTGTTGCGGGCAAAGTTGGCGGTGGTGCGCATTTCGTGCACAACCCAATCGTTTTCGATCAGGCCCTCGCTGCTGGGCATCGGTTGCTCGACGCCCTCGACCACGTGGGCAAGTTGGAAAATCACGCTCAGGATGAAACCTCCCGTCCAATGCATCAAAAACCAGCCGATACATACTTGCCACCAAGTAAAGTCTGTGAGCAATATCGGCAGCCCAATAAAGAGTGAGAAATGCACGATTTTGATCAGGATCATCTTGGTAAGCGCCCAGCCAAAATTCACATTTTGTTTTTTTGTAATCCCTTGTCGCCTGTAGTCAAACAGCTGGGTGAAGTCCTTGACCATCATCGACAGGGTCATGAGGCCATAGAAAAAAAATGCGTGGATGTATTGGAAGCGGTGGATGCGGCCCTGAGGCGTATGCTCGCTCAGGCGAATCGGCCCCTTGGTCGCGATGTCGCGGTCCAGGCCGCTGATGTTGGTAAAGGTGTGGTGCAGCATGTTGTGCTGCACCTTCCAGGTAAACACGCTGTTGCCAAGCAAGTTCATCGTCCAGCCCAGCAGGTTGTTGAGCCACTTGTGGTTGCTGATCGCATCGTGCGCGCCGCCATGCATCACACACATGCCTATGCCCGCCAGGCCTATGCCTGCCGCAAAAGGCATCAAAGCTGCTACCCAAGTAGGCATCGGCAATGTCAAGATCAATATAAATGGAAGGAGGTAGAGCGATAGCATGGTTGCCGTCTGAAAGACGACCGCCGTATTCGCTTTGGTGGAAATGCCATTTTCCTTGAAGTAGTCGTTGACATTCTTGCGAAGTGCCATGGCAAACTGCTGCTCTTGCTTGTCGTGTGCAATAAACCGCGCTTTTTTCATTCCTAAGAATTTCCGACCGAGGGATGCCTCCTGAAGTAGGCGCAGCCCAAAAACGCTGCAAAGGTCGTAAAAGATTGGATAGCAAATGTAACCACTGCCTTGACATACGGTAAATTCTTTCGAGCAGAATTCTCAGAATTCTTCGAATCGTGCTTCGTGTTGAATCCTGGGGCGACTAAAAAGGGTTCTTCCTTGTGACGTGCGATAGGGGAGGGAAGGCGTGATCTTAGCCCGATCAAGCCTTCTTGACGATCTTGTAGTTTTTGTATTCACCGATGCGCCAGCCTGTGAGGCGCTCGACCCAATTGCGCAAACGCTTTCTGAGGGTGTAATGGCCCTGCTGTGGCACCACGTGGTAGGTGTTGAGACGGATGCGCTCTGCCATCAAGGCTGGGTGGCCGTCGGCGGGAAAGGACAAGACACGATCTACTTTTTCATATTCAAACTGGTCCTTGCCCTCAAAGCGCTTTGCGATTTCGGCATCGCTCTGCCAGTACCGCACAAATTCCAGGATTTTCTCATGCTCCTCCTTGGGAGGGCGCACGCGACCGTAGGCATAGACATGGGGGCGAATGAGTTTGCATTGCAATTTCACGCCGGGGTGGCCTCCATCATAGTCAGCGATGCTGGGGTATTTTCTAAAGCCTTGTGCGTCGCGGTAGGAGCGCAGGCCGGATATGTTGCGCACGATCCTGATCTCGCGGCGGTAGGCGCGACCAATCGTGATGTAATCATAGGTCCAAAAATGATGGTAGGGGAATAGCAGGCCCTCGATCGCAGGATCGCCGAGGCAAGCCTCCATCTCAGCCTTGATTTCGGGGAGGTCCTTTTCATGCACCATATCATCTGCCTGCATGTAAAAAATCCAGTCGCCCTTGCAGTGGTCGATCCCGATATTGGTTTGGTGGGCCAATATCTTGCCGCCTTCACGCATCTCGGGATCCCAGACCGTATCCACGATCTTGATCTTGGGGGAATTCAAGGCCATTATGCGGTCGCGGGTATCGTCCTCACAATCACCGATCACAGCGATAAATTCGTCGCAGACCGGCAGCAATGACTGGATGGACTCGAGGAATGGGTACCTGAGTTTGACCCCATTTTTGACGATCGTTAAGCCTGAAACAAACATAGACACACACACTGAATGATAAAGCACAAATCCCGCAAGGGACTGCAAATAGCTAAAAAAGTGGGAGAATGTTGTATTGCACGCATGTGCAGCATCGTCTGAGACAGATCGCCGGCGACGTCCAGAGATCAATTCAAGTCTCCAGCAATGCTGTGTACCCTGCTGTCCCAAGCCGCTTCCAACTTGCCATCTGCCGAAAACACATGCTCCAAATCTACTCAGTGATAATAAGTCGCCGCAAATGTAGCCCATGCCGCGCGCGCATAGCTTTTCAAGGCAGGATCCAAATCAGCAAAGGCAAGTTGCTCGACCACATCCTTTTCGATGCCGATCGCTTCATCCTCCCCCGCAAATTGCCCGACGAGGCTGGCGACTTCATCGTTCACGATCAGGTACAGGGCCACCGTGGCAGGGTCTGCGCCATCGGGCGATTGCTCCAAGACAAACAGACATTCGGCAGCACCATTGCCGTCGATGTCGGTTATCTTGAGGGTATTCGGCTCATATTCAGAGGATGTGGAAATGCCAGTGCCAGGTTGCACAACTTTCCAGACCCGTTTTGCCCGTGCGCCTTGCATGCGATAGCCGTGTACCTGCACGCCAGATCGAAAACCTTTGCTGGAAATCTCGCCGACTGCGCGCTCGTGTACAAGCACCCAAAACTCGCCTTGTGCGTCAGCAAAGTGCGCTCCTGCGACGATGGGCCCCTTGCGGGCACCGCCACGCGCCGCGCGCGGGACTGTCGAGGCGTCGTAAGGCAGTATGCGCAAGGTATCGCCGAGCGCATCGTTCCCAAATCGTACCCGTGGCTCGGCCCAGCTCGCTGCATGGGCACAATGCGGCAGCAACATGCCGCTCAAGCACGCAAGCAATAGGATGAGGATCCCACCTAGTCGGCTTGGTTTACTCCACATCATTGCCCGCACTTGACTGTTGGCGGTTGTAGATCGTATCGACTTTGCCCTCGGCGAGTGCATTGATAAAGCCTTTTTCGGTCGCGTAGTCCTGCAACTTGGTGAGCAACTCATTCATCGGGGCGAGCAAGTCTGTCTCACTCACGGCTGCGACTTCGGCTACGGGAGCCTCAACGACTGGCTTGGCGGCCTCCCCTTTCTTGGGTGCGGCTTCCTTTTTGGGCTTGTCGCCGTAGGACTCGATGCCAAAGCGCGAGATGAAGATGATCTTGGCTACGTCGTCGGCATCGGTGAGGTCATAGACTTTAGCTTGCACGCGGTCGCCCGAGTTGCCCTCGATCGTGTAAAGCTTGTAGCCATCGCGCCGCTCGATCATCGTGCTATGGCTCTTGCCTTCCAGATAACTATTGCTCGCGGCCTTGGGCCGCTTTACGATCATCGCATCGCCTGCCTGCGGCGCGATCTTATCGGTCAGGAATGTGTCGGCGAGCACTTTGCGCTTCTCCGCATCCTTCTCTTTTTCCAAGCTTTTGCGGTAATTGATCCATACCGAATTGTCTTTGCCTTTTTCATGGTTGTCACCATGGCCGACGTGCACGCCACCATGGGCCGTATCATAGTCGAAATAGTCCCCTCGGCCTACCTTGTAGCCCGACCACAATTCCCCGTTTGGCTTCTTGCCTTCCTTGGTTTGCAGGCCCGCTACATTGCGATAGACCGTGCCGATAAACTTGGTGCACCAGGGTCCCAAGTCTTTGGCTGAAGCCGTCTGTGCTTGGTAATACCCTGAGAGTACATGCTGCTTGTCATCGTTAGTTTTCTTGTCTTCCCACTTGCTCTCGTCCTTGCTGCCCTGCACATAGATCGTACCGAGGAGCCATTCCACGCGTGCGGCAAGGGCTGCCAAGCGCCCGATGACGGCGACTTTCTCAGTGGTCTCTGGCGTCGCCTGCGCCTTGAAGGCCTTGATTTTGGGTGGATAGAGTGCTTCTTGCTCACGCACGAAGGTCATCAACTCGACGGCTTTGGCTTGACGGGTCTTGGCATCTTTGGTGGCGTCGATCGCATCGAGCTTATCTTTCAAGGTCGGTGGCGGCAAATCTTTTCCCTCCTCGGCGGCAGGCTGCGTCGCAGCTGCAGTTCCTTTTTTCTTCAGTTGCACGGGGCCGGTAGGCGCGAGTTCGGTGCCTTGTCCCTCGGCCTTGAGTTGCGTCGTCGAGGCTTCCAAGGCAAAGGTTGGCGGCGGCATCGCCTTACCCGATGCATTGTCGTCCTGCTTTTGCAATGGATTTGCGCGCTGTTGAGGTATTTTTTCTGCTGGAGTTGCCATTACTTTCTTTTTTTATTGACTGACTTAGACAAGGCAATATAGCCTTTTTCCCAGAAAAATGGGAGCAAGCATTGTTGTGATTTCTCTACCTGCGAAGGAAAGGCACAGAAAGCGCATTGCAAAGTGAGGGATGGCCGCAATTGCCTTTTTGTCTGGGTAGGGGACGTAGGTTTTTTTTAGTTTTTTTGCAAAGGTGTTGGATTTCCTCCCAAACCTTATTGAATTGCTTATGCAAGGGGTTTGGCATGGGGTCATTTCATGGACTGCGTGCCAAAGGGGCTGACTACAATTGCCCTTAAGTGTTTGTCATCAAAACACAATAGCCCGCTTGCGCGGGCCATCGTTCATGTTGGTACAATATGTCATCTTGTAAGGGGTTGGACAAAGCAAGCTCCCGATCTCCACGGTCCCGATCCAAGCGGGTGCTGCGCCGCCTTGCTTGTCTGCTGCCGAGCGGGGCTGGGCAGGTGTTGCGGTTTGATTAGGCTTGTGGCGGGCTGCCTGGGATCAAGGGCATGCCCGGGCCACCATTGCCGTTGGCATTTTCCTTGCCATTGCCATTGCTGTTGGGCTTGGCGATGCCCTCCCAGAGATGGCTCAGGTCGGAAAACACCTTCTCCATGCCCGGCTTGCCCCTGCGAATCGACAGGCCCACGAGCTCACGCACGATGAGGCTTTTTTCATAGCAGATGGCACCGAGCAGCATGGTGGTGTCGCTCACGGCCTCTTCCAAGCTTCCCATGATGTCCATGATGTCGCTCATCATCTCAAAGTCATAGCTAGCAGCCGCGAGCGAGGATTGGTCGGCGGCATCGAGGGCGATGTCCCTGCCATATTGCGCGGCTGCCTTGGCGGCCGCCTCGATAAAAGGCTTGCGGCCATCACTCACTGCGTTGAGCGTGGTGCGCTCGGCCGCTGTGAGCTGCACGGTGTAGTCCAGCTCGGTTTTGAGGCTAGCCAGCAATGCTTTGATACGGATCACACGGGCTGCGTCGAGCCCTGTTACAAGTTCTTGTTGCATACGTTTTGTACGATAATTTATGAAACGGTAGGGCTTGGCCCTACTTTGTCGGTAAGCAAGAGGCCGGATCAGGGTCTCTGTAAAAGAACGGCAACCATTTGTGAGCGCTCAGTTGCATGGTGTAAAGCTATGGCAAGGAAAAATCAAAAAAATCACCGATGTACCAACGGGCAGTCCTGGAGGACTAACTGGCAACGTCAATGTACGAACGGGCAGAAATCGCTGTTTTTTTTGGATGCTTTTCGGCTGATTTCAGCGCCAAACAGCCCAAGGTTTCCGCGCAAAACCGTGTAAGCTTATGAAATGCCAGTGAATTCAAAAGGTCGTCGCAAAATGGCCGCGAGCACTGTAGCCATTCCGCGCCCTGCCCCAACGAAGGGGCTGCATCTGCCATTGTGGAGGCCTGTGTCCATCGCCGAGATCATCCAGCTGCCTTGTGGGATGCAGCCCCGGCCACTGCCAAGCCTGCTGTCGTCTGGCGATTGCACGGTAGCCTGTGGAGATACCTGCAAGGGTGTCTCCCGACATCGCCAAGCTGTCTCGCGTTACCCTTGGGGGTGTCTCGCGTGATCACTGGGGTGTCTCGTGATACCATTGGGGTGTCTCGAGATACCATTGCGATGTCTCACGATACCCTTGGGGGTGTCCCTAGAGACCCTTGGGGGTGTCTCACGAGACCTTGGAGCTGTCTCACGACACCCCCAGGGGTATCTCACGAAACCTTGGAGCTGTCTCGCGACACCCTGAAGGTATCACGAGAGACCTTGGAGCTGTCTCGCGATACCCCTAGGGGTATCTCGAGACACCCCTAGGGGTAGGTCGTGGATAACTATAGGCCAAATTTTGAAAATTTGAGCCATCGTGTGGATAACCCAAGTTGTGGGAGTGTACCAAAAAGTGTGTCAAAATCTGAGAGTATCCCAATTGCTAACTGCTACCTACTACCTCATTTCCTCCGTATAGTCAATCCCCCCGATTGCAAGTCATGTCCAGCAGCGTCCTGCAAGACCCACCAATAAACCCCATCAGGCAGGTTGCCTCCGTCAAAATTCTGGTGCAGCCCCATCATCTCCATCTCCTTGCCGCCGCCCTCGTTGAAGAGATATAGCCTATAGGCAGCGGGATCGGTGCCGTCGAGGCAGGTGATCATCCAAGTGTCGTTTTGCCCATTGCCGTCTGGCGTGAAGACCTCGGGGACATAGATCGCGGCGGTCTGCGGACTGAGCAGCAGGGTGTCTGCCTCGGTGTCGCCGACACAGCCGCCGCTCTTGGGGCTGGCCCTGATCCAAAGCGTGCCCATGTCGTAGGCGGTGGCAAGGGTGGCGCTGAGTTCCAACTCCACGACCTCGCCTGGTCCGAAGGCGGCGATCACGCCCTCCTTGGGGCTGATGTGGTGGAGTCCATCGCCATGCGCAAACCACTCCACGACCGTGCCGGGCATGTCGGTCTTCAGCGCAAACCGCAGCGTGGCCGAGCCGAGTGCATTGGTCACTGCGTCGATGCGTTGCAGACTCAGGTGGGGCGAGGGCACGGCTTGCAGGTGCAAGACCGTGGTGTCGGTGCAGCCTAGCAGGTTTCCCAAGACCACGGCGACCGTGTCGCGGTCCTTGAGCAAGCCCCCGAGGAACAGCGCGGGATCGTTGGGCCGCGCACCGATGCTGTCGCCATTGAGCAGCCAGACGATGCGCGGGGCGATGCCTTGCTGCAAGGCGAGATCCACGGCGTGCTCCTTGCAATAGATGGTGTCGGGATTGACCCTGAGCAGCGGCGATGGCGGCTTTGACAGCAGCGTCAATTGCACGGCTTGCGACGCGGGGCATGGCCCCGCAGTGGTATAGGTGATGAAATAGGGTCCACCCGCCAAGCTGGCGTCGGCGTCGATCTCGCCCGTGGCGGAATCCGCAAAAACCACACTGCCCGTTATTTCCGAGAATGTGCCGCCCTGCATGGCGATGCTGGACGGCAGCGGATTCAAGCCGCCCTCGCAATAGCTGGATCGCGGATAAGCAAAGCTCGGGTCATCAGGAACATCGATCCAAACAGAGTCCCGCACATCGATCGCGCAGCGGTTGTCGATGTCGTAATAGACAATGTATGGCCCACCCGCTTGCATGGCGCTCAGGTCGAGCGCCCCGAGGTCGGTATTGCTGAAGACGATGCCGCCACCAGCGACAAAGCTACCCAAGGTGTCGCCGACGATCATGGGCACAGGGTCCAGGTCGGCTTGGCAATAGTGGTCGGGCACGTAGGCGAAGAAGGTCACGCTGTCGGTCGGGCTCACCTGCACCGTCTGCGTGAACTGCGCTTGGCAGCTACCTGTGAGGGTATAGGTCACATTCCAGGTTCCCGCCATCGATTGTGCCAACAGGATGGCACCCGATGTGGAATCGACAACCAGACCCGTGTCGCCCGTAAACACGCCACCGGGCGTGCCGAGGACTTGCGGCAATGGGTTGGTGTCCCCGCTGCAAAACACGGACGCAGCGTAGGCAAAATTGGCGGATGCCGTCCCAAAGATGCTCACGCTCACATCCATGCTGTCCTTGCATGGCCCTGCCGTCACATACCGCACGGTGTGCGTGCCAGCCCCACTGGCAGCGAGGCGCAGCCGCCCGTCCAGATCGACCACCGTCACAGGCGTGACCGCCCGAAACGTGCCGCCACCCGCACCCGTCACCAATGGCCACGGGTCTGGATCACCGAGGCAAAACACCCCGCTTGGCGGGTAGCTGAACGCAGGATTGTCGGTCGCCGTCACCGAGAATGAAACCGTCGCCGTGTCGGCGCAATATCCCCCCGTAATATGCCGCAATAGATAGCCCGCTCCACCCGTAATCCCCGTGGCGGCGATGGCAATCGGCGCCGCTCCTTGGTTGTACAGCACTTGGCCCGTCGTGCTGGTCACTTGCCAGCTGCCCGTCTGGCTCATAGCGACGGGCGACAACACCCCATTGGCGCAATATTGCGTCTGGGTCAGGGAAAATTGCGCAGACACCAGCGTATCGATATGCAGGTTCGCCACCACCAGCACAGTATCAGGGCACAAACCCGTAGTCGCATAGCGCACAGCATACACACCCGCAATGCTATTGCCAGGGTCGATATCCCCCAATCCCCCCAAGTCCAGACCGCTCGGCGCGGACAGGAAAACACCACCCGCATTGCCGCTCACAAACGTGGGCCACACCGACGCAGTGCCTTGGCACAGCGTCGGCAGCCCAGCATTCAAGGGAATTGCAGGATAACCCAGCACCGCAGTCGCCACAGGCATCACCACGATTTGGATTTCAGTGCTGTCAAAACAGGGCGTGAATGGCACATACCACAAACTGTGCAGCCCCACAGGCGACAAGCTTGGCGCAAACTCCCCTGTCTGAATGTCGGTCACCACCAGCCCCGTCCAGCTGTGAAACTCACCGCCCATGGGATACAGATTGGCCGTGTCTGGCAGCACCGTCGGGCTGCTTTGGCAGACCGTGAAAAAAGTCTGCCCTTGGATCACCGCAATACTGGCTTGCCTCGGCGAGATCGCAACCGCCAAAGCCACCGTGTCTGGGCAGCGCGGATGGTTGGTGCAATACAGGAGCTGGTTGTTGTTGCCGACCGCACCAGGATGCAAGGGAATCTCGCCCGTGGCGGGATTCACCCAAAACCCAGACGCGCCCGTAGCACAGCAAAACCCACCCGTCGCAGTAGGCGGCGCAAGCGTGACCTGTTGCGGCAATGGGTTGCTGTCGCCCAGACAAAACACAGGCGCGGCATAGCTCACGATGGCCCGATCACCCGTGAGGCAGACGGTGTCAGTTCCATAATATACAAACGTATCCGCAGGAAACTGAATCGTGCGCTTGATGATGCGCACCCGCAAGCATGTGTCGCGGGTATAAAACGGGGGAACCTCGCAGACGATGCGGTCGTCCATGCCGCCACTCTGGGATGTGATCGAGAGGACATTGGCAGCGATGGCACTTGTCGTCCCAAAGACCACCCAAGTCGCACTCCAGGTCTCGCCACCTGTCGCCCTCTTGAAATTGCGGCCATGGAGCGTGATCGTCTGAGCCTTGCAAAAGGTCGTGTCTGCGTTGATTTGGTACGTAGGCGGCAAACTCGTCGCGTCATAGTCGGTGATCATCGGCTGTGGACTCACCTGGGCGGCGACTTCGGCCGCGACAAGGCAGAAAAACAGGAGCAATAGGAGGCTGTCCCCGCCGTGGCGGGAATTGTAGATAAGCGTCTTCATAGTCTTACAGATTGATTTTGTACTACCTATTTTCTCAAAATATGGGCTTGGGATGCCCCGCGCTCCGCCTAAGGCGGAGCGTATCGTTGCAAACAAAAGGCTGGGGTGTGTTACCTAGTCGGTGTCAAGCCTTGGGCCATTCCTTCCATTCGGGATCGGGCCATTCCAGCTTAGGGAAGTCGCCGTTGATGAGGAATTCAGGGAGGTAGTCGCTCTTCACGTCGATCTTGAAGCCCTTGTCGTGGGCATAGCAGACCGCCGCCAATGCCGCAAGGTCGATGTACTCCATGATGCTGTTGCCAGTCTCCTCATCGAGCGCGGCGTGCCAATCGTGGCGCAATTGCTGCTGCTCCAGCAGCTTGGCATTGAATCGGGCCTCGTCCTCGCCAAACACCATCGCCCATAGCTCCATGACGGGGGAAAGGATGTTGATGATCCAATCCGCTCTTTGCGGCGTGTACAGGCTTGGTTCCGTGCCACGCAAAGCATCCTTGAGGTAAGTGACAATATTGGTGTCAAATGCCCAAATCCCATTCAGGAACTTGATATAGGGAATCTCCCAAGGGTCGGGCTTGTTTTGCCCGTAGCGCACGACCTTCTCTGGGTCGGCCTCACCATAGACTTTCACGGCCCCGATGTCGCGCAGGATCATGGCGATGTAGATGCCTTCGAGCCAACTTCCTAGATCAACGTCTGAATTAGGTTCGATTTCACCACATGAAAATGGATCACAATTTGGAAGTGCGATATTGTGTGGGCCATCATCGACCATCCCCCTCCAATGCCAAGTTCGGGACAAGTGGGCCAATCTGAGTTGTTCGATGAATTCATCTTTCCCTCCATCCATTATTAGTTGGTAAGTTCCTGATCGAAGTGAAATGGCACCAATTGTAGATAGAACGAAGGGAATAAAAGCCATTTCTTCCAAGAATTCCAATGCAGATTCGCTATGGAACTGGTATCGATCTTCCAAATAGGAGTTGTTCCTAAATTTGTGATAAACGATGTGTGGGAATAATTTCATACTACGCACTTTTGATTACTACAACTTCCTAATATCAAACTGCCCAATTTCAGGATTTTTCAGTCCTCCACCTTCGGTGAATGCCTGTCGGTAGTACAAATAGTCCAATCGCTTCGCAGTTAATGCTTTTTCAAGCGATTTTGCCATTTCCTTACTTGCTTCCTTTTGCCCCATCTCGTAGATGATCTGCTTAAGGTATGCCAAAGTCCCTTGCTGTGCCACTGAGCCCTTCTTTACACCTTCTACATTGTTAATCAACCTATCTCCGATGGGACTCGCACCACCCTTGACCTCGAAGACTTGGTATCGATCCCCGTCCTGCTTCAAGTAGATACGGTCGAAGTCGCCCGACTTCGAGGACGGTGCGCCCTCCTTGGGATAGATTTGGATGAAGCCCTCGCCGTCGAGGTACTTTTGCAGCGACTTCTCGGCGATCTGCTCGCTCATGACGCCTATCTCGCTCGTGGCCTTGTTGAATGCGGCCATCTCTGCCTCGCCGACCGTCTCGCCAGCGGCTTGCCTTGCCTTGATTTCGCGCCGCATCTCGGCCACTAGCTCCCGCTGTTGCTGCCTGAGTTCCGCAAGCTCCATCAAGTCTGGGTAGGAGGAGAAGTCCATGCGCTTCTCGAAATTTATGAGCTTTGTCCGCAGTTCGGGCGAAAGCATCGAGCGCGAGAAATCGACCTCCCTGCCCACGGGCGTGATGAGCTTGCCTGTTTCGGGATTGACCTTGTAACCCTTGCCGTGAAGGTCGCGCAACTCGTAGTTGGTGAGTTCCGTGCCCTCCACGTTGAGGTGGTAGGAATCGATGAAGGCGATCTCCTCGGCTGTGAGGTCGGCGCGCCTCACGTCGCGGATGCACTCCTCGATGATGTTCAAGTCTGATCGCAGGAGGTCGCCCGACCTCGCCCCAAGCCCCTCCAAGCGCTTGAGCACCGTTTGGACGTTCAACTCCAAGCCATTGGAGGCCATCTTGCCGATGATCCTGAACAACCGCCGATAGTTTGGGACGCTGATCCCGCCCGGAAGGCTACCGGCGGCTCCAAGGGTGTTCATGTCGGCCTTTATCATCGGGATGAAGGCCGCAACGCCCTCTTCCTTCCATATCCTGCTCAGTTCATCGTTGAGGCTTGCTTGCTCCTCACGCAATGCCTTGATCGTCGCGGCCCTGTCCTTGGTGGGCATGGCGCTGGCACCACCGTTCAGCCCGGCAACTTCCTTCCCCCCAGCCGCCTCCATCATCGATCCCTTCATCCCATAGAGCATCAGCCCATTCATTCCCATTTGCAGGAAAAAGGCCAGCAGGCGCGTGAAGGTCACGCCTTCGGGATCGTCCGCCGCCGCCTCCAAGCCCTTGAAGGCCTCCTCGGTGAACACCGCCACGCACACCCCGTCGGCCCCTACTTGCAAGCCAGCCACGACACGGGCCACGTTGCCGCCCGTTGCGCCCAGCTTGCCGAGCTTTTCCAGTATCCCGAATGCACCCGTGGTGCCACCCAAGACACAAGACGCGATCAAGGCGCTGTGGACGACGACGCGCTCGGTGGTGAGCATGCCCTGCCCGGACTCCTCGGCCATGCTTGCGACCTCGGCCCCGGCCATCGCCACCGCAGACCCGATCATGACGGCCTGTGCGGGAATCGACGTGCCGACAGAGGCGACCGCCATGCCGACCATGAGTCCCGCGATCGCGGCCCAGCGCAGCCAGTCGCTCCATTCGGTCGGCTCGCTCGTGCGCAGGATGCGGTAGCTCGCCTCGTCTGGGCAGCGGTAGTAGAGTGCGCCCTTGGGAAAGCGCAGCTTGGAGTTCAGCTCCTCAAACAAGGCCGCTGGCACGGGTGCGTCTGCGGCTCCCTTGGCGCGGTTCTCCTTGTGCGCATCGACCGTGCTGAAATCCTCCAAGACCCACTCGCCCGCATCGGCATCGTGCCACAGGAACAGTTCGAGTGCCATGCCCTCGCTCCAGTCATCGCCACCGTTTTTCTCGCCGCCCTGCCTGAAATCCTTGGTCTCGGCCTCTGGGTAAAACGTCGCGCTCACCTTTTTTGCGCTAGGGTGCGCGTACATCAGGCCCAGCATCGCAGCCCCTGCCTTGCCCCTGTTCTCGATCTCCTTGCCTTGCAGGTCGATGTCGGCCTCATCGACCGCAAGCGCGGGGGCGGTCTTGGTCGGCTCGGCGATGATGCGGCCAGCGACCTGCATCAATGCAAATGTGAGCTTGTAGTAGAGGTGCAGCAGGGCCTGGCCCTGCTCGATGCCAAAGTCCTCCCCGCCAGGTCGGGACGCAGCTGTCGCGGTGAGCCGCAAGGCCTCGGCCATGTCGTCGCTGCCAAACATCGCGTCCAGCTCCCAAGCGTCGGGATAATGGAGCAGGGCAATCTTGTCCTCGCCGTGCTGGACGAACCATGCACCCAGCTCCACGATCCTGGCACCCAATTCAGGGTTGCCGAGGAAGCCCGGGTCTCCCTTTTCCAATGCGCCCTGTGCCACGATCATGCGGGCATGGAGCGCCACCCAAGCCCCGTGGTAGCCGTCTGGCAGGAATTGCCGCAGCTGCCCGTCGTCCAGCAGCGCGGGCAGGCTGTCCGCCATGCCTTGCACGGTGGCCTTCATTTCCTCGTGCCCCTCTCTTGCATCGATCTCGATGCCCGGGGCAAGGCTCTCGCGCTTGGCCCTGAGCCGTTCCCAGACCACATATTGCACGATGGCCTCGCGGGTTTGCGCATAGTCGTTGCGCGGCCCGTCCATGTTGGCGGCCCCGACCTGCAAGGTTGGCTCGTCCACGAAGAAACCCATGTCGGTCGCCCAGCGGTCATATTGCACGTAGGGGTCGCGGATGTGGTCGCCGTCGTGGTCCAGGAGGTAGAGCTTGAAGGCCTTGTATTGCGCGAGCTCGCCCTTGTCCTGTGGCTTGAGCGTGGCGGGCTCGTGGGCGGTGCGCTCGGCATACTTGGGCTTGAAGTTCAGGATGTGTACGGCGTTGCCCATCCTGTCGAGGTATTGGCCGTCTTGCACGTAACTCGTCCACTGCATGTGCTCCTTCCCGATCATCGCCCTGGCCTCGGCCTCGGTGAGCCGCATCATGGCCATGACCGCATGCACCAGCGCCGTGGGGCCGTCGAGGCCCGGCGGCATCACGACCTTGATCCCTTTGCCGTTGCCCTCGGCCGGGTGGTTGGGGTCCGCGAACCCACCGCGCTCGAAAACGACCGTCTCTGGCTCGTACTCGCCCTCCTCGGCATGACGCGGCTCCTCGGCGGGATTTGCGGTGAGCGGTTCCGATGGCGGTTGCGCCGTGGGGGTGTGCTTGCTCTCGAAGCCCGAGGTCCAGCTCCCCTCGTGCTCGACCTGCCCGCCCTGCGGCGGCTGCTTTTGCGGTATCTTGTCCTTTTCCATGGTGGCAGACTATTTGTATCCAGATAAATTGAGGAACATGCACGCGTGGTTCATCGGCGTGCGCCGACGGTTGCTCTCCCATACTACCCATACTATAGTTGCCAGCATACGATTTGGCAGCGCGAAGGTAGTGGTTTTTGGGCAATCAAATAGCCCGTGGGTAAAAATCGTGGTGCAATGCGACGCGCCTTGGCGCGGCCGCGACATCCGAATGCCATGCCATCCCGTTTCCTGGTCGTGCCGGGAATGGTTGGCCATGGGTGCTTGGTGGCCGCACATCGGGGCCGTGGTCGGGAAAATAGTGATGTCTCATAGCGTGACCTAAATTAAAACGTGTTTTCAAAAGTGCGCGTGTGCGTGAACAGTGGTCGGCAGGGCCGACGGTGGTGGTCTCGGGTGGCCGCTATGCGCAGTCAGGCATGGGGGGCATCCGCCTGGGCAGACACCCCCTTACCCTTCTATCGAACGTTAAAACTCGGTGGTCGGCGGTGTAGGGCCGAGCCAACTCAAAGAACGAATGCGTACCCGTCGCAATCGGCGCGGGCGTTTAGGAACAATGTGGATGAAGTGTTCAATGTACACGCTAGTTGCCCTTGCAACGGGGCCACTTGACACTACGTCTGCGCGCAGCGTAAGTGGCCCCTATTGCAATCGATCAACAGAAACGCGCCCACGGAGCGGTGGGCATGTGAACACTTGGGAAAAAGGAAATCCAATAGAAAATCGGGCAGCGCCGACAGCAACAGGCACGTTGCCGCTTTCTCAAAAGGCGAGTGATCTTGAAAAACGCTCTGCTGTCAGCCATGCGCCGCCCTACCCTGTGATCGGGCCATCTCGTCGGCAATCCCGTCGGGCAATCCGTTCGTTGGGCCTCCCCACCAGTTCTGGGAAGGCCCGACGAACGGATTGCCC
>JANORP010000269.1:0-14285 GCA_031415375.1 Bacteroidota bacterium | reverse complement strand
CCAAAAACCGAGCGGCAACTGCGAAAACATTGCCAACCGAAACTTGAAAGGGCTGGTAAAAGCCTTTTGTATATAGGCGATTGGTGCAGGGTCGAATTGGAAGTGTGGCATTTTCTAAAATTGGGTTGAGGGCGCAAAGATAGTCGCCTTTGCACACGAATGACAAAAATCAAATGTGGTGGGGTTCACCCCAAAACCACTGCCCCATCCTCGTCCAAGGGCCAAAATGGGTTGTAGGCCACTTCAAACAAATGCCCGTCGGGATCGCGGAAGTATCCGCTGTAGCCGCCCCAAAAGACTTCCTGCGCGGGTTTGACGAGGGTGCCTCCGAGGCGCTCGGCTTCGGCCAAGACAGCGTCAGTCTCTTCTTTGCTACGGGTGTTTTGCGCCAAAGTGAGGCCCGAAAAACCATGCCCTTCAGCTGAAATGCCAACGTCCTCTGCCAGGGCTTCTCTTGGGTAGAGGGAAAATAGCATGCCGCCCAATTCAAAAAGGATCAAATTTTCTGTTCCATGAGGCGATTTTTGCCAGCCGAGGCCAGTATAGAAGGCTTCGGAGCGGGCGAGGTCGGCCACGCCAAGGGTGAGGAGGGTGAGTTTTTGACGCATCTTTTTTCTATTTGGGCGAATATCGAAATTTATCTGAAGGGAAGTGGCGAGAAATATTTTTTCGGGCATCTTCCATTTCGGCGCAAGTTTTGCTAGCTTTGATACAAGGCTTGCAAAAGTCCCAATTCCCCCATTCCCGTGTAAGAATCAGTTTGAATTAATTTCCGATTCTTCAATCTATTTATTGAATTCTTATGAAACGACAATTCGCATTGTTCGCGTTTGCGGCGGCATCCCTATTGGTGTTCAGCTGCGGGCCATCTGCTGCCGATCAAGAAAAAATCAAGCAGGAAACGATCACCATTGAAGAGGCCACAATCGCCATCGATTCGACCAACTTCGAGCTCAACAAAACCTCCAAAACACTGGACGAGGTCCTCAACCAACTCTAATCAATTCCATCAAACTAATTTCTAAAAACGATGAAAACGAAGATGAATATCTTAAAATCCAGCATTTTGGGCTTGGTGATTTTGTTTGCTGCGAGTGGTCTCTGCGCGCAAAAAGTCAACGGTGAGCAGACAGGCAAGGAGATCGTCAAAGGCGATCAAAAGGGCGGGAAAGTCGATGTGAAAAATGGTGAGGCCGCTACCGATGGTGGTGGCAAAGTTGGTATCAAGGGTGATCCAAAAGGCGGCAAAGCTGACATCAAGGGGGAAGCAACGGATGGCAAAAATGCAATCAAGAACCCTAACGACCCCACCGGCAACGAAGGAAGCGTAGGTGGCGCGACCGAGCATGGAGGCAACCACACAGGTGGCACACATGCCGATGGGAAGGGCGACGTGAGCGAGGGCGATGGAGAAGGTATGCATGCCGCAGGCAGCGCCTACATGCGTGACAAGAGCAATGAAGGCAAGCCCTACGACCAAGCACGTCTCGACGCTGCAAAGTCCAATTGCCAAAAGGTGATCGACGCAGCTATGGCTGCCATTGCTGCTGAGGAGCAACATGTCCTCGCGGCAAAAGCCAAGATCGATGAAGCGCAAGCTGCTGTCACTGCTATGAAGGCCGACAAAAAGGCCGACCCCGCGATGATCGCTAGCAAAGAGGGGATCATCGCCACCGCGAATTCAATGGTTGCCGAGCTGGAGCAGCAAATTGGTACAGTCAAAGGCAATGTCGATCGTGCAAAGGCACTGTTGACACCTGCTGTCGCCGCAAAATAGGCATAGCAAAAGACACAAAAGGGGGCTGTCCAAGCAGGCAGCCCCCTTTTTGTCTAGGCACGGTACGCAGAATATGGCTGTCATCATCTTGACTTTCGTTCGCGGTGCAGTATCATTGCCGATACATTTATTGATCGCGCATGGAAAAACGGAAACGATGTATCGGACTTGCCTTTTTGGGAATGACATTGCTGGCAGCCTACGGCTGCTCAACCCCGTCGCCTGATGCGGAGACGTCTTTGCAAGATTCAGCCGCCTCACCCTTGCCGGGAAAATTTGAGTTCACCACAGCACTTCCGATGGCCTCGCTTGCGGAATATCCCGAGGGTTTTGTCGAAGATTCCTTGCGTAGCCTCGATACCGCTTCCAATCACCTTACGCAGCTCTTTTTTCCGCAAAAATTCGATGACCCGGCTGTAAATGCGATCATCAAAAAATATTGTGAAGAATATGCCAAGGATTATTGGCCCGATAGGCCAATTGAGGAGTTTGCGCAATCTGAATTTTCGATGTGGGTTGTGGATATGCAGGTGACGGGTGACTTGCTTAGCATTCAGTGGATGGAGCAGAGTTTCTATTCCGGGTCAGCCCATTTCAACCATGGGAATCCATGCCTCAACCTCCATCTCAAGGCTCAAAAAAGGCTGTATTTGGACGATTTATTCAATTTTTCAGGAACCCATTCCAAGGCGCGTTTTTGTGAGGTTATGGACCCTGGGTATCCCTTGGATTTGAACGCTTTGAAGCCTGAAGAGCTAGATCGCAAGCTCGATTTATTTGTCGGTAAAGACAGTATAGCTTTATGCTTTGATGACTTTGATCGAGGGCCATCCATGATGCAGCTGAAGGCCTCTTTGGGGGATGTAAAACCTTTTTGGTCGGCGCAAGCGATGCGTACTTTGCGCTTGGAAACGCGTTGAGATTTAGTGCCAAGAGATGCATGAATTGGAAGAAAAGACTTACCTTTCTTCCAATTCCTGTACTTGAAAATCAAAAATGCGAAGCTTTAATTGTTCAAGATTGTTTCAGTTGATCGCAGTGCCCTTGTTGGTGCTGGGCACTTGGAATTGCCATTCCCGAAAGCCTGTGAAGGCCGAAGTACAGCTTGATCCGCAGAAAATAATTGTGTCGCCCAAGCCCTTGCCGGCAACCGCCACCACTGCCACGGAAGCAGTAGCCAAAGGCATCGACTATTTGCGAACAGCCCCTTGGGGAATGGAGCATGTCTATCTATATACTTACTTGCAATCACAATTTGCATGGCCCGACATTCCTGCACAGGCACGCACCATATATGTGCGCGACAGCCTTACGCGAAAAGGCGACGCGCAAGCCCTTGTCGTGCTGCATGAGATGGACTTGTTTGGCAGGTTGCTCGATCCGCAATATCGCATCTCGGCGGCGCAATTGGAGAGCGCGGAGGAGCTGGATTCGGTCACGGTTCCAGCATTGTATTGCGATGTTTTTCCCCTCGATACGGCCATTTATTTCCCGATATTGCGCGGCGAATTGAGTGCCTCTGGCTACCGCAGCACACATGCTTTATTGTGTTATGTGTGGATCAAGGCAAATGAATGTCTTGATGCTGCAACCCTAGGCAGATGGCGTGGGCCAATGGCGCGGCCCAATCTAGAAATGATACACAAAGCGCCCAATTACTGGAGTGATCTCAATATCGAGGCTGCGGCGTTGATCAGGGCAGCAGGGGAACCCTATCCCGAGGATTGGGTGACGGGCGTGGTGAATGCACAGCGGAAAGATGGCGGCTGGAGTATTTTTCCCGATGGGGATCGCAGCGATCCACATGCGACCATCTTGGCGCTTTGGTTTTTGGGTGGCCTTTAGGTTGCTCACCCCTTTACAAAAAATTAGGTCTATCGGGACCTTGACCAGTATTTGCTCAAGACTCATCATATCGAGTCCAAGGCCTCTGGCCGAAGGACGATCGACCCCCGCCTTCTTCGGGACAGGCATTTGCCTCCGGCAAACGAGAATAGGCTTCGATTGCCGGAGGCAAATGGTCATTAGTCCTTCGGCCAGAGGCCTAGGACTCGAATTTTTCAACCAATTGATTATCTGGATAATAAAAAGAAGGCTCGGGTCGAAGTGACAAGAAACTTGGGGCCTATAGGTTGCTCACCCCTTTACAAAAAATCGATCCTCTTCATCGATCAATGGTTGGTGGCCAAGCACGTTGGATTTGACGAGGTGTACGAGTGTGCGTGACGCGGCCGCACGGGGAATCTTGGCGAGGTCGGCATATTCTTGGACGGTGATGCGCTTGGCAGCGGCGAGATGGTGCATGAGTATGCGCTCCTTGTCCCCATACTCCACCTTCATGTCGCGCTCGCGGCCCTCGTAGCGCAGCAACTCGGTGGCTTCCTTGCTGGCACGCACGCTGTTGTCTGCGATGCGGATGAGCGCATGACCTACTGTGTCGCCATTGCCCTCTAAAGCAAAATGTGGCTTGGTCTTGCTCTTGGGCACCACGATGGCGACCACCGCGCGCTTGCGACTCAGCGGCACCACCACTAGCCGCCACTCCAGTGTGGGGCGTACCCATTCGCCGAGGTTCAGCGTGATCGCTTCCTCGATCTCGCGCGGATCCTTCAAGCCTGGAATGCCGCCATCGTCGTCCACGCCCACAAAAAGAGTCCCACCTTGGGTATTCGCAAAGGCCACCAATTCACGCATGAGCTTGGGCCATTCAGGCAACTTGTGCTTGAACTCCACATGCAGGCCCTCGCCCTGCGCTACCGTCAATTGCAGCTCGCGGAATGTCATGCCCAAAAATAATGCAGGAAGATCAGGATTCAAGGATTTTTAGGGGAAAGGAGCGTGATTCCCGCCCCGGTTTCCAAAAAATCCACTAGAAACGCTGCACTTCCTACAATCCTGCGCCGATTTGTATGCGCCTCACCTCATTGTTGCCCGACAGCAGCGGGAGGTACATCTGCTCGGCATGTGCGCAGTTGAGTACATAGCGGCCATTGTAACGGGGTTGTAGCGGGATATCGATGTAGTAGGTGCCAGCATTGAGATTGCGGTAATAACAAGCAACCTTTTCGCGAAAATATTCGCGGTAAGTACTTGAACCATTCCAGTAGTTGTAGCCTTGGCTTTTTGCACCATAGCTGCAACCTGCTGGGATCGGGATTTCCAGCATCACATAGTCCATGTTGCGTTTCATGTGCAGCGTCACACGCAACGTGACCGGCTCACCCGCCGCCAATGTATCCGAGGGCTTGCCATTTCTGACTTTGTAGATTTCGGTGCGGATTGCAAACAAGGAATCTGCAAGCTGCGGCTTAGCATTGAACCAGCGCTGAAAAGCTGTGAAAATGACCAGTCCGTAGCCTTCTTTGTGCGCTGTGAATGTGCTGGGAGTCCGCTCCAAAATGAGTGTCGAGTCAAACGACAATGGCAGGCGCTGGCCATCGATCTGCAAGGTGACCTTGGGCTTGACGGTGATCGCGTCGATGCCGACGTCGGGGATCAAGGTCATCAGCACTTGGGCTGTGAGATAGGTATTGCCCCAACCGTTGATGCCCCTTGATTCTAAAAGAAATCGCAGGTAGGGAAACAATTCTGCCTTGCTTGTGCCAGCCCGCCGCAAAATGCGGTAAGCCCTGAGCACGGGCTCCAATGAACTGTAAGGGGAGCTGTACGAATAATTGCTGGAATAATTTAAATTGTGGTGCAGCGGCTTGAACATCGCACCCGCCATCTTGTGAAGTGAGTCCATGTCGATGGGCATGCCAGCAATTTGTCGCAACTCCATGATCGCCAATTGATAGGGGATTTGGTCAAATTTCAGCGTATCGAGCGCCTCGATTTTGCTGCGGATGTCGAGCGCGGGCGAAATCGATTGCAGCAATTGCAGGACTTCGATATTGTTGTAATGATACCGCTGATAGTCGAATTGCAAAAGGATGCCAGGCACCCACTCCAGCATGGGGGTGCGCACGGTATAACCTTGCTGCCGGGCCATGATCAATGCTTGTGTCACATGAAGGCTCACCCAAATCTCGGGCTTCATGCCTGGCCACCAACCCCAAGCGACGCCTTGCTCTGGCGTGATGCGTTTTTCCAGCAGCTTGACGCAAGTCTCGACGTCCTCTTGGCCAGACCAAGGGCGGCCCAGTGATTTGAAAATTTGTTGCTCGCAGAGCAAAGCGATCAGCTTGGAACTCAATTGCTCGTTGCAGAGGTGGGTATAATCGTGGATGCGTTGCGTCTCGGCGAGCAGCAACTCTTGGAAGCGTGTCGTCGCTCGCACCTGCACGGGGCCGCCATCAGATTGAAAAGCGGGCACTTGCAAAGTCGTATCGCCAAAGAGCGCGGCAAACGTGCCGCGCGTATCGCGCATGCCGACAGGAAAGACCTTGATGCCCCATTGCTCGCCGTCGCCATAGCCGTCGGTGCGGTCGGCGAGGTAGCTCAGCTGCAGCGAGTCGGCACCGACCGCTGGAGAAAACCTGAGCGTATCCAATTGGATGGGGCCACAAGTGCCAGCCGATGTTTGTGCGGTATTGCCATCGACGGTAAAGCGCCGCCGCACTTGCAAGCTGTCACCTGTGTAATTCATGACCTTGCCGATTGCAAGGCAGGTATCACCTGCCATCAAGAATCTTGGCAGGGCGAGACGTCCAGCCAGCGGTTTCCAAGCCTTGATATAGGCGCCCGTCGCACCTGTGCGCCCACGGCGATCCACGGCGATGGCATAGGCGTCCCAACGTGTGATGTCTTCGGGAAATTTGACCTTGAAGCTGCTCGTGCCCTTGCGGTCGGTGCGCAGGTCGGGTTCCCAGATGGCATGGTCCCTGAAGTCCTTGCGAATGACCGATTTCCCGTCCAATTCCGCCATCAACTCAGCAGGGAAGGCTGGCGTCAATGCCACCGTCGATGCACCATTTGGAACACCATCGATGATCTGCACCCCCGACATTTGCACCAAGGCATCAGGGATGTTGCTGGACATTTGTAGGTCGATATTTTTTGAGCTGATGACATTTATTGAGGAACTCTTCGACATCATTTCTTTTGGGTAGTGCGCGGTCACGACCACGGTCTCATCGAGCAAGATCGAAGAGGGTATGAGCTGGATGTCCAATTGGCTCTTGCCGTCCCAGGCAATGATCATGGGCTGATAGCCCAAATAACGCACCACGATGGAGTCGGTCTCGATCGGTACACTCATTTCATAATGGCCATTGAAGTCGGTATAGGTGCCCACACCGAAGCCGTTGCAATAGAGCATGGCTGCGACCATCGGCTCTCCATCGTCAATGTCGGTCACTGTACCGCTCAGCTTTACCTTGCGTCCACTGCTGGGCCTCGACTTGTTCCAAGTCGGGTAATACCCCCAAGATGCGTCATAATAGTCTTTGCCGCCATGGGAGGTAATCGGTGTGGGAGTCGTCTGAATGAGCTTGAAAATGAGTTTGGGGATCGAATCCTGAATTTGGTGGGCAACATAGCGTATCCGCAGAAAATTGCGCCCATTGGGTTGGATGTCCAGTGAGTCTAGCTGCACAAAATGCTCATTTTCCAGCATCAAATACATGCCCCATTTGCCCAAGGGCGCACGCATTTCAGAGGAAAAATTGGAGTTGAGCACATAGACGTGGCCCTTTTCCTCATCATGCAAAATGATGCCCTTCGGATTGTCGGCCACGCCAGCTGGCTTCACATGCTCCAACAGCAACCGCCCATAATACCAGCCCGAGGAGGATGGTAGGCGATATGCCAGCCGCCGCGGCTGCTCGGCGGGGAGCTGGGTTCTTTGAAACTGTGCAACCATCGAGTCGCGTCGCCAGGGCCTGGCCTCGATGGCCATCGATGGGCTGTAGCTGAAGGTCTTGGGATAACTCTGGGCATTCAGAGTGCGCATTTTCACGGTCTTGGGCCCAAAATCAAATTCAAAAATCGGCTCATAGTCAATGACCTGTGAGAAATTGCCTACATTCTCCAAGTTCATTGCACCTCGGATGGCTGGCCCAGCGATGCCGCTGCTATGTGCCATCGGGAATATGCGCTCTCCAAAGCTGATGAGTTGCTGGCCGGGGTGGCTGTTTCTGCGGTAGCCGAAAGTGTAGGTGTTGATCACAGCTTGCTCTGCCGGGGTCACCTCCCGAGGCATGGGATAGACGGTGACGTTTCGCGGCGGGTGATCAAGGTCCACACTGATGATCGTTTTGGTCCCTGTATCGAGGACGATCGTATCGCCTAGCACATTGCCTTTGTATGCTGCCGGCATGATAAAGTCGTTGATCCGCACGACCTGGTCAGGAAGCCTGATTTCGATCATGTGCCACATGCCTGGGCGTATCGGGAAGGAGTAGGGGGTTTGTGGCTGACTCCAAGCGAAATAGACGGGTTCACCGTCGATGTACACGACCTGCACGGGCTGGATGGCGCCTCCCTTGACGACAAAAGGTGCGATCTCGGTTGCGCGTGCCTCGATGGGATGGCGATAGACGTAAAAATCATTGCCGGGATAGAGGAATTGATACCAAGGCAATGTGTCGATCCGTGTGCTCAGCACCCATGGCCACAGGTTGAGGGGAAGAATTCCGTTGGCCGCTTGGAGCTTGGAAATGCTGTAATTTCCCTTGCGCTTGCGCGCTTGCACGCGCTCACCGCGCACGCTGATCGAGGGCTTGCCAGCTCCCTCAAAGCGACTGTTCACAGCGTAGGCTGTGAGATCGGCTTTTTTGACGGGGTGGCCACGGCGGTCGTGCACTTGCACCTGCATCTCGGCGGTCATGCCGGGATAGATGGTGCTCGGGCCATTCCAAGCAACCTGCAGCGCGTTTTGAGGGCAATGAAAGGTGTAGTCCTCGCTAAATGACTGCCCGCCGAAGGTGCCGTGCACGTTCAAATAATACACCTTGTTGGGGTGGGACTTGGCATGGTAGGCAAATTGTGCGGCATTGCCCGAGGCGACCTCGTCATTGCCTTCAAAGAGGTGCCAGGCAAAGGTGAGTCCAGAGGTGGAGCGCGCGCGCACCTTGATACTGTCGCCGAGGTGCTGCCCGACCACGTTCAGGTCGGCAGCGCCGCGTGGGCAGTCCCAATCGACCGAGAGGCCATCTGCTGTGAACACTGCGCGCACCCACGACGGATTCAAAAATATCTTTGCGGGCAATTGCACCTTTTTGGTTTCTCCACCCGGCACACTTTGGCGCATGAGAAACATCTCTGCTTCCTTGGGCGTAGAGGCACCGTGAAAGAGATAATCGACTTGCAGCCATTGGCCAGACTGGGCGAGCTTGAGCTGGCCCTTGTCATGGAGGTAGGAGAGTTTGAGGTTTTGGGTCTTGCGTTCATTGTCGCTAGACCAGCACTCGGCAAGCACTTCATACTGGAAGGCAGCATCGCGAAAGAGGCTTTCGGGCAATGCGATGCGTGTCTCGCCCGAGGCGTCGAGGTTGCCGGCCCATGCCCAAAGCGTGTCGGGCAAAAAGGTGTGGTCGCTTTGCCACTCCTCGACATTGCGGGACAGGACCGTGAACTTGGCGCGGGCATCGGGCACCGTGAGGCCATTCATGTCTTTGGCTTCCAGAAATAGTACTTCGGGTTTACCGAGCCAATGCACATCGGCCTCGGCGCCCATTGCAAATGTGAATTGGTTGAGCTCATAGTCCTCATAGTAGAAGCTCGTGCTCACGACCGATTGGCCCTTTTGGGTCCCTTTCACGTTGGGTATGCCCAGGGTTACGTTGCGGTCGAGTGCAAGATTGAGGGTGTCGGCGAGCACAAATGCGCCCGTGTAGCAGCCGGGCCGCAGGCGTTGCATTTGCAATGCACGCCGTTGCGCGCCCGACTTGTCATTGAAATAGAGGTCCAAAGGTCGGCGCAACGGGCTGCCATTTTTATCGGTGAGGAATGCCTTGACCTGCACGGTGTCGCCCGGGCGGTAGCGTGGCTGGCTACAAACGATGAATGTGACAGGATTGCCTCTGCCGGCCATCCTTCTCCCAAGATGGATCGTCTGCTTGACCCGAGTAGCAATCAACTGCGGCCAACCATACAATCTGCCGTGGACCGCAATGCGCACCAAATCAAAGGGGAGGGTCATCGTGAGCAAAATGGGCTTCAGGATCCAACCTTGTAGGGGGCGTAGCACCCACCGATTCAGCACTTTGGTAGGGCGTGAAACATTGAGCCGATGGTGGTCGCGGCCAGCCCGGGAGAGCTGGTAAAATTGCGTCATCCCCCCGACCTCGATTTCCAGCAGGCGGGCATCGATGGGCGCATCCGTCTTGTAGGTTTGGGTGAGTTCGTCAAATGGCAATATCAGCTCGCCCAACTTGATGAGGGCATCTGGGATCACCTCGCCCGTCGCATCCACGACCTTGAGCATGAGGTGCTCTTGGTCATTTTCCACATAGACATCGCAAATCGGAACTTGGATATAGCTCCATTGGACTTGATTTTCGATGACTTTGGTAGAAATATAGTGGCCTGGTGGCAGGTTTTGCGGACCAGGATCCTTGGATGGAAACTTGGAATAGATGTTTTCGAGCCATCGCTCAGAGATCTGCCGTGTCTGGCCAGTGACCAGTTGCTTGGCTTCGCTGGTCTCCAGCACAAAGACTTGGCCTTCGATGGCCTGTCTGCTGCTGCGCAACAAGTTTTGTGCATGCAGCACGGTGAAACATAAGAAAAGCCCCCCCAAAAGAAAAATTGTTCGAATCCGCATAAGCGTAAAGTCGCATTGACACCTAAAGATAATTTGAAAGCAGCAGGATTTCTAATTGATTGTTGGGCTTGCGTTACACAGTATGGGCTGTTGGGATGTCGTCTTTGTGGGCTTTGCTTTGACTTTGCTGCGGCCATTATTGGTCGTCGGCC
This sequence comes from Bacteroidota bacterium, assembly GCA_031415375.1. GTDB lineage: Bacteria > Bacteroidota > Bacteroidia > J057 > JADKCL01 > JADKCL01. Next base: position 3,649 of record JANORP010000269.1, on the reverse strand, counting down.
CTCAAACTTGGCATTGGTATGGTCCGCCAAACACGGTAATTCCTGCGATCGTACACCCCTCGCCATTTCCTCCCTTCATCAACCCTGAAAAAGAGCTAAATTCCCGCCTTATTCTTCCCAAAAAGTATGGCAAAGGCATTACAATCCCTGTTGGGCAGCGTGCTCAAACCGCTCATCAAAGGCATGAGCAAGCGTCGTTTGAGCGATTTGGAAGGCACGCATGTGCTCAAGGGGCTGGCTGCGCCAGTCGAGATCAGGCGAGACCCCGAGGGCGTGCCTTATTTGTATGCCGCCAACCGTCGCGACTTGTTTTTTGCACAAGGTTGGGTGCATGCTCAAGACCGCCTTTGGCAAATGGAGATCAACCGCCGCCTCGCGTTGGGTCGATTGAGCGAAGCCTTTGGGGAAGCGGCCCTCAATACCGATCGCCTGTGCCGCACCATGGGCTTCGCCCGCATGGCCGCCGCCGACCTCACACTCGTCGATGCCGACATGCAAAATCTCCTGCAAGCCTATTGCGATGGCATCAATGCTTGGATTGCGCATATCGGCAAGCGTCTCCCCGTCGAATTCAAGCTTGTCAAGTTTGCCCCTGAGCCTTTCACGCCCTTGCATGTACTCGCCTGGACGCGTGTACTCACCCTGCAATTGAGCAATGGCTGGGGCCACGAGTTGGCACGCGCGCATTTCATCGAGGCGCTCGGCCCCGAGCTGGCCGCCGAGCTCGACATTCGTCACGATCCCCGCAATCCAGCCACGCTTCCGCAGGGCATTGAATTCAATGCCCTGTCTGCCGATGGTAAGCTGGGCGCGCTCCAAGGCCCATTCTTGAAGGACATCGGCGGCTCCAATGCATGGGCGCTCACTGGGAGCCGCACCGACACAGGCAAGCCCTACCTCTGCGCCGATCCTCATCTCATCGGCCTCATGCCGGGTATATGGTATCAGATCTATATGGAATGCCCAGATTTCAGGGTGCAGGGTGTGAGTCTGCCGGGCATGCCGCTTGTGATGATCGGGCACAACCGCCATGTTTCATGGGGTATTACATTGGCATTCAGTGATATTCAGGATTTGTTTGTAGAGCAGTTTGAGGAAGGTAATTCCCAACGCTATCAGTACAAAGAGGAGTGGATGCAGGCCGAAATTTTTCCAGAGACCATCCGTATCAAAGGAAAGGCTGAGCCGCACATCGAGCAGGTCATAGTGACTCGCAATGGGCCTGTGATTTCAGATGTCGTGGATACAGGTGGGCAGAAATTAGCCCTCAATTCGCCTGCCTTGCGACCGTCGGCCCTCACGATGGGCTGGTACCAACTCGACATGGCTCGCAATTGGAATGAGTTTGTCGCAGCTTTGCGCTACATCGACGCGCCTGGCCTGAACCTCGTCTATGCCGACGTGAAAGGCAATATCGGCTATTGGATGACAGGCAAGACACCCATCAGAGGCAAGGGGCAAGGCGAGGTCCCATCGGTCGGCTGGACAGGCGAATATGACTACCAAGGGTATGTGCCATTTGAGGAGATGCCGCATACGCTCAATCCCGAGCGTGGGTATGTCGTGAGCGCCAACAACAAGGTGGTCACAGAAGATTTCCCGCACTTCATGGGCAATGTCTGGATGAATGGCTATAGAGCCCGTCGCATCGAGGAGCTTTTGCTGCAAAAAGACATTTGGCACCGCGACGAATTCAAGGCCATTCAGATGGATATTTTCTGTCGGCCAGGGGTGGAGTTTGCAGCACATTATAAGGATGTGAAATTGGATATGCCGGTGCTCCAGGCTGCGCGGGATCAGATGGTCGCTTGGGATGGGCAGCTTGCCACCAAGAGTGTCGGCGGATGCATTTATCAGGTGACACGTCGGGAATTGACACGCTTACTGTATTTGAAAGGTGCTGGCACGCAACACAAAGAAGAGTGGCTCATTGGCCGGGGAATGGATCCCGTCGTGTTCAAAGTGAGCGAATTTCAAGGTAAGGACACCACAGCGCTGCTCGACTTGCTCGGCAATGGCGAGAGCAAGCTCCTCGCCCTCATGGGCGGCAAGGAGGCAGCCTTGCAATTGGCGCTGGAGGGTGCCGTTGCCTTCCTCTCGAAAACCTTGGGCAACAAGCTGGAGGGCTGGCAATGGGGCAAGCTGCATCAAGTCGAGTTTACCCATGCCATGGCGATTCAAAAGCCGATGGACAAGGTCTTCAATGCGGGCCCACATCCGATTCCAGGAGATACAGACACTGTTTTTCAGTCTTCGATCAGGCCAGATTTGCCTTATGCTGCCAACTTGGCGATTCCATCCTATCGGCAGATTGTGGATTTGGCTGATTGGGATAGATCGTTGTGGGTCAAGCCGCCAGGCCAATCGGGGCAACTTGGCAGCGAAAACTATAGCGATCAAGTCTTGCCTTGGCTCTCAGGGAAATATTTTCCTATGCTGTGGAGCAAAGCCAAGGTGGCAACGTATGCCACACGCATCCAGCGAATGCAGCCGCAAAAACCTGAAGCTTTATAAGGCTTCGAAGGCTCAAAAGGCGAGCTAGAAAAATTAGCAACATAGGCGCATTGTATAACATGGCAAGGCGCAAGCTCCCGATAGCCCGCAAAGACTGCTGGGCTACCGATTGGGACAGGTAGGTACAACCTGCAAGATCGAATGGAATCCGCCGTTTAAGGATGTATCAGCGCTTTTTTTGCCAATTGTGGTTCAATGCTCGCGGCTCTTTCACCCAATTCAGAGGTCGCATTGGAGGCCTTGGGCGAGATTTGATTTTTCAGAACAGCCAAAAGGGATTCCAAGCCGCATGGGAGTATTGTCCATAACTATTCAAAAAAAACTTACATCCAAAAGTCCTGTTTTGTTTGTGCTTTTCTAGAAATGTTGTAGCTTCACGTTGAAAAATGCAATGTAGAGACTTGAAATTAGCATCAAAAGCACAAAAAAACTTGCATGAATCGATGGTGATTCTGGGTAAAAGGTGTGAAGTGGCGTTTCTTTTCGTTCTTCTACAATGTAATAATCAATGTTTTATGATTCAATTATCAATACACAGTCACATGAAACGCTACTTGGAAACTAGGCGAACATCGAATGAGATTCGATGTTCCCGTTTGCGGTTGCTGTCCCTACCGGGATTGCTGCTGCTGGGTTTACTGGGCTCGTTTGGTACAGCGAGAGCTTCTCACTATGCCGGCACCCAGATTATAGTCGATTGGATCAGTGGTGAAAACTATCGTTTCACCCAAGCGATCTACCGCGACTGCGCAGGCATTGCCTTGGGTACGACCACCACGGTCAACCTTACCCCAGCCGTGCCTACGACCTCTGTCACGCTCACGCGTAGCACAGTGACCGACATTACCCCGCTTTGCCCAGGGCAGGCCTCCAGCTGTAACAACGGTGGTGGCCCCTATGGCATTGAGGAGCACATCTTTGTGGGTACTGTGACCAACCTCCAACCCAACACGAGCTACCGTGTGGATGCAACAGCCTTGTGCTGCCGCAACTCGGCCATCACGACGGTCACCAGTGCTGGTAGCCAGCAGCTGTACATCTACTCCAACTTTCGTACAGGCATCCAAAACAGCAGCCCAAGGTTCCTCAACAGGCCCGTCGGATTTTTCTGTGCCAACCAACCAGCCTCATTGAG
>JANORP010000268.1:0-21461 GCA_031415375.1 Bacteroidota bacterium | reverse complement strand
CTGGACAGCTGCTGGACTCGCCCAAAACGACGCCCTTCAAGTCGAGGCTGTCGATATCAACTTGGAAGAACTCAAGCAGGGCGCGCGCGTCTTTCACCGTGAAAATCTGCGCTTTTATTATGGGAATATCTTTGAGGACATTTTCCCTGCGGAATCGTTTGATGTGATTTTGCTCAATGGCTGTGCACAGTATTTTGAAGATTTCCCAGGCATGGTGCGCCGATTGCTGCATTTTCTCAAGCCTGACGGCGAAATCCACATTGTCGATACGCCCATCTATGCGCCGTCTGACATCCCTCGCGCGCGCGCGGCGACCCTGCACTATTATACGGCAATGGGATTTCCAGAGATGGCGCGGGCCTACCATCCCATTTCGATCGCAGCCTTGGCTGCATTTCCCTTTGAAAACCTGAGAAAATCAGGTTTCTTGCACAGGCTATATTCCAAAATCATCGGCGATGTCCCCGCCAACTTCCAATGGATCCGCATCCAAAAAGCAAAGCTCCACGCATGATCACGCTGCAAAGAACAACTTCTGAAAATACTGATTTCCAAGCGCTTGTTGCCTTGCTTGACCAGGACTTGCGCATCCGCGACGGTGCCGAGCATGCCTTTTTTGCGCAATACAACAAGCTCGACAACATCAAGCATGTAGTCGTCTATTATGCCGACGGGCAGGCACAGGGCTGCGGAGCCTTCAAGGAATACGAACCCGGCGTGATGGAGATCAAACGCATGTTTGTATTGCCCAACCACCGTGGCAAAGGCATCGCATCGCAAGTGCTCCAAACCTTGGAAGCATGGGTCAAAGAACTGAATTACCCCACTTGCATCTTGGAAACGGGCATCCGGCAACCCGAGGCGATTGCACTCTATGAAAAGGCTGGTTATGCCCGCATCCCCAACTACGGCCAATATGCCGCCGTCGAGAGCAGCGTGTGCATGCGCAAGGAGCTGGGATAAAGGTCACGATGACGCATCCACACATTACCAACAAAACGGTTCCCAATGTGTCGGCGCGTATGGGCCAATGCAAGCGATCCATGTTTTTGGACTTGGATACTGACGCAGCGTTGTGGAACATTGTGTAGGCAACATTGCCGGGATGCGCTGCGACCGTGTCCAGGATCGACATTTTACCTGCCAATGCAATCGATATGACCCACACACCCTCCTTCGCTCAGCAGCTCATCGCATCGATCCACGAGATCTCTCAGCCCAAAACACTCTCCAAAGGAGAATTTCTGTTGCGAGAAGGCGACGTCGAGCGCAATTTCTACTGGATTGAAACGGGGGCTGTGCGTGTGTTTTACCTTTCGGAGTATGAGGAACAGGTCGTAAGATTTGGCTACGCCGGATCCCTGATCACCTCCTTGTCTTCTTTCATCACAGCCCAACCGTCGGAGTTTTACATCGCTGCGCTGAGGAAAACTACGTTGCATGTCGTCTCCAAGCCACAGCTCATGGAGCGCGTACATGCAAACCAAGAGAGCCTGCAACAGTATGTGGTCTTGCTGGAAAATCTCCTGACACAACAAATCGACCGCGAGATGGACTTGCTCATCACGTCTCCGTCTGAGCGACTAAGGCGTGTCTTGCAACGCAGTCCACTGCTTTTTCAGGAAATTCCCCTCAAATACATCGCCAATTATCTGCGGATGAAACCAGAGACCCTCAGTCGCATCCGCAATTCTTGATTTCGATCAAGGAAACTCCATCTGCAGCCCCTCAACTTTGCAGAAAAGAACACAATATGAAAATTGAATCATCACTTTTGATAGATGAGCTGCAAGCACTCACTGAAAAATCAAGCGGCCAGGTGCAAAAGTTCAAATCATTGACCGATGTACAACTCAATTTCAAGCCCAACCCCCAAGCTTGGAGCATTTTGGAGTGCATCGAGCACCTGAATCTCTACGGGGACTACTATCTGCCTGAAATCGAACGCCAAATTTTGGCTGCTGTGGGCAAGCCCGCCTCGCCTGTGTTCAAGACCGGATGGCTTGGTAATTATTTCGCGGGACTCATGCAAGTCCAAGATGGGAAAATGAAGCGCATGAAATCTCCCAAGGACAAAGTCCCTTCCCATTCCGAACTCTCCCGAACGACCATCGACCGCTTTCTCAAGCAGCAAGAACTCCTGAAATCGTTGCTGCAACAATCCAAAGCTGTGGATTTGCAGCGTACCAAAACGGCCATCTCGCTCACCAAGCTCCTGCGGTTGCGACTCGGGGACACGTTTCGTTTTTTCATTTACCACATCGAGCGACATGTCTTGCAAGCCGAGCGCATTTCCAAAAAGCAAGGGGTGCTTTGATCCGCATGGGTCCACAGGGATGATCGTGAGCGCCTAGAAATCATCCAACCGATCGGCCGCAGATCAACTACAGGAATTTGGCAGGTTTCCATTTGCTCCCTTGTCAAGCGGAACCCTCCTGCGCGGGACTAGGTCCATACGTCCCATACGCTGCGGTGCGCGCATGAAAACCGACAGCGGCACGCAATCCTTCAAGACTGCGTGCCGCTGATCGCTATTGATGGGGCAGCGATTTATTCGCCAGCTGCTGCCGTGATGCCATGTCGCTTGTTGAACTCTGCGATGCCCGCTTTGAGGAAGGCATGATAGACGTCCACTTCTGGCGTGAAGCCGACCGACTGCGTGAGGCTGCTCTGGTCGTGGTCCATGAGTACATAATAGGGTTGCGAGATGAGGCCATAGTGGCGGCGCTGGTAATCGGTGACCCAGTCGCCGATGTTGCGCAACTTTTCACCATCGGCACTGAGCCTGGGCTCATCAAATTTGTGCCTTTCGTCGGCGTAGAGCGAGACGGTCACAAACTCATTGCTGAGCAGGCTCATGATCTTTTCCTCGGGCCAGACGCCATTTTCCATCTTGCGGCAATTGGCGCAGGAGTGGCCGGTGAAATCGACAAACAGGGGCTTGTTTTTGGACTTGGCATACTCCAAGGCCTGGTCGAGGTCATAAAACATGCAGAGGCCATGTGACTCACGGTCTTCGGCGATGAACGCATACTTGCGGTCTGCGGCACAGATTTCTTGGTTCAGGTTCTGATCACCCGAGGTGCTGCCGCCCTCGACTTGATGCGGGAGCAATTTCACGCCGACGTTTTTGGTGGTCGGCGGAATGAGTCCTTCGAGACTTTGCAAGGGCGCACCCCAAAGACCGGGCACCAGATACATGACAAAGCTAAAGCTCGCGATCGCAAACATGAGCCTGCCCACGCTCACACGTTCGAGCTTCTCGTCATGCGGCATCGTGATCCACCCGAGGAGGTAGGCCCCGAGCATGGTGAATATCACGACCCAGATGCCCAAAAACACCGTGCGGTCGAGCAAGTGCCAGTGGCTGACCAAATCGACATTGCTCAAAAATTTCAAGCACAGCGCCAATTCCAAGAAGCCAAAGACGACCTTGACGGTGTTCATCCAGCCGCCAGCCATTGGCAATTTTTCCATGAGCCTGGGGAAAATGGCCAGCAAGCCAAAGGGGATCGCAAATGCAACCCCAAAGCCCAAGAAAGCCAAAAACGGATTCCATTTGCAAATCGAGCCCGAGCTCGCCTGCACGATCGCCGTCCCCAATATGGGGCCGGTGCAGGAAAAGGACACAATCACCAAGGTCAAGGCCATGAAAAATGGCCCCAACATGCCGCCTGCACCCGCCTTGTTGTTCATCTTGGTGGACCAACTGCTCGGGAGCGTGATCTCAAACAATCCAAAGAAAGACAAGGCAAAGGCCAAGAAGATCACGAAGAAGATCATATTGGGCACGACGTCGCTGCCCAGCTTGTACAGCGTGTCGGGTGGCAAAAAGACAGAGACGATAAAACCGACGATCCCGTAGATGAACACAATGCTCAAAGCGTACGTGATGGCGTTGCGCAGACCCTTTTTACGGTTGTCTTGCCCCTCGCCTTGCTTCACGAAAAAGCTCACAGTCATCGGGATCATGGGGAATACGCAAGGGGTGAGCAGGGCGAGAAATCCCGCGCCCATGGCCTTCAAAAAGGTAATGAGCAGGCTCGATAGACCACAATCCCCTGCGTCATCGGTGGGAGGCGGCGACACGACATCTGTTTTGGTCGGCACTACAGGCAGCCATGCGGCTTCGGCCTTGCCGCTAGCGGCATAAAACTCGGCGATGCTGCCCTTGAGCCAAGCGACAAAACGCGCTGCGTCGGTGAGCCCGATGGATTCGCCATACTTGCGGCCCTCGGCATCAGAAAGTGCAAAGAGCGGATGGTTGGCAGCACCAAAATGGGACATTTGGTAGTCGGCAAAATAAGCACCGAGTGATGTGGCGGCGCTCCCGTCAGGCAGCTTAAGGTCTGCAGGAGCAGCGGCTTTTTCATCCACAAAAAATTTGGCCATCACCACACGGTGACGCAAGATGGAATCCACCGCTGGATTTTTGAAGACCTCGTCTTCCATCTTGCGGCTGTTGACGTCGCTATAGGCCGTGAAGTACATGAGCAATGGCCGGCCGACTTTGGCGGAATAGGCTTTTGCTTGGGCAGGATGGTAAAAGGCGCAAACTGCGCTGGAATCGACTTTGGGAAACAACTCCGCGAGGCGCAGGTCTTGCTTGAGCACATTGTGGCTCAGGCTCCTGGTATTGTCGTAATCGGTGAAACGATAGCTATGTGTGGAATCCAGCACAGGCGAAGTGCCCGCTTGGCTGGTCGTGTCGATCAGATCGCTCGTGACCCCAAGCCCGCAGTCCTTGGCTTTGAAAGACCACTTGAAATCTGGTTTCAGGAAAAAGCAGCCCTCATTGTCTTTGCAAGTCTGCGCTTCAAACTTGCCGACGATCACGACATCAGGCCCCGTGATTTCGATTCTTTGAGAAAAATCAACCTGCTTTTCATGGAATTCTCGGATCGTTCCCCCCATGAGCTCATCCTCAATCTCGATGGGCTTATGATTTTCGGTCATTTTTCCCTTGAGTTTCATGCCCTTGCTTTCTTCTTTGAAGACATCGAGCATGGTGGGATTGTAGGCGGTTTTCCCGTCGGCGCGTGAGGAGTAGAGGTGCCAACCGTCCATGTTGGACTTGCCTTTGAAGGTGAGGGTGATCACATCGCCCACGCAGATGTCTTTGGTTTTGGAAATCACCAACGAGAACTCAGCCTGTGGCACTTTAGGATCCTTGCCATTAAATATCAGTTGCCCTTGGACATTTCCAGCCCAAGCCACGACAGTCATCAAGAGCAAAAGGCCTGCTGCACGCAAGCTTGGGAGACACCTTTTTTTCATGCAATTCTTCCTTCCAATTATTTCTTGGCGTTGGCTTCGAGCTGGAATTCTGCCGTGAGCGGAATGCACTTTTCCTCGTTGCAGGCCATGTAGTCAAAAAAACCGACCAGGATCACGTCTTTCTCCGTGAGCTTGATATCCTGTGAAAATAGGACTTTCGTTTTATAGTACCGCACTGTTCCGCCCATTACGTCGTCCATACTACTCGTCATGCTGCCTTCCTCATTCAATTTCTCATTGGCGCTAAAGCCTGCGCTTGCCGGCTCCCAGCCCAAAGCTGCAGGCATATAGGCCCCTTCTTCGCTCGGCAGCGCGGAATAGACATGCCATCCCGCCTTGGGCGTGACCTCGATTTGGAACTTGGCCCCATCGCCGACCTTGAGGTCATCACTGTTCAGAACCGAAAATTTCACAATGGCAGCTTCGCTTTCCTTCTTCTGGGCCTGTGTGCAAATCGTTGTCCCGAGGAACAAAAGGAGGATCCAAACATTCTTCATCATCTTCATAAGTTCGATACTTTTTGCGACAACGATACAAAAATCAAGCCAAGAGGCTTTCCAAGAGCTTGAGGCCCTCCATATTGCCGAGGAGATTGTCGGCTGCGCGCTCAGGGTGTGGCATCATGCCAAAGATGTTGCGGCTCCTGTTGGTGATGCCGGCGATGTCATTGAGGCTGCCATTGGGGTTGGCGTCTGTGCTCACGACACCTTTGTCGTTGCAATAGCGAAAGAGCACCTGATCATTGTCTTCGATCTTGCGCAGCATCTCTGCATCGGCATAGAAACTGCCTTCCCCATGTGCGATCGGGATTTTGTAGCCTTTGTTGGGGATGAGCTTGGCGGTGAGGATGCTATTTTTGGTCGCTGGGCGAATGAAGACATTCTTGCAAATGAAACTGCAAGAGGCATTGCGGATGAGCGCGCCATCGAGCATGCCAGCCTCTGTGAGCACTTGGAAGCCATTGCAGATGCCCATGACATAGCCGCCTTTTTTGGCGTGGGCCGAGACCTCGTCCATGATCGGGGAAAAGCGGGCAATCGCGCCTGAGCGCAGGTAATCGCCATAACTGAATCCGCCAGGCAAGAACACAAAGTCACAACCTTGCAGGTCGTGGTCCTTGTGCCAAAGCTGTACGACTTGCTGACCAAGATTCTCGCGCAGTGCGTAAATCAAATCAGCATCACAATTGCTGCCGGGGAATGTGACAACGCCAAATTTCATGCGTGGATGCGTTTATTTTCAAGAAGGCGTAAAAATAAGGAATGTGCGCTACTGTGGCAATTGAAAAACAGAATGATTTGCCAATCGCATCGTGACCGCGACACATTGCCGCGCGCCGCACTCAACGATAGTAGATGCGGTAGCTTTTGTCGCCGACCGTCACCAAGCGGGCATTGTATTGCGCAAAGACAATGGGCATCTTGTCCCGAAGGTCTGGGAAAAGGTTGAGTGGATCGATGATGTACTCTGGCAATTGGTCCCTGAATGCACGGTAGGTTTCCGCGAGCGTCTCTGTGCGCGATATCAAGCCCTTGCCCGAGCGATCTCTGAAAGCTTCCAGCTTGTAATAGGCCAATGAAAAATTGGTATAGCGGGTGGCGCATGGCAGACCGAGCCGTGCATAGATGCTCGGCTCATAGTCCATGACGAGGATGCCATTCTTGACTTTGGATTTGTCGATGAACTGCTCCAAAGGATGTGGTTCATTGAGGCGCGTCCTGAAATCTGCGATCCATCCGCCTTCACTGAGATAGGGATCGACCATGTCAAACGTTTGAGGGAATGCGCTCACCAGAAATACGCCAAAGGTGTACATGGGGATCGCCATCGCCCCTATGAATGCCAATTGACGCAGCCAAGGGTTCATCCGCATTTCAAAAAACTTGGCGGCATAGATCGCGATCGGTGGCACCATCAACAAAAAGTAATGCAGGTACAGGCGACCGCCGCCCACGACTACCGTGAGCAACGCCGCACCAAACCAGTAGAGCAAAAACACCTCGACCTTGCGCAAGCGAATCGAATTGGTGAAATAGTTGAGGCGGTAGTGGGCCGTCGCTATCAGCGCTATCAACAGTATGGGTCCCCACAACTTGAGGTATTGGCCGAGGTTGAAGAGCACAGAGACCTCTTCCCCCAAATTGCTGCCCACCGCGATATAGTCTAGGTTGTAAAGCAGCCCGATGTCCCAATAGGCTTTGATGGCACCGGTGAGGTACACGACGCCAACCAAGACCATGATCGACAAGAAAAAGCCTGCCAGCATGGAAAAAATCTCGCTGAGCTTGGGCGGTTGGATCGTGAGATAACCCGCCACCAAACCAAAGAACAAAAAGATCGATTGGTATTTGATCATGAAACACAAACCCAACAGCAAGCCTGAGAGAAACAGGTAATTGTTGTTTTTGTCATTGCGCTCCCCAAGGTTCAGAATTTGGAATACTGCGACCATCACCGGGAGATTGATCAAGAGCTCTCCATTGAGTTCCTGTGCATACCAGGGCACCGAGCTGAAAAAGACCAGCAGGAAGCCTGGCAAGAGTGAAAATCGCTCGATCAACTTGTTGTCCACTACAAACTGATTGAGCAACATGGCCGAGATAAACAAATAAATCACGGTGAATGATCGTATGGCAATGATCGCTCCAGATCCAAACAGCCATACAAAGAAGGAATAGAACCAAACCAATACGGGGGGCTTGTTGTCCCAAGTATCTACATACTGTACGCCCCCATCGACGACCTTTTCTGCACAGGTGAGGTAAAAGCTCTCGTCTTGCTCGAAATAGTTGGGGTGAAAAGACGGCAATCGCACCGCCACCGTGACCAAGAAGAGCACGACGTAGGTAAAGAGATGATTGTATGAAAGCAGTCTCAGCATGAAGCAATGAATCCCGTGATCAAATTAACCACTGAAAGCGCTATAAAAAAAGCCCTGAAAAGCGAGACGTTCCACACTGGGCAAAGCCACGCATGGAACGTCTCTATCTCAGGCCAATGATTTCTTAGAAATTGGCTTTGTAGCGCAAGTCCCGGATCTCGGCAAGTTCACGCATGCCCATGAAAAGAGCATTGACGGTCTGCTCGGCCTTGCCTTGCTTGAGCGTCTGCGTCTGGATCATCTTGTTGAGTTCATCCATCGCAGCAGGCTCATTGATGGCATCGAGCTTGACCACGAAGACACCACTGTTGCCAGCGAGGGGCTTGCTGATCGCATTGGGCGCGAGGCCAAATGCGCGACCGACCACTTTGGGCTCAGCACCGATACCTTGCACGTCGCTGGAAGCCATGCGAAGTCCTTTGGCGGCACCTGTCGTCGCACCAACACCGTATGTGCTGGCCATCGCTTGGAGGTCTGCACCACCATTGCCGAGTTTGGCTTTGATTTGCTTGGCTTTGACGCGGTTGCGCACTGCCAATTCAAACTCGGCGTTGTCTTTCAAGCCTTCGAGGCCAGCGTAGCCTTTTTCACCTTTGTATTCGATTTTGGCGATCACAAATGCGTCATCGGCTTCGATGAGCTTGTCGCAGACTGCGCCTTGGTTGTTTTGGAAAGCCCAGGTGACTACAGGACGACCAGCGTTGAGACCCATAAGGGTATAGGTGCCTGGACCGATGTTGCTGCTAGTGGCAGACTTGCCTTCGACATAGGTTGCGAGCACTTTGTCCATGTCGCCGCCAGAGACAATCTCGCCATGGAACATCGATGCACGCTTGAAGATCGAGTCATTGGTCTCGGTGCTTGCGTTCACGACGCGTGTGATCGTGGCAAAGCTGTAGAGCTTGTTGCTGCGATCCATGACTTCGACCACGTCATAACCTTGCTCGGTGGTGGTGATAAACACCTGCCCGACGGAGTGTGCCTTGACGTCTTTGGTAAATGCCTCGCCAAATGCATTCTCTGCTACCCAGCCCAAATCCCCGCCATTGCCTTTGGTGGCGCCGTCATCTGATTTCTCAGCGACGATGGTCGCAAACTTGCTCTTGTCGGCGTTGATTTCCGCAAGGATGCCTTCTGCTTTGGCTTTGGCAGCGACGCTGTCGGCATTGGTGGGTGTGGCGATGCGCACGAGTACGTGGCGCAATTGCACGTTGGCATTGACACTGTCTTGGGTCACCTTCACGATGCGCATGAGTTGGAAGCCAGTCGGGCCGAGCAATGGGCCGACCACGGTGTCTGTGCGACCTTGCACAGCAGACAGGGCTGCGGGCAATTGTGCGAGTGGCTTGGGGATCGTGTCGATGGCACGGTCGTCTGAGCTTGTACCTGCAAATTCAAATGGTGTCGTGGAAGCCAAGAAATCTGGGCTCAACTTGCTCAGATCGCTACGGGTATCAGAGCTGTCTTGACGGCTAGGGCTCACGGTGAAGTAGGCATATTTAATGCGCACTTCGTCATCGTTGCGCTTGAAAGCCTCACGGTGCAGATTGTAATATTCGCTGCGATCACCATCGGTCACTTGCACCTGTGCATCGGGGATCGATGCAAACGGCACATAGAGGTAGCTGATGTCTGCCGTGCGGGATGATTGCTCATAACCCCACTTGAGTTCATTGTCAGAGACCAAGGCACTGCCTTTGATCGCGGCCTGCCACTTGTTGCTGCGGCGGTCGAGGCTGATGATCTCGCGCAGGTCCAAAAGGCCCTGCTTCCAGTTGCGCCACATGTCAGGCACTGCGGGATCGTTCAGGTCGATCTCATCAGCACGCTGGAACACCATTGGCACGGTGCCTGGGTTGTACCTGCCTGTGCTGTCTGAGAAATAACCAGATTGCACAACATAGGGGTGGTAGATCTGCCCAGTAAACATCATCATCAGCTCGTCTTGGGAGATGCCGATGCCAGCTTCTTTCCACTCACGGCCATAATAGATTTCCCGCACGAGGCTCTGCCATGCCTGCTCTTTGAGCTGGTATTGCTCGGCTGTCGTGCTGGCATTGGGGTTGTTGCGCTGGGCCAAGTCATACTTTGCGTTGAGTGCATCGTATTCTATGGTATTCCCATTTACCTCGCCCACAGTGCTGTCTTGGCCTGGGGAATTGCTTTTGTAAACGCTGCTAAAAATGAAGGCGAACAGCGACAGTGCAATGATCACGATCACCAAGCCTACATTTTCACGAATTTTCTTTAGAACGGACATAATTCTGCAAAACTATTAAACGCGTATTCTTTAGTCGATTTAAAGAGGGGCGCAAGTTAATTCGATTACTTTTCAAAACCAAAAAGCAATTGGGTGTATTATGGGCACTATCTGACCCTTGCATTCCCCGGTCACCGTGGCAATACCTCCACACGCACAATGTTGAGCTTGCTGCCACTTGCATCGGTGATCACAATTCGGAAGTGATCGATCATCACCACGTCGTCGATTTTGGGAATCGCCTCTAGGTAGTGGATGATCAATCCTGCCAATGTGCTGTATTCACCCTCGCCCTCTGGCAAGCCCAAATCCCAGTTTTCATTGAGGTCCTTGACTTCGTGCCGCGTGCTAAACAGCCATGTGTGGTCATCGAGTTGCTTGGCGAGCAATTCTTCCTCCTCGGGTTCATCGTGCTCATCCTCGATCTCCCCAAATACGACTTCCACCAAATCCTCGATGGTCACGATGCCCTCTGTGCCGCCAAACTCATCGACGACCACGGCGATGCTCTTGCGGTGTTTGGAAAATTCAGACAACAGCAGATTGGCGGCCATCATCTCGGGCACCAGCAAGATGGGCTGCATGACCTCAACAATCGTCTTGGGCCGCCTAAACAAGGCACTGTGATGCACAAAGCCCACGACCTCATCAAGGCTGTCTTTGTAAATCAAAATGCGCGAGTGGCCTTGCTCGATAAAATAAGCATGCAACTCATCGATGCTGGATTCGATGCTCATCGCCTTGAGCTCCGTGCGTGGCACCATGAATTCGCGCACGCGCACCTCGTTGAAGGCCATGGCATTGGTAAACATTTCCTCGTCGATCTCGGGCTGGTCCTCATCGTCGGGTGTCATGTTGAGGTTTTGCTGCAAATAGAGGCTCAGGTCATCTTTGCTGAAAACCAGCTCTTCTTCCTTGTAGTGGATGCGCAAGATGCTGCGCAAAAACACGCGTGCACAGGCATTCACCAAGGTCACGAGCGGCTTGAAGAGCCACAAAAATCCCTGCAAGAGGCCCGTCGTCACTGGCTGAAACATGATCTGCTCGGCCCTGAGCCTAAAAAAAGCTTTTGGAAAAAATTCTCCCACATACAGTAGGAGCAGGGTCGCAAACCCGGTCTGTAAGGCCATCATTGCATAGGGTTGCCGGGTCGAATCGAGCCAGCCCCATTGCTCAAAAAGGTCGCCAAGCAAGTTGCCTGTCGCGATCCCATAGAGCACCAAGGACAAAGTATTGCCGACCAAGATCGTCGAGAGCACGCGAGGCGTGCGCTTCACAAAACCCGAAAGCATGATGCCAACGCGGTCATTTTGTGCGTTTTTCAGTTCGATTTTGAGACGGCTCGTACTCAAAAAGGCTGTCTCGATCCCGGAAAAAAATGCCGAGAAGATCAATGCCACTACGATGAGCACGATATCGATCACCTCAATGGTCATGGTCCTCGGGTTCTTGTGCGTTTTCGGCCTCATCGGCCTCGGCTTGCGCATCGCGCGCGTCGAGCTCTTCTAGCATCTGCCGTTGCTTGCGCCTGAAGGAAAACATGAACGAGCTCAGTATCGCCCCGAAACTGAGCAAAATTTTATTGCCGAGCTCTAGGTCCTTGAAATTGAGCGCCATGAAGACTGCGATGCCTACACCGGCTAGCAAATAGACATATTCCAAATAGCGCGTCATAGGTCGCCCTCCTTGATGTTGACCGCGCCATTGATGTTGAAAATCTTGTACTCCGTGAAATCGGTATTGGCGTCCAAACTGTCGCCGTAGATGATTTCTGTCGGGGTGATGATCTTCACCAAGTTGCGGTCTGTGTGAATGCGGTTGAGGGTTTTGTTCCACCACAAGTGCTGTGTCGAGAGTTGATCGCCTTTGGAATTGATCATCACGACATCTCCCCAAACCTCGGCATCGTTGAATTGATTGCGAAATTTACCATTTTGAGCCTTGAGGTCGGTTTCTTGGACACCTTGCGGCGTATAAAACACGAGGTGCAAACCTTTGTCAAAGATGCGCACGTCTTGATCATTTTCCTTGCTCTCGATCGCATGGGGTGCCTCGAGCTCAGCTTGCATCACTGCATTCTCAGAAAATGTAAAACGTACCTGAAAGGCTTCCTTGATCGGCGTGCCTTTTTGCATTTGGTCCAACGTGGCCTCTTCCTCCTCTGAGTGTGTGCATCCCCAGACCGTGAATGCCAACAGTGCTATGATCCAGATATTTCGCATATTCTTTCCAAATGCAAATTTAGGAAATATCTTATTGCCCATTGCCACTATTGATGGAGTCGGTTGCGGATGCACGCAAATCCGTAGCGGATTTCACATGCAAGATCTCATACCCGCGCAGCAATAGGTCGCCCACTACGGTGTCGCACTCGACCAAAAAGGTCGGCGCTAGCAACAAGGTCGGTCCAAGCAAGCCCACACGGTCGCGCCGCTCCAGGTAGGGCCATACCAGATTTTTTCCTTCAAAAGTCGCAGAGTCCTCATTTTGGAGGCTGAAATCGGCAAAACTGAAATCCTTGTAGGGAAATAGGCTGATCGCAGACTTGGCTGTCAAATGCAGCAACAGTGCGCCTGCCGCATCGACAACTTGCAAATCAGGTGACTCAAACAAAGCGCGCTGTGTCTCACCCTTGCCATGAATGGCCAAGTTGACTGCTGAGAAATGGAACGAAAACGATTTGCCAGCACCCAAATAAGCGGGATGGCTGATGTCTTGCTGAAATTCCAGGGGTTCGTGACCGGTCTGCTCAGACGCGGCATCGTTGCAACTAGGAAGCAGTGTGCTGCAACAAAAGGCAAGCATCAGCCAAGCAAAGGCGGTTGCACCAGAGAAACGAAGAAAAGATGGACGGAACAAAGGCATGTGTAGCAATCCCAAATGCGAATTGGGGCAAAATACGATATTTGTACAGAATTCTTGAAACTGAATCCATGGACTTGAAATCAACGCTGCGCAGTCGCGCCCAAGAAATCTGGCAAGACACCGTCGCACTGCGCCGCCAGATCCACGCAAACCCCGAGTTGGCGTTTGAGGAATACATCACCAGCGCCCTCGTGAAAAGCGAATTGGCAGCCGCAGGCATCGATTTCCAAGACAACATCGCCAAGACGGGCGTCGTGGGTTTTGTGAAAGGCGGCCTTGGCGAGGGCAAGACCATCGCCCTGCGTGCCGACATGGACGCCCTCCCGATCCTGGAGGCCAATGCCGTGGAGTATGCCAGCCGCACGCCCGGCAAGATGCACGCCTGTGGGCACGACGTGCATACCAGCTCCTTGTTGGGCACTGCGCGCCTCCTCCAAGAAAATCGCGCCCAATTTGCGGGCACGATCAAGCTCATTTTCCAACCTAGCGAAGAGAAACTGCCGGGCGGAGCCTCGGTGATGATCGCCGAGGGCGTGCTGGAAAACCCCAAGGTGAGCTCCATCTTCGGGCAGCACGTGATGCCAGGCATCGATGCTGGCAAAATCGGGATGCGCCGCGGCATCTACATGGCGAGTGCCGACGAGATCTACCTGCGCATCAAGGGCAAGGGCGGCCATGGTGCCATGCCCCAGGCCTGTGTCGATCCCGTCGTGATCATGGCCCAGGTCATCACATCCTTGCAGACCGTCGTGAGCCGCATGGCCGATCCACGACTGCCTTCGGTCCTCACCTTTGGCAAAGTCATCGCCAATGGCGCCACCAATGTGATCCCCACCGAGGTCTATCTCGAAGGCACTTACCGCTGCATGGACGAGCCCCAACGCATCAAGGCCCATGCCATGATCGCCCGCATGGCCGTCGAGATCTCCCGCAGCATGGGCGGCGACGCCGAGATCGACATCCTCAAAGGCTATCCCGTCTTGATCAACGACGACGCGCTCGGCGAGCGTTCCCGCCGCTGGGCCGAGGAGTTTGTCGGCGCCGAGAATGTCCAAGACCTCGACCTCTGGATGGCCGCCGAGGACTTTGCCTGGTACACCCACCAAGTCCCCGGCTGTTTTTACCGCCTCGGCACCCGCAATGAGGCCCTTGGCATCGTTCATGGAGTCCACACGCCGCAGTTCGACATCGACGAGTCGGCCTTGGGCTTGAGCACAGGGCTCATGGCTTGGCTGGCGATTCAGGAATTGCAACATGGCTGAGCAGCCCCGACAGATCCTCGTGATCCAGACCGCCTTTATCGGCGACGCCATCTTGGCGACGGCCGTGCTGGAAAAGCTGCATGCGCATTTTCCAGCTGCAGCGATCGATTTTCTGGTGCGCAAAGGCAATGAAAGCCTGTTTGTCGGGCATCCTTTTTTGCGCAAGGTGCTGGTGAGAGACAAGCAACTCGGCAAGCTCAAGAGCCTGCGACGCGTGCTCCACGAGGTGCGTGCCGCACACTACGACATCGTCGTAAACCTGCACCGCTTTGCCAGTTCGGGGATCATTGCTGCTTTCTCGGGTGCCCCCCACATCTGCGGATACGACAAAAACCCTTTCGCTTGGCGCTACCATCACAAAGTGCCGCACCTGATCGGGCAGTCTCCCGACAGCCCCCACGAAATCGAGCGCAATCAGCGTGTGATCGCGCACCTCACAGATGCCGAGTCGGCAACGCCGAGGTTGTATCCCTCTCGTGCAGACTTTGAGGAGGTGAGAAATGATGCACCTTATATATGTATCGCCCCGACGAGTGTTTGGTTCACGAAAC
Source organism: Bacteroidota bacterium (assembly GCA_031415375.1). Lineage (GTDB taxonomy): Bacteria > Bacteroidota > Bacteroidia > J057 > JADKCL01 > JADKCL01. The sequence goes on along the minus strand of JANORP010000268.1, from coordinate 6,365 downwards.
AATGGCCAGCAGAGAAGTGGGTGGGACTCATCCAAAAGCTAGACCCAAACATAGCGGTGTGCATCTTGGGTGCCCCAGGCGACCGGGCGGCATGTGAGGCGATCGGGCGGGCAAGTGGCCATGCACAAGTGCGTGTGTTTGCGGGCAAGCTCTCGCTCTTGCAATCTGCCGCCCTCATGCAAGGCGCCGTCATGAACTACGTGAATGACAGTGCGCCGATGCATCTCTGCTCGGCCATGGACGCGCCCGTGACCGCGATCTATTGCTCGACAGTGCCGGAATTTGGATTTGGGCCAAGGAGCTCGCGGAGCTTTGTGTGGGAGACGTCAGAGAAATTGGATTGCCGCCCTTGTGGGTTGCATGGGTTTCGGGCATGCCCTAAGGGGCATTTTAGGTGCGCGGAGGTCAGTATTGTGAAAGAATAGTATTGGCACTAGTCATTGTTTCTGCGCAGTAGATACTCCAAGTGCATCGAACTGTCGTAATAAGTCGGCTGGAAGGTATCCTTGCGGATGATCTCGTAGAATTTCTCAGGTGCATCCGAAGTGCCACGACTAAATGAATCAATTGGCATACCACTGGAATCGAAGGTAATGCCGAAAAGATCGCAGGGTGGATTCATGCAATACCGACCAAAATATCGGAACTGCTCTAACCTTCCAAGCGAATCATACACAAAGTGTTTCCCCACAGGGTAGCCTACGTGGTACATTCCTTGTTGCTTGATCAAACTATCAGGATAGTACCATTCTCCCCGCCCTTCCCGTAGGCCGTTTGCAAACGTGATTACCGTCGTTTTTCGTCCTAACGAATCAAAGTAACATTGAATTCCCTCCAAAACGCCAGCCTTCATTGGATGAATCCAACGGAGATTGCCGTTTAACCAATATGTCCGCATTTCTCCTTGTAGCACGCCATGATCAAAATTGGCTTCTCGGTAAACGTTTCCATTGGAATAAAACAGCTTTCCTTGGCCATTTGCCACGCTATCCCTCGTGACAAAATATCCCCACTGATTTCCCTTGGCATCCTTGATGTTGACGATCGTTTCTTGTGTGCCGTCGATAGGAATTATCGTGAATTTCTTTTCCAATGAGTCATCCCATACTGCAGGAATCTTAAAGGATGAGCTAGACAAGGATTTTTCTCTGCAACCCATCATCGAAAAGCAGCAGCAAATACTCCATATCATCCAATAAGTAATTTTCATTTGACTTGATGCTCTTCTTCTGGATTTCTTGAAAAATGCCGTGTTTTCAGGCATGCGGAGGTCAATGAGCGATAAGAAATGGGGTTTGCTTTGGGCGCTGCTGTGTCCTATGGTTTTCGCACCCTTGGGGGAGCAGTGGGAAACTAGCATTGGTTTGGCTTTGCCAACCGAAGCCTCCCCGCCGTGTCCCGCTCAGAAGCTGAGAGCGATCAGAAATTAGGGATTAGAAATGGTGGCTGTGGATGCTTCCCATACGGCCGAGATCCTTGGCATGCAACTAGCAGTTGAAAACAAAGGCTCAGCTTTCTACCACCCGCTCCCAAAAAACTCAAACGGCCTCTTTCGTCAGCACCTTCAATTTGATGAGCGCATTCTGTGACGCATTTTGCTCGGCGATTTTCTTTTTCTTGCCATCGCCTGTGCCGACGACTTGATCGCCGATTTTGACGTTGATGCGGAAAAATTTGTCGTTGCCTTCGCCTTTCTCGGCCACGAGCTCATAGTTCAGGGCTTCGAGCTTTTCCTTTTGGACGTGCTCGAGCAGCATGGACTTGAAGTTGTAGATCGTATCTTCCATCTCGGTGAGATCCACATGGTCGTGCATGATCTTACGAATGATGAAACGTTTGGTCTTGAGGTAGCCGACATCCATGTAGAGCGCCCCGATAAAGGCCTCTAGCGCATCGCCAAACATGGATTTATTGATCTGTCCTTTGCGGGTCTTGTTGAATTGGATCAAGGAGTCGAGCTTGATCTTCTTGCAAATCTCGTTGAGCGAGGTGCGGTTCACGATCTTGGCCCGCATTTCCGTGAGGAAACCCTCGTCTTGGGTGGGATACAGCCGAAAGAGATATTCGGAGACGACAGCGTCCAAGACGGTGTCTCCCAAAAACTCCAAGCGCTCATTGCACTCTTGATGGCTGTGCTTGCGCGATGTCACCAATGAGGAGTGGCGCAAGGCCAAGTGATACAGAAAAGGATCATTGGGCGTGAAGCCTGTGATCATACGAATCTGCCGCACGAAACTGCGTTCCTTGGAAAAAAATCGATTGTAGAGCGTCTGAAACAAAAATGCCTCCTTCCAAATGTGCTTCTCTCAGGCGGTTTTAGACAACTGCGAAAAGGGAAAACTCCCCTATCCAGTGGAGGGACACCGTCCAATCAAAACACAGCACGTCTGTGAAAATTGTCGCCTGATGGCGATCAATCTATCTTGCGGAACACGACCGAGGCATTGTGCCCACCGAAACCGAAGGTATTGCTCAAGGCAACACGCACGTCGCGTTTCACGGCAGTGTGGAATGTGTAGTTGAGGTCGCAATCGGGATCATCTGTGAAGTGATTGATCGTCGGTGGTACAACCCCATGAAAGACAGACAGGACGCAGGCAATGGCTTCGATGGCTCCAGCAGCGCCGAGGAGGTGGCCGGTCATCGATTTTGTGGAACTTATATTCAGTTTGGATGCATGATCGCCAAAAAGCTGCTTGATAGCTTTGGTTTCAGCGATGTCTCCAAGCGGAGTAGAAGTGCCGTGAACATTTACATAATCGACTTCGGAGGGCAGAATACCTGCCATCTCAAGACATTGCGACATCACGCTGAGGGCGCCAAGACCATCGGGATGGGGAGCGGTGATGTGATAGGCGTCGGCTGTGATACCCGTACCCATCAATTCACAATAGATTTTTGCTCCTCTTGCCTTGGCATGCTCGTACTCTTCGAGCACCAACACGCCCCCGCCCTCACCCAGCACAAAGCCATCGCGGTCCAAGTCGAATGGACGGCTAGCTGTGGAGGGATCGTCGTTGCGTGTGGAAAGCGCCTTCATCGCGTTGAATCCGCCGATACCGGCCTCGACAACTGCTGCTTCCGAGCCTCCTGCGAGCATGAGGTCCGCAATACCATTGCGGATAAGCATGAAAGCGTCGGCGATACAGTTGCTGGACGTGGCACAGGCAGAAACCGTGCTGTAATTGGGGCCACGAAGGCCATACTTGATCGAGACATGCCCAGGGGCGATGTCGATGATCATCTTGGGGATAAAGAACGGGTTAAAACGCGGGGTCCCATCGCCTTTGTAGAAGTCGCGAACTTCTTCTTGAAAGGTGAGCAGACCGCCGATGCCAGAGCCTAAGATCACACCAAACTTGGTCGGATCGTAGTCGCTCGGCTGTAGGCCACTATCGGCCATGGCCTCATCTGAAGCCACAACGGCATAATGACAGAAAGGATCCATCTTTCTGGATTCCTTTCTGTCAATATAATCCTCGATGCGAAAGTTCTTTACTTCGCAAGCGAATTGGGTCTTGAATTTGCTCGCATCAAAGCGTGTGATCGGAGCTGAGCCCGAGACACCAGTGATCAAACCCTCCCAGTAAGCTGGAACGGTATTGCCAATTGGGGTGAGCGCACCCAATCCTGTAACGACGACCCTTCGCTGAGACATGTATTATTTGCCGTTCGCTTCCAGATATTCGATAGCATTCCCGACAGTCACGATTTTCTCGGCTGCCTCGTCTGGAATGCTGATATTGAATTCTTTTTCAAACTCCATGATCAACTCGACGGTGTCGAGCGAATCGGCACCCAAGTCGTTTGCAAAACTTGCTTCGCGAGTCACTTCAGGCTCTTCGACACCCAGTTTGTCAACGATGATTTGAATAACTTTTTTTGCGATTTCGGACATCTTAGTACTGCGTTTAATTCCTACAAATGTAAGTAAGCGGTCCGAAGACCGCATTGAAACTGCGCAAATATAATATTTTTCTATTTGCAACAAGCATTCATCATTCAATCGGCCCAATCTATAAGAATTTGCCATACCCACCCTTATTGTCAAAGTGACACTTAGTGGGAGGCAAAAGCGTCTCTTTTCCCGAATTCTTCCTATCTTCGCTACAACAAGAATATGGGTGTGGCAAAAAAGAACGTCTTAAACCTCGATTTTGAGCTGGAGGCCACGGTGATCGGCATCGCCTCCAATGAAAAGATCTGGAAACTGTGCTGGAAACTCAACCAGGTCCTGGGCACTAACCTAGAGAAGGCTGATGAAGATGTCACGCGTGTGATGGGCCCAGCCATGTACACCGATTTTGAGTCAGACCAAGCATTTGACTACACCCTCTTTGAAAATGACCTCAAACCCAGCCAAGGAACCAAGCTTGCGAGACAATTTAGGTTTTGGCTTGTGATCAAACCCAAGCGCGATGGCGCGACGCTGGATATCAGCCAAATTCTGCAACCGCTCTCTACTATCGACATCGTGTCGCTGGTGCATGACATCAGCGAGGAAAAAGACATTAAAAAATTACTCCCTTGAACTTCTCCAAATACAATCGCACCAAGGTGGTCTGCACCATCGGCCCCGCCTCCAACAGCGAAGAAATGTTGCGCAAGATGATCTTGGCTGGCATGGACGTGGCCCGACTCAACTTTTCACATGGCACACATGCCGAGCATGCCCAAGTGATACAGCTGATCAGGAAACTCAGCGAGGAAATGGCCACCCCGGTGACCATCCTCCAAGATCTCCAGGGCCCCAAAATCAGGGTCGGCAAGCTCGACACCCCCTATCCGATCAAAACGGGCGATCGCATCATCCTCTGTACGAGTGTCGAGGAGCGTGATGGCAATATTTTGCCGATGCAATATGAGACATTTGCACGTGACGTGCAGGCTGGCGACCTCGTGCTCGCAGACGATGGCAAGGTCTCGCTGACCGTGATCGAGACCAATCGCGAAGACCGTGTAGAGCTCGAAGTCGTGAATGGCGATTTCATCGGCAGTAAGAAGGGTGTCAACTTGCCTTATACCACGATTTCAATGCCCTGCCTGACAGAGAAAGACCTCAAGGACTTGGAGTTTGGCATCAAACAAAACGTGGACTGGGTTGCACTTTCATTTGTGCGCTCGGCTGAGGATGTGCGCGACCTCAAGCGTCGCATCAAGGAGTCGGGCAGCGATATCAAAGTGATGAGCAAGGTTGAGAAGCCCGAGGCCCTCAAAAATATCGATGAGATCATCGCCGAGAGCGATGGCGTGATGGTGGCCCGTGGCGACCTCGGCGTCGAGATTCCATTGGAGCAGGTGCCGATGTGGCAAAAGACCATCGTGCGCAAGTGCAACCGTGTGGCCAAGCCTGTAGTTGTCGCCACGCAGATGATGGAATCCATGATCGACAACCGTCGCCCGACCCGTGCCGAGGCCAACGATGTCGCCAACGCCGTGACCGATGGTGCCGATGCCGTGATGCTGAGCGGCGAGACCGCCTCGGGCAAATTTCCGATCGAGGTCATCGAGAGCATGGAGAAGATCATCGAGATCGTCGAGAGCATGGATGAGGTCTATCACCGCAACATGCAAGCCGACAAGGCTTCGCCGACATTCATCCACGACAGCACAATCGTGGTGGGCTGCCGCCTCGCCGAGGAGACAGGTGCCACCGCACTTGTGGGTATGACGGCATCGGGCTATACCGCCTACCAGCTGTCCAAGTGCCGCCCCAGGGCGAGCATCTACATCTTCACCCACAACCGCCGCATGATCAATCAGCTCAACCTCGTCTGGGGCGTGCGCGTGTTTTATTACGACAACGACGAGGGCACCGACAAGACGATCGACGACACGACGGAGATCTTGAAACTCAAACGCCTCGTGAAGCGCGATGATATCGTGATCCACTTTGCCTCGATGCCGCTGCGCCATCGCCTGCGCACCAATGCGATCAAGATCGCGGAAGTGCAGTGAGCGAGAAATGACGCATTCCAAATGCGCTATGAGACATTGTAAATAAAGGTTGGCCGTTCGAGACAGATCGGCATCACATCCCATTTGGCGCAGCAAACTGCTTCAAATGGGATTTTCCTTTTTAAAAGGTCTGGCGAATGAACTCTTTTTGAACCAGCCTAAGACGATTTTTTAGCCTTTGTGTTGAAATTGGGCTTGCCAGAGCGATGCGCAAGTTTGGTACTGGATCAATTCCGGGTTCAAAATCCATTGTTCGAATTGTTCGTGGAGCGCTTCTTCCCCTCAAAAAGGGCTAAGACCTTTATTTAAGGACCTGCTTTGATCGACGGAGGGCGTTTCACGACTCCGTTGCGAAGCCCATTCAGAAACCTCCTACCCCCAAAAGCAAGGTGCCGAGACAAGCTGGC
>JANORP010000267.1:0-7446 GCA_031415375.1 Bacteroidota bacterium | reverse complement strand
AAAGGGTTATGAAGGTGCTGACAAGGCCCAAAGTACCGTCAAGGAGTACCAACACCAAGAAAGCGAATCCAAAGCCGAGGAAAAGTATGACCATGAAAATTTTGTGGAGATCGGGGGTAAGAAACTGGAGAGGAATAAGCGGTACCTCATAAAATTCAAGATCGGTAATATTGATCATAGCGGAGAAAAGACTCCGCAATGGTTCTTGGAACATTATGCGAACGAACCATATACAGAATTAAATTTTATCGAACTATGAACAGTATTCGCAGGTCGTTCCTTCTTATTCTGTTTGCGTGCGCTCATATCATGTTGGGATGCAATTCAAGAATACCTGCGAACGACCTATATGGCAATGCACTTAGGCTTGCTGATTCTTCTAAGTACAAGGAAGCAATTATGTTATTGGACGAATTGGTGGCGCGAAATGAACTTCTGCCAGAAGTACTTTTTTTAAGATCCGATTGTTATTACAAAATTGGTGCGACCGACTCGATGATTCTTGATTTGAAATCACTCGTTTTGTTGGGACAAGCAAGCTGCCAACAAAGGATAATAGCAGCCAATGACATTGCAATCGAATACGATTTCAGATCGTTGGTTGATTCCGCAATTTTATACCAGTGGAAAGCAATTAGACTTGCACAATCTTGCGCAGTAGATACCATCCCCGTGAAAGCTATGTTTTTCATCCTTTCAACCCTTTATGGCCAACAAAGAAGATTTGAAATGGCGCATTCGATGCTCGATTCGTCGCTTGCAAGCGGCCTTGACAAAGTTGTCGTAGCTGAACTACGCGCCTCGCTGTTTATCAATTCGACAGAAACGGATTCAGCAATCTTTTGGACTTCTTTTGCAATCAAGCACCAAACGATGAATCCAAGTAATTTGAAATGGAGATTCCAAGACCGCGCCAACCTCTATCATCAAAAAGGCGAACTAAAAGCCGCCTGTGCAGATTGGCAAAAAGCCTTGGACCTTGGACTAGAGGATGCCCAGCCCAAGCTAGACAGTTTTTGCCGGGGACGATAGTGAGGTGTATCAGCAACCCCATGATAGTCGTAATGCGCTTAGCAGCCCAGCAACTCCAAGACTTGTAAGGGCTGCTATGGAATTAAATTTAAATAACTTCCAACATTATGCTTGTCTTTTTGGCCCCTGACCGCGTTGCAAAATTGGCCCGTAGCGCTGCTACGAACCAATTTTGCGCCTTGTCAGGAACCAAAAATCCTGCGCATAAAAGTTGGAAGTTATTTAAAAATCATTCCTATGGATCGTTTACCCATCACATCCTACCTTTTGCACATTGAGCTAGGATACGGGGCAGCCTTTGGTGCCAAAATAGGCGCAGAAGCTAAGATTCAAGTTGATATCAACGCTGCTGTTGCCCAAACTTATGACACCGAATTGAAAGATTTAGCTGGTAAAAAGGTATGGTTGACAAAATCAAAGAGCGAGAAGAGTTCGATTCTGATGGGCCAAGAGGATGAGCTACAAAGCCTTTTGAAAAAACATGCCTGATAGAGCTAGTCCCGTTCAAAAATAGCGATACCCGTAAATGTCGACATAGCCCTTGGAAACCTGACCTGCATTCAGTTGGAGGTCAATGTACAATAGCATATTCGGATGAAAGTCGCCTTCAATCGCGTACGGATGAAGGTAGCAGGAATGCATTTTATATCCCTCATCGTCGCTTTCAGCTATTCCGGAATTGGGGTGCAGTATAGGGCCATCTAGCCTAGGGCTGCCCTTGGAGACCTCTCCTTCACGTGGGTCACCGAGATGACGCTCGTAAAATCTTCCACCAAAAAGCTGCTTTCCCTCGACGGAATAGAAGGCGTGTGTGTACACAGGGAGATCCTGAAAAACGGCATGCAATGTATGGTAACGTTGCTGGTAAAAGTCCAAGGCTGTGATGGTAGTCTCTTCAAAGGGAATAACCAGTTCTCCAAGCTGGTCTATTGCACCCACCGAGTGCTCTATGGCATAGCTCAAAATCCAAGTCATCTTACCGCCTTCATGAATTCCATCTCGCAAGATGGCAATCGGGTATTCCTCACTGTATGGCAATATCTTCCTTTGTTCTGTTTTGAAATTTTGAATAGAAACTGGATTGATACGATCAACCACCAATACATTGTCAGCGGCAATTAACTCTATGTCGCAATGACAATATGACCTAATAGAGTCACTTTTAGGATCCAGCAGTGCATTGTTCCATCCGTCATACTCCCTGAAATACGTGACGGATAGAAGTTCCTGCTGTCTCCAAGCATGGTGTACTCGGGCAGAAGGACGTACTAAGTCATTGTAACTATAAATGACCTTCCCGTTGAGATGCATCAAAACAAAGTGCTCATCGATGAATCCAAGGAAAAGGGAGTCTGAGCAAGGATTGTATAAAAATTGATTGGATACATCGAGCCCAACCTTAGGCCCCATCTCCTTGCGGTCCCAAATCATCGGAACAACCAATTTGCCCTGATTGTCGAGTATCCCAACTTTCCCCATTTGCATGTTTCTAATTTGCCAAAACGGCGATCGTGGCCGCTCCGTGTCCATGGTAATCACATTTCGTTCGATTTGATACAATGCCGTGTCCCATTGAGCGATCGTCCCGATTCCAAATTCTCGAAACAAAAGCTTTCCATTCGAATAGAGTGTGTAACGCCCATCTCGCGAATATTCAAAGCGTCGATCCAAATCCATGATAATACTATCCATTACCAAGATGCCTTGAGGATCATAGGCAATCATCCTGTCGCCAAGGCGAAAAAGACAGAAATCGTCCAGCAGCCGATTTTTGTCTATGTACCACTTCCTCCCCATACTCACGGTATCTCGGATGATCAGATTCGTATTCCCAAGGCTATCGATACGATAGACATCTTCAGCGATACCATCTGCTCCGAGTTCGATTGCCAAGGCAAAGCCACGGGCATACCTTGCCGCATACGAAAATCGATGCGGAACGACCAATTCCTTGCTATCCCTGCGAATGTAGCCCCATTTGTTGGTTTCAAGATTCCAGTGGGGAATCAACAAATTGGGGTCGTAGCCAGAATCGACCTTGATGTCTTTGGGCTGCTCAGTTTGCAAACGCACATAAACTTTGCCGTTTTGCCCGCGATAGGTAATTTTTTGGCCACTGCATGCGACAGCTAGTAGCGAAAGACTGATGAGGACAACCAAAGTGGGAAGTTGTAAGCGCATCAGGTAAATCTACGCAAAATGAAGCACTTTTAATGAAACATCAATCAAGTAGGTGCCGATTTAGCCTTATCTATAGATGAAAATCGTAATCCTTTTATCATTTCCCCAAAGGCCTCGCCACAGCGACCTTCAGAAAAGACTGACACATATTAAAGGTGTATTGCAAAAACGGACGAGGCCACGAGCTTCGTCCGTTTTTGGTTATTTGTACTCAGAATGTTGCAAATGGCCATTTCCCGGCATCGCCCTGATATAGCTTTACCCCCACATTACTCCCCATGCAACGCAGTCGATTCTGGGAGTTTCCTCAGTTGTATCCCGTATGTGACGCCTCGTGGACCCATGCCATAAGCCTCCCCCACCCCATGCGCATCATTGCCTGGATCACGGGAAAAGAGTCGATGAAAGCGCAAGCATCATAGCGCACCGAATCCGTGGAAGACATCAGCAGGTCGCGGCTATCGCACAGCCCATTACAGATTGCCACTCCACCGCCATAAATCACCATTCACGCAAGAAATGTGCTTCTAGGCCAAAGATTACCTACCTTGATGCTTATTCAATCGACTTTTTCAACTCGTTCTGCATGAAACGCTTCTCTTTTACGTTGTTGGCGCTTTGCGTCATGGGTTCCCTATTTCGCTTGGCTGCCCAGCAAGTCCATCCACATTACGTCGATGGCGAACTCTTTTGGCGGGTCAAGGCTGGTACACAAGCCATGCTGCCAGATTCGATCTTGCAAGTCTATCAGGTGCGCGAAGTCAAATCGCCCTTTACACCCCTCAATCCCAATCAGTTGGCGGGAAGGCCCATCATCGAGCAATTGCACCGCACATACCGCTTGCGCTTCGACAGTCATACGCGCCTCACGGAATTTGCCTCCTACCTCGCCGCGCAGCGCATCACCGAGCTGGTCGAAAAGGTGCCGCTGATGCAAACCGACTTCACGCCCAATGATCCACAATTTGCAACCCAATGGCACCTCGCAACCATCAATGCCGCCAATGCCTGGAACGTGACCTTCGGCAATCCCAACGTGCGCGTGGCCATCGTCGATGATGCCGTGCTGCGCACCCACCAAGACTTGGCGGGCAGTATCTGGGTCAATCCGCTCGAAAATCCCAACAATGCCATCGACGACGACGGCAATGGTTACATCAATGACGTGAGCGGCTACGACGTCGCCGACAACGACAACAATCCCAATCCGCCGCTCGCGTTTGCGACGAGCAGCGTCTATACACACGGCACCCACTGCGCGGGCATCGCAGCGGCCCATACCCACAATGCCACTGGCGTCGCAGCGATCGGTTTCGGCATCAAGATCATCCCAGTGAAATGCAACAATGACGCCACGCCAGGTCCCTCCCTGCCGGCGGCCTACGACGGCGTCACCTATGCCATCACCCTGCAACCCGAAGTCATGTCCTTGTCTTGGGGCGGCCCAGCCTCCTCGGCCACCGCGCAATTGCTCTTTGACCTCGCCTATGCCAATGATATTGTGGTCGTCGCCGCTGCGGGCAATAGCAATGTGAATACGCCCATGTATCCTGCGAGCTACAACCACGTGATCTCGGTCGCCGCAACTGCCCCTGGCGACTTGAAGGCTAGCTTCAGCAACTACGGCCCGACCATCGATGTCTCGGCCCCGGGCGTCGATATCTTTTCCACCCTCGCGGGCAATGTCAGCGACTATGGCATCCTCTCGGGCACATCCATGGCCTGCCCCATGGCCGCTGGCCTCTGTGGGTTGATGCGCTCATTCAACCCTGCCAAGACCGTCGATGAGATCGAGGTTTGCTTGGAATCAACTGCCGATCCCATCGACGCGCTCAATCCCGGCTTTGCCGGACAGCTGGGTGCTGGTCGCATCAATGCCTTCCAAGCCGTGCAATGCGTGAGTGGCACACCCATCGCTGCATTCACACAAAACAGTGCCAGCGTCTGTCCAGGTTTCACGGTGCAATTTACCGACCAAAGCTACGGCTCGCCGACCACTTGGGCATGGAGCTTTCCTGGTGGCACACCCGCTACATCCACGGTGCAAAATCCACTCATTGCCTACGCGGGCGTGGGCAGCTACCCCGTCACCTTGACGGTGACCAGCCTCGCGGGATCGAGCACCACGACTTTCAACAGCATCGTCGTGGCAGCCCCTACAGCCACGATGAGCGGCGGCGGCTTGATCAACCAAGGCTCTCCGGCCATCATCACAGTGACCTTTACGGGCGCGCCACCTTTCTCATTTGTCTATACCGACGGCACCACCAACACTGCCGCCAACGGCATCCTCAACAACACATATACATTTGCGGTGACACCGCTGGTGAACACCACCTACTCCCTCGTCTCGATGAGCAATGCACAATGTGCAGGCACCGTCGCTGGCAATGCAATCGTCGTGGTGAGCACTGGATGCGCTGCGCAAGTGAGTTTCCAGCAGCTCATGGGTGGCGCGGCCATGGACAATCCTTATGTCGCCAAGCAAATGCCCGATTGCGGATACCTCATCGGGGGAAATTCATTCTCTTATGGCACGGGGTTCTTTGATGCAGTCCTCGCCAAGCTCGACCAAAGTGGCAACCTCGTCTGGTACAAAACCTATGGCGATGCCGCCGACGATTCCCATATCTTTGACGTGATCCCCGTCTCGACCGGCTATGTCGCCCTGGGCAGCCGCGGCGGCAACAATCAAAGCCGCATGCAGGTCATCAAAACCGACTTCAATGGCAACCTGCTTTGGAACCAACACATCCAATACACCAGCAGCGGCGGCGCAGTCTATTCCTACCCCGGAGAAATTGTGGAAATGGCCAATGGCGATCTTGCAATCAGTTTTGCAGGCGGCCATAGCAACTTCAACTCCAGCGGGCAAGGCATGGCACGCCTCAACGGCAACAATGGCGCCATCATCTGGTCCCAAAACACACAGCACAATAGCTGGGAAAATGCACTGGGCATCTTGCGCACGCCCACGGGCAACCTCGTGACCTCGGGTTATAGCCGTTCCACGGGTGTGACGGCTGGCCTCTATGACTTTGCCCTCACCGAGCGCAGCGCCACAGGTGCATTTGTCTGGTCCCGCAACTATGGTAGCGTTGCCAACGACTACGGCACCGACCATGTGCAACTCCCCGACCTGGGATACATCATCGTGGGCTACACCCAAGGTTTCTCGGCCAGCGTTTCAGACATCATGATCATTCGCACCAACGCGACGGGCGTGCCGATTTGGAGTAAAAAATATGAGCGCCCGGCTGCCGACCTCGCCTTCAAGATCGTCGCGGGCTGCAATGGCAAATATTTTGTCGCGGGCTCTAGCCGCACCCCCAACCAAGGCAATGACGCCTTGTTGTTTCAGATCGATCTCAATGGCGATGTGCTCTGGAGCAAGGTCGTGGGCGGCCTGCTCGACGACGGCAATACCGTCGGTCTGGGCCGCACAGGCGATTGTGGCTGTATTCTCACGGCTAGTACGATCAGTTTTGGCTATGGTGAAAACGACTACTTCGTCGCCAAGACCGATAGCCTCGGCAATATGAGCTGCCACGCCAACCCTGCCACGCTCAGCGTCACCAACATCACCCCGAGCACATTTGCCGCCAATACCGTCAATGGCAACAATACGCCCGCGATTGTGGTCTATAACAATACCGTCTTGACCCACACGCCATCGCAACCCGATAGCGTATGTACCGCCTGTGGCAGCCCCGTCGCCGATTTTGACTATGTGACCAATGCATTTTCGCTGGCTTGCCTCGACAACTCAGTGAATGGACAGCATTGGTCATGGAATTTTGGAGATGGGTCGCCATTGGACACCTTTCAAAATGCAGTGCATGAGTATGCCGCCCCTGGCATCTATACCGTCACGCTCATCGTGTCGAGCGCCTGTGGTGCAGACACCGCAGTGCGCACGGTCACGATCACGGGCCTCAACGAATGCCTGCATGTCATGCAACCCGGCCCTGTGGAGGGGATCGACAGCTATGTCTTCTCACGCGACGACGCCACCAATACCAATGGTGGCAGCGGCAACTTGCACTTTGTCGTGACATGGACCTGGAGTGGCAATCCGGGGACAGGGCGCGGCTACGCCAAATATGACCTGAGCCGCATCTGCAATACCGCCAACCTGCTGGAAGCACGGTTCTCGGCCTTTTACAATCCCATCCTCGGGCAGCCACACTCGGGCGCCAACCAAGGCTGGCTCTCGCGCTGCACCAGCCCATG
>JANORP010000266.1:0-14035 GCA_031415375.1 Bacteroidota bacterium | reverse complement strand
ACGACAACCACATGCCCGACAAGATCTATGACGTAGGTCTGCCAGCAGAAACCATGGAACCCACCTACCTCAATGGCCTCTCGGTAAAATATGTAGGCGACAATGCAGCAGGCAATGCCCTCGTGCAAGTCGTGTACAATGACTATGAGGTAAGAACCGACAAGCGCTGGTGTGGCAACCTCATCTTGCCAGATTTTGAACCCAACTCTGCCACCGAGTACCTCAATATCGCGATGGGTGTCGAGCTGCGCATCGATCAGAGCAAGACCTTGCAACGGGAAACCGTTCATCCCTTGACGGGTACTTGGGTCAATCCAACCACGTTTACCATCCAAAATGGTGGTGCGATGCACCTAGATCCCTATGCACAGGTGATTGTCGAAAACAATAGCGCGCTCATCCTCGAAGCCGGCGCCAACCTAGAGGTACACAATGGTGCCAATGTGATCGTGCGCACCAATGGGATCTTGCAGCTCAAGGGTGGCAGCAAGATCTATGTACATGATGGCGGCAGCATAGTGATCGAGCGCGGGGCGACCATCACGTATGACAATGGTGCCGATATCACGCTCAATGGCTTCAATTCCGTCCTCGAAATCCACGGCAGCCTTGTGATCGGTGCCAATGCCAACTTCACATTTCACAACGGCAGTAGTCCCAACGCGGGTTTCATCCGTTTTGACTTGCCGACCATTGGCAACTATGGCCCCAATATTACCTGCGGTGCCAATTCACGCATTACCCTGTCTGGTGCTGGCACGAGCGACCTCGTGATGGAGGTATTGGACTATACCACGGTACACCCCAATGCCTTGCTCGACAAGCTCACCATTCAAAATGGTTTGGTCAAAATGGGCAAGACTGCAAGCATCAACACGGGGGATGTCGATTTTAAATTGTTCAGGTTGGCGGTGACTGCCTTCCAGCCGACGATGCGCCACTCGGGCATCTTTGTAAACGGGCAGACCAACCATGTGATCGATCATGTCGAGATTTCCCATGGCAACCGCGCCATTACCGCCCATCAGTTTTACAATGGCGGTGCCATGCTCAGGGTCTCCAATTCCAATTTCCACGATTGTGAGCAGGCTGTTGTCGCCTACAAAAAAGGGGTCTCATTTGCCAATTGTGATTTCCACCACAATACCTATGGGTATATCCACTATTACCCCACGTTTAATAGCCGCGCCTTTTCCAGCCATTTTGACAATAACAGCTTGCGCGGCATCCATGTGTTTGCAGCAGGAGGCAGATTGCTCATGAACCACTCTTTTGCCAACAACAACGGCCGCGAAGGGATATTTTACAAGGGCAATAGTAGCCTAGCGTTGACATGCTCCAATGTATCCTACAACGGCCAAGTCGGCATCTATGCGAGTCATGGCACCTACCTCACGCTCGACAATTCCGTGAATACCAATGGTGCCCAAAGCATCATCTACAAAAATCCCACGAGCATCTCGCTCAATTGGGCACGCGAACTCTATCTGAACAAAGGTCGCAACGAAATCATGTCATTGGTACACAGCAGTCGCAATGACATCAAGGGAACCATGATGAAGTCTTGCCCCTCGCCCAACAGCGCCTTGAGCTTTGCTGCCAGCAAAAATCACTGGAACCTGAGGGCTACACCCTGCCTCAATGATGTTGCTAGCAACCTCTCGGATTATGCCGTCACGGGATATGCCAATTGTGGCATCAGCTTCCAGGATCAAACTCCTGCCTGTGCACCCGTAAACTGTGACGAAAGCGGTGGCGGTGGCGGTGGCGGCGGAATCGCCTCCCCACTGGAAAGCTGCAATGAATGCACGCACATCCACACGACAAGCTTCCCCAACGAACGGCTCGACAAGGCCTTGCAAACCGCCATCGAAAATATGGAGATCCTCGACTCGACTGCAAATGATTTGATCGCATTGGAAATGTTGAGCCAAATCTTGACCTACGACTATGCAACCATATCCCAAGATGAGCGTTGGCTGCTGGATCTTGCATATACAAATATGTGGCAGACCTATGCCCATGCCTGCGAGGCTGGACACATTGATATTGCGGAATCCGCAAACCTACCGTTACCGAATACCGTTACCTCCAAGGTATTGCTCGCCATCGCTGCGATGAAAGGCCGAGCCACGAATGCAATGCAACAGCAAAGTTATGATCTCGACATTGCGATTGCCTATACCTATGTCAACCGCAATACAAGGGCTATCGCACTTCTTGAGGCAAGCCTGCCCGACCTAGACCCCGAATTGCGAGACTATGCATCTGTGATGCTTTGCCAACTCAAGGCTGAAGAAAATGTCGTGAAAGGGAAATTGAAAGTTTGGGAATTTGAGGCGGCCATTGCGGCCTGCAATCCTGCAATGAAGATCGCAGACATTGTAAATCCTTGGAGACCGCTACCTGACAAAACAATGGACCTTACAACCAAAATTTACCCCAATCCATCTCATGGAAGTTTCAAACTTCTTATCGTAAACGCCTCACCTGGAAAAGGAGTTGCGACCCTCTTTGACTCATACGGAAAGGGAATCATGGACCGGAGCATCATGATTGCAAATGGCGATGCTGAGTCCACGCTAGAATTTAACGCGTCCGCGCTGGCCGCTGGTATCTATGCTTATAGATTCATTGATGCCGCTGGACACTGCGCAACTGGCGAATTGATTGTGGCCAAGTAACCAGCATACAAGTTTACGGCATTCGGGCAAGCGCCTCCGTCTTGGAGGCGCTTGCATTTTTTGCCACCCCCGACGGCGGCACGGCACGCATGATGTACAACCAGGCGGGTGACCTGCGCATCGCCCAGGACGCCAACCTGCGGGCACGCGGCAGGTATGCTTGCGCCTACTACGACCGCCTCGGCAGGGTCTATCGCGAGACCGAGGCGGCGCTCGGCCCCGTGGCCATCGGCAACCATTGTTTGGGAACCCCGTGAGCCTCACCGACCCGAGCGGCATGGCACCCGAGGGGGGTGGCCTTGACAGCAGCGACCCCTTGCCAGCAAACGCCGACGCCAGCTCCTACTATGAGAAGAATGGCGTGGTCTATGTGGCCTTCCTCCGCAAGGATGGTAACAAGTCCTGGCGGCCGATACAAGGTGCGCAGACCGTAGCCGACTTCAGGCCATCGCTCAGGGATGGCAGCAATCGGGGTGATCGGCACCTTTACTGGCCCTTTTTCGATGGCTTCCTCTCTTTTTATGTACTGCTCCCCAAAATGACCATCTTCCTCGAAATCATGGGAATGTCTGCAATGACTCCCCTGTGAAGCATAATACTGTATGACATAAAACCTACATCGGCTTGCAAAAACAAATTTTCTGGCGACATTTGATCATTGCCTATGTCTATGTCTATCGAATAGTCGTCTATCTCCAATTGCTATGAAAGTACCTCCAATTCAGAAAAAAAGCGCTTCGCCGACACCGGAAGCTGAAAACGCCAACAGTGTGGGCAAGACCATGACCCCGCCTCAATTTGCCCTTCAAAATGGGTCTGGCGCTGGTGTTGCTCAAAAGAAAGATACGGGTGTCGCTCAAATGCAAGATGCCAATGGTCAAGCGATGCGCATCGCGCAGGCTTTGCCACAGACGTCGGTTGTGGACGACAATTGGCAGGCTTGGGGCCATTACTTCAATGGCGGCGGTAGCACGGTGGACATTGGGCCCAATACCACGCAAATGTTGATCGACCACCCCGAGTTCCAACGCAGGCATGGCCGCATCACCGGTGGCTTGACCACGGCTTTGAGTGGCAGCTTCTCCGTCGATATGACGGGAACGATGTTCCATATCGGGCGCACCAACATCAATTACAATGTACAAGTCAATGGTGACCAATGCACTGTGACCTATACATTGTTCGTCAATGACGGTTTTTGGGATGTCGATTTTGTCGATGAAAATACGCTCGGCCGCTTAGGGATCGGGAGATATCAGCCAGATGGCATGGGTCCCAACCTCGAACGCCTCGGAGGCAAGCCCTACCACTACAATACGGTGACGCGCTCCTTTAACTTTAGAAATCCAGGATACAACCGCTGATCAAGGGTGCACAAAAGAAGCTTAGCGTATCTATTCATGGTGTTGCTCGTGACCGCGATCGGTACACTTTTCGCATGTGAGCCTAGCGGCTCCGCAAAGACGGATATGAACCAAGACCAAGTCCTTCCCTTTGATCTAAAATTGGATCCTGACGCCGATTTCAAAGGAGGGTTTACAATCCGTGAGGCCGATGGCTTTGCACTCATCGGCAAGGGCGTGTCTTACCGCGACATCGACCTGCAAGTCGAGGCGCTCGTAGGCTATGGTGTGCAAAAAACGGCCCTCGCCGCCGAAGTCATCGACAGCAAGGGAGCAACAAAGTTCATCAAAGTGGTCAAGCAGTTGAGCCCATCTTTGCAACCCTTTTCGGTGAGCTGGGCTACGGAAGCCGAAGTCAAGGATAATGATGCCTATGCCTGGGTTAATTTGGCGAAGCCAGATTAATTCTTGAGCCGAAGGACGCTGCTGCCCTACCCCGTTCGTTGGGTCGCTGCGTTGTTTTGGGACCCAGCCCGCCTGATGGAGTATGGGGTCAAGAAACTTGGGCCAAATTTAGCTTCGCTGAGCACGTTGGTCATACATTGTTGATATTGAGCCGCTTTTGCCAGAGGCAAATGCCTGTCCCGCAGAAGGCGGGGGTCGATTGCCCTGCGGCCCCCGCCTTGCTGCGGGACAAGCAGAGGCCTCGGGCTCGGGAGTGCCATGCCCGCCTGCGAAGTAAAGCGTCCACGAACAACTGCCAAAATCGCATGGCGCGATCCCATGCTGTTTGAAGACCGGTGATCCGTTGATTTCACACGGCACAAAATCACCCACCACCGCATCCGCCATTTGCATTTTGCCTATCTTGGCTCCCATGGCGCATAGCACCTTCAAAATCTACAAGTCATCCGCAGGATCGGGCAAGACCTTTACCTTGGTCAAGGAATATCTTGCGATTGTGCTGCGCAACCCGGCGCGGTACCGCAATGTCTTGGCGCTCACTTTTACCAACAAGGCGGCTGGGGAAATGAAGGAGCGCATCTTGTCGGAACTGGCGACGATGGCACGCGGCGTCAATAGCCCGATGCGGCTGGCCTTGGTCGAGGAATTTGATCTGCCAACGGCCGATATGCCCGAATCGGCTGCGACGGTCTTGAGCAATATCCTCCATGACTACGCCAACTTTGCGGTGCGCACCATCGATAGCTTCACCCACAAACTCATCCGCAGCTTTGCCAAGGACCTGGAATTGCCGGGCCGATTTGAAATCGAGATGGATACCAAACTCATCTTGCAACGCACGGTCGATCAGCTCATGGATGCGATCGGGCGCGATGACTATGTGACGGATATCCTGGTGCGGTTTGTGGAGGAGAAATTGCGGGACCGCAGTGGCTGGCGCATCGAGGCCGATCTCAAAGAGGTGGGCCAAGAGCTTTTCAAAGAGAATAGCAAACCGTTTTTGAATGCGATCCGCAACTTTGACCACGCGCTGTTTCCTGAGTTCATCGCAATGCTGCGCCAAAAGAAGCGCGCATTTCCCGACCATATCCAAGCGCAAGCCAAAGCGGCGATGGTCGTCGTACACCAATTTGGGCTGAATGCCAAAGACTTCAGCGGCAGCTCCAACAGCGTGGTGACCAAACTGGAAAAACTCACACTGGCGATCAAACCCACTGAAATCCATGCCCTCGTGACGGCAAAAGTATTTGCCGAGGCCGCCGAGGAAGACAAATGGCTCAAAAAGGGTGAAGACAATTCCAGGGTCGATGTCGCACTCGACATGGGCTTGCGCGATGGTGTGCAGGCAATCTGGGAATTTTTCCAAACGGAATACGACGAATTTCTCACCGCTTGGCATGCCTTCCAAAACGTGCATTCGCTGGCGGTGATGCAGCAGATCGAGGACCTGATCGAAAGCTACAAAGCCCAATACAACCTCGTACACATCAGCGATTTTCAGCCCAAAATCGAGCAATTCATGCGCGAGGAGGCCCCCGACTATATCTATTGGCGGCTGGGAGAGCGGTATCAGCACTTCATGCTCGACGAGTTTCAGGACACTTCCCTCCTACAATGGCTCAATCTGCGCCCGCTCGTCGAAAACCTGCGCTCGGGTGGCGCAGGCCGTGAAGGCAGCCTGCTCATCGTCGGTGACAGCAAGCAGGCGATCTACCGCTGGCGCGGTGGCGAAACCTCACTGATGGAGTTCATCGTGCCGCAAGACCTGGGCGTGACGCCGCTGGTCCTCGACCGCAACTACAGAAGCAAGGAATATGTGGTCGATTTCAACAATCGATTCTTTGAGCAGGCGGTGGAGCTGGTCACCACCGAGCAGCCTGAGATCGGCATCATCTATGAAGGCGTCTCGCAATTTGTAAGGCCCGGCAACGAAACCCAAGGTTTTGTGCGCGTGGAATTGCTGAACATCGAAGAGTCGTCATTTGCAGAGCAAGCTTATGCCCGCACGGTGGAACTGGTGCTGAGCCTATTGGAGCAGGGTTATCAATTGCGGGACATCGCGATCTTGGTGCGCGCCAAGGGCGAGGGCGCCGACATTGCGGAGGCATTGGGCAAGGAGGGCATCAGGGTGATCTCGGCTGAGTCGATCTTGCTGAGCAAGTCGCCTGTGGTGAATTTTTTGGTGAGCCTGTTCAAGTTCATGTTTGATCCCAGCGATGGGATCCCACGTGCCGAGGTGCTGCATTATTTTTACCATTACCTGCACCGAGGCACAGATTGGGGCATCGACCCCAACCAAAAGATGCGGGAATTGCTGCAAGACGAGCATCCCGTGACGGCGATGCTAGAGGTGCTGCCCCTGGAATTCAGGCGACTGAGCTACCGCACCGACCGCCTATCGCTCTATGAACTCGCAGAGGAGACGGTACGCATATTTGGATTGCAGACCGTGGCGCCAGCCTTTGTGCAGCATTTTCTAGATGTGCTCTTGGACTTCTCTGAACGCAAGAAGCCTGACCTGGGTGCCTTCTTGGAATTTTGGGAGGAAAAGAAAGATGGGTTTTCGCTGATCGTTCCCGATGGCGAAAATGCCGTCGAGATCATGACCATCCACAAAAGCAAGGGGCTTGAGTTCCCGGTGGTGATCATCCCCCGCGCCGACTGGAGCACGACACCCAAGCCGTTTTCGACGATCTGGGCGGATTCTGGTGAATTGTGGGGCGACTATCCCAGCGCTCACTTGGTCAAGCCGCAAGCGGGCATCGAAGACAGCGCATTTGGCGAGACCTATCAAGAGGAATTGAAAAAGACGCTGCTCGACAATATGAACTTGCTCTATGTGGCCTTCACGCGGCCACGCGAGCGCTTGTACATCCTCGCGCCCGACAAAAGCAAGACCGCAAAAAAATCGAAAGTGCCCGAGGAAATCAAGAATGTAGGCGCACTCATTCGCCGAGTGTTGGAAACCGACGGTTTCCAAGGCATGGATGCCACGATCTATGAGACGGGCTTTCCCTTCCCTCCTGCTGCGCGCCCGGCTGATGTGCCACAGGGCGATCCCCCGAGGCTCATCTCTGCGCCTTGGCGAGACCGCATTCGCATCGACCGCAAGTTTCGCAAGTTTTGGGAGACGGCTGAGGATGAAAGCGGGTTGCAGACGGGTCCCTTGCTGGCGCAGGTGTTTCGTAGCCTGCAAGATGTGGGCGGATTGACGCTGTGCCTGGATCGGATGGAGGAATTGGGATTGCTCACGGCTGCTGGGCGGGTGACCCTCGAGACTTTGGCAGCATCGATTTTGGTCCAACCAACACTCGCCCAATTCTACGCTGTGGGGCAATCTGTGCGGCAAGGAATGAAATTTTTGCTGGCACAAGCGGAGCCGCTGTCGATCGACCGCGTGATCATCCTGCCCGGCAAAACGATCCTGCTCGCCATCATCGACGGCAGTCGCGAAAAAGCCGACCGCAAGGCGCTCAAAAGTTGCGTGGCCTTTCTGGCTGAGCAAGAAAGCCAAGCCTTCGAGGCTTGGGTGTTGATATTGCCCAAGGGATCGGTCGAGCAGATTTGAAGGACCTTGCGATCATGCCTTGTGTCTGCTGTCGCTGGCTTTTGCGCAATGCGGCTGCTTGTGGGCCTTCTCCTCGTTGGTGGGTTCATGCCTGTTTCGAGAAGGCTCATTTTTCAAAGTTGGATATCAGCAGTTGAGCGCTGTCGGCTTAGCCAAGCATCATAAACCCAAATGAAGTTGCAGGGCTTGTAGTCGCCAGCCAAGGTGGTGTTCGGCGGATGCTTCATTTGGGATAAAGGGGCGCCTTTGAATCTACTTCTAATAGGTAGCACTGTACAGCTTCGATTCTAGCATCGAGCCGTGCCGAACCAACGCATAAGTCACCAAAACGCCCCGCAACGAGATCCGCATTTCAACAGATATCATTTGCGGGGCGCTATGGCTGGTGCAATCCATCAACCGAGTTGCCGAACTTGCACGTAGAGGCGGTTATTGCCGCACGAGCCTGATCGTTTGGAGTTCTCCAGTTGCGAGTTGCACCTTTACCAAATACATGCCGCTTGCGTATTGGCCGATGTTGATTTCCGCCTCGATGCTGTCTGGCTCGGTGCTGGCGCGCAAGATCTTTCCAGTCATGTCCATGAGCACAATCGCCACCATAGGACTACTCGCTTCAATTTGCACGATGTCAGTAGCGGGATTGGGGAATAGTCGAATCGCGGTTTGTACCGCTTCGTTGATTCCCACTACGAGCTCGCAGGCCGATGTATCTGAGCAACCATTGATGGTGACAATGACAGCAAAGTTGCCATTCTGGGTAATTGGGAAAGATTGTGATGTAGCACCAGGAATTGCAACATCCCCATTTCCACAATCGATCCACTGATAACTCGCGCCAGCAGGGGAAGCCGTCAAATTGGTTCCTGCTTGGGAAATCGTGGCGACAGGCGTCGCATTGATCGTCAAGTTCAAGGTCACCACAGAGTCGCAACCCACGGAATTCGTCAATGTAGCCGTCCTCACGCCGCTCGTGGTGTAAGTCTGGCCATTGGCGGACCACGTGTAAGCGTTGCAGCTGCTGACTGTCTGGCTACCTGTCGTGCCTTGGTTGATCGTCAAGTTCAAGGTCACCACAGAGTCACAACCCACGGAATTCGTCAATGTCGCCGTCCTCACACCACTCGTGGTGTAGGTCTGGCCATTGGCGGGCCAGGTGTAAGCGTTGCAGCTACTGACTGTTTGGCTACCTGTCGTGCCTTGGTTGATCGTGAGATTCAAAGTCACCACAGAGTCGCAACCCACGGAGTTGGTCAAAGTTGCCGTACGCACGCCGCTCGTGGTGTAAGTCTGGCCATTGGCGGGCCAAGTGTAGCTCCCGCAGCGGCTCAAAGTTTGGCTACCCGTCGAGCTGTTATTGATCGTGAGATTCAAGGTCACCACATAGTCGCAACCAACGGATTTCTTCAATTTAGCCGTCCGCACGCCACTTGTGGTTTAAGTCTGGCCATTGGCGGGCCACGTGTAAGCGTTGCAGCGGCTCAAAGTTTGGCTGCCCGTCGAGCTTTGATTGATCGTGAGATTCAAGGTCACCACAGAGTCGCAACCCACCGAGTTGGTCAATGTCGCGGTCCTCACGCCACTTGTGGTATAGGTCTGGCCATTGGCGGGCCACGTGTAGCTGACACAGCGGCTCAAAGTCTGGCTGCCTGTCGAGCTTTGATTGATCGTGAGATTGAGGGTCACCACAGAGTCGCAGCCCACAGAGTTGGTCAAAGTAGCCGTCCGCACGCCACTTGTGGTGTAAGTCTGGCCATTGGCAGGCCAGGTATAGCTGCCGCAGCGGCTCAGAGTTTGGCTGCCTGTCGAGCTGTTCCTGATCGTGAGATTCAAGGTCACCACAGAGTCGCAACCCACGGAATTCGTCAATGTCGCCGTCCTCACGCCACTCGTGGTATAAGTCTGGCCATTGGCGGGCCATGTGTAGCTGCCGCAGCGGCTTAATGTTTGGCTGCCTGTCGAGCTGTTATTGATCGTGAGATTTAAGGTCACCACTGAGTCACAACCCACCGAGTTGGTCAATGTCGCGGTCCTCACGCCACTTGTGGTATAGGTCTGGCCATTGGCGGGCCAAGTATAGGTGACGCAACGGCTGATGTTTTGTGTGGTTGCACTCGGCTGCCGCACTGTTACTGTGATCAAAGTTGTGTCCTTGCATCCCGTGCCCGACACCGTGCCGATAGCGGTGTAAATGGTCGTCGTGGCAGGTGATGGATTGATTGTGCTGCCTACGAGTGCTCCAGGTTGCCAGAGGTAGGTGCTCGCCCCATTCGCCGTGAGCACAGTGCTATTGGGCGCGCACACAGGATTGACCGAGGCTGTGAGGAGTACATCGGGCCTAGCATTTACGGTCAACACTTGCTCATTGGACAAATCGATGATGTTGCCATTGGAACAGGTGGTTTTCAACACATAATAATAGGTGCCGGCAACAAGTCCAGCTGTGGTGTAGGCGGTCGTGGTCGCTCCACTCCCACCTATGACATTGCTGTAGGGGCCGCCCGAGACGGTGGCTACTTGCCACTGATGGGTGATTCCCACTCCGGTCGTGAAGCCCGTGGAAGTCAATACGACGGTATTTTCGGCACAAACGGTACTCATAGAGGCGCTGATGATGCCCGCATCTGCTCCCGTACAAGCGGGCACGGTGTATTGATCGGCACCGATCCCCGGCGGATTGGGGCGGGCATCCCCATCAATGTCGGTCAAAATCGTCGGAATATGAATCCCCAAGGAAGACAAGGCGCTGCCCGTGACGTGCAAGTCAGTATTGGCGTTCACAAATGGTGGTGCCAACACCACCGAATTGATGTTTTGCGTACTGATCGTTTGTAGATTGGCGAGCGTGGTATAATTGGTGCTGCCGATCCTGCCCACATGCCCATTGGCGGCGTTGGCGATGTAAAACACATTGTTGTCCACGACGGAACCTGGCCGACCAATCACATTCACATTGGGCTTGAAGGCATAGTGCTTGGGAGCCCCAGTTTGCCCAGCTGTGTAGTTGGCGAAGATGTTGTTGCGAATGCGGTACACGAGATTGGTGCCTCCGAGCTGAGCGCATACACTGGAAAAACTGGAAGAGGTACCATCGATGGAAATGGAGTTAAAATCGACATTGACTGTGCCACTACCATTGCCAGCGCCAGCCATGTCCATATAGATGCCATACAATAAATCAACGTCCAACTGCGCGTAATTGGTGGCTGCGGTCAAACCCGAAACAAAATTGTTGCGGATGTTGATGGCGAAATTGTTGACTTGCGTAGAGTGTACTGAAATGCCGTAGAGCGGATTTGAATTGGAAGTGAGGGTGCTGTTCAGGTCAAAAATCTTGTTGGATGCGATATCCAGGTTTCCATAATTGTCATCAATCTTGATGCCCCAGAACCCAGATTGAAATGTGCTGTTCTTGACTTCATTGTTCAAAATACTCAAGCTCTTGCAGTATTGTGATGCAATCCCAACCTGGGCTAGGTTTGTAAAAACACTATTCCTGATCACATTGCTGGAGTCGCGCTTGCCCGATGATACAGTTGAGTAACTATGACCAGCAAGATTGATCCCATTCGTGACGCTGTCGGTGGCAATGCCATCATAGACATTGAATGAATTCGTCCCACTCAAGAGGGCGATATTGGCGTTGGTATGCGATTGCTGCAACACCCCTGTGGAGGCCACGTAATAAGGCAGCTTGATACTGAGGTTCTTGAGGCGGTTGAATTGCGAACCCTTTGTGAGATTGCTATTGGTCACCAAGACGCCCTGCGTGACGTTCTCGCTACTGCTGGAGAAGCTGATGTTTTCCACGGTCACGTGGTTTACGCCCACCAAACCCAAGACAGGTTCATCGCCAGCGACGACGGCAATGTCATTCAAAAAGGTGCCAATGACAAAATTGCCAGCGCCTCCTTTGATCGCACCGCCCGAAACGAGCTTTGAATTGACCGAAGAGGTGATGCGTAGCGAGTCAGTCCCAGTCAATCCATTGATAGGTCCCAAAAGAATCGGAAAACGGTTCTCGCCGCCTGCGAGGGTTTTGTCATACAAGGGATCGATGAGATTGAGCGTGATCGGCCCCGACATGCCGCGGTTGTTGAGCGTAGCGACTGCATCAGCGAGGTTGGGGTAGTTCCCTGTCTGTCCGACGGTATAGGTACCGCCAGGAATCTTGGTAGGCACACCGGGGGTAAAGCGAAAATTCTTATTGGGCCAGTGATCGGCCGAATTGCTCATATAGCTGTAAGTGAAGCTAGATCCTGTGATGGCATCGAGGTAACCACCGTAGCCGCCCGTGCCTTTGAGGCCGATCGAAGCCGACTCGCTGGGATTGGGCGTCGATTGTGTAGAAAACCCATATCGAAATTCGATAATATTGGTGCCTTCATACAGCATGGCCTGAAACTCGATATAGTTGTATGGATCGGCGCCAAATGGCCGGTAAGAGGTGGCGAGTCCCCATTGGATCGTGAATTTGCGCGATCCCGCAGTGCCGACGGTCTGGTACAAGATCTCGGGCTGAAAGCTCGAAGAGGCATAGAGATAATCCCAATACGGGGCGATAATATTGTTCATCGTCCCAGGATAAAACAGGTAGATATTGTCATCTGGAAAGCCAAATGAAGCTGGTGACCCCAAGGCGACGTAGCCATATTTCCCAACACTCATGTTGATGAAGTTCTGGCTCAGATAGTTGAATGTGAACCCAATCGGCACACCTGTAAACCAAAAACCATTGATCGTCGGGAGCTGCGTGGCGCCGCCCACGGTTGTGATCGGTACATACGGCGCCGAGAAGCGCTCGCGTAGGAATGGCAACTGAGAAAAGACGCTCAATGAAGTCGTCAGCAGCAAGAGCAACGTGAGAAGAGTATGTTTCCGCATCAAAGTTTATATTGAAATCAGTGATTTTATCCCTATGGGGGAGGGCAAAATTAATTGCAGATTCTCCCTCCTGACCATTTTTGACCAGCACTCTTATCCACAATCGCGTAAATGGTAGGCTTGATCGCGTAGTTGGCCACATTGTTCGCTTGAAGTGCGACGATTTTATAGACGCATGAAAAAGATAGACGCTGTGGGGATACTGCCACATTTAGGAATGTAGTTTGCGTGGCCCCTCGGGATCCCACTTGGGGCGCCGATGGCGCGCGACGGAGGCCTACACCGCCGCCCGAGCAAACGCAGCGCAAGCGATCCCCCACCTATGACGTCAGCCGATCTTTACAACAGCCCGCATCTGCACCAACCAAAATTTCCCTAAATTGCCTCCATGAATGCCGCGCTCCTCAATCCCGACAATATCTTGGAAGTCCACGGGCTGGAAACACAGTTTCAGACCGAAGAAGGCATCTTGCGGGCTGTGAAAGGCATTACCTTTGACCTCAAACGGGGCGAGACCCTGGGTATCGTGGGCGAGTCGGGCAGCGGCAAAAGCGTGACTGCCCTCTCGATCATGAACCTGATCCCGAGCCCGCCGGGCAAAATTGCCAGCGGCGGCATCCATTTCCAGTCGCCATCGGCTGGCTGGACCGATCTGGCTGGCCTCAAGCCCGATGCGCTGCGCCGCTTCAGGGGCAAGGAAATCTCGATGATCTTCCAAGAGCCGATGACCTCGCTCAATCCCGTATTCACCTGTGGTTCACAGGTGATGGAAGCCATCGTCTTGCACCAAAAGTGCGACAAGGCCACCGCCAAGCGCAAGACCATCGAGCTATTCAACCAAGTCGAGCTACCTCGGCCAGAGGCCATTTTTGCAGCCTATCCACACGAGATCAGCGGCGGCCAAAAGCAGCGCGTCATGATCGCCATGGCGATCTCTTGCAACCCCAGCATCCTCATCGCCGATGAGCCGACCACGGCGCTTGATGTCACGGTACAAAAGACCATCCTCCAACTCCTGCTGGACCTACAGCAAAAAAACGGGATGGCCATCATGTTTATCACCCACGACCTCGGTGTCGTCGCCGAGATCGCCG
>JANORP010000265.1:0-5561 GCA_031415375.1 Bacteroidota bacterium | reverse complement strand
GTTTTGACGAATCCATTCCAGTCTGCTAAAAGGTGTCGAATTCGACACCTTTTAGCAGACTGGAATGGATTCGTCAAAACTGGGAAAATAGCCATTTTTGCATCATATAGGCCTATATTGCCTAACGAACAGCCTTGAACGAATGCTCCATTAACATGTCGAAAACTCGCAATTTGTCTGCAAATAGCGTTGAAAACAGCACGGCAACTCAATTCAACAACTTTCGTTGCGTGCAAAGCAGCCTCTTCAAAATAGTCCGAAATATTCTCCTGATTACAACGCGACTGCCCTCCATCAAACTGCCTTAGCCTTCACCACCAAATACTGCCCGAAACACATCTTCCAATCGTGCAAATCCTTTGATTTTGAGGCCCTTGAATTTACCATCCAACCCTTTGAGTTGGCTCTCGGCGATCAAGATTTGCTCGAAGCCCAGCTTCTCGGCCTCTGCGATGCGCTGCTCGATGCGGGAAACCGCGCGAATCTCGCCTGTAAGCCCGATTTCAGCCGCAAAGACCATTTTGCGGTCCAGTGCCATGTCGAGCATTGAGGAGACGACCGCGCAGACCAGACCGAGATCAAGCGCGGGATCATCGACCTTTAGGCCACCCGCAATGTTGATAAAGACGTCTTTTTGGCCCATCTTGAAGGCACAGCGCTTTTCCAGGACTGCGAGTAGCATGCTGAGCCTGCGGAGGTCAAAGCCGGTCGCGCTGCGTTGAGGCGTGCCATAGGCAAGTGGCGTCACGAGGGCCTGCGTCTCGATGAGCAGTGGCCGCAAGCCCTCCAAGGTCGCAGCGATCGCCACGCCGCTCAGGCTATGGTCACCCGAACTCAAGAAAATCTCGCTCGGATTGGTCACCTCCCGCAGCCCGGCCTCGTTCATTTCATAGATGCCCAGCTCCAATGTAGAACCAAAACGGTTCTTATTGGTGCGCACAATGCGATAACTATTGTGGCGCTCGCCTTCAAAACTCAACACGACATCGACCATATGCTCCAGTACCTTGGGACCCGCCAAGGCACCGTCTTTGGTGATATGTCCCACGAGAAACACGGGCGTCTGCGACTCCTTGGCGAGGCGCATGAGCCTGTGGGCACATTCACGCACCTGCGAGACGCTACCAGGTGCATTTTCCATCGTCGCCGAATAAACGGTCTGGATGGAATCGATGATCAAAATATCGGGCTTGTGATCTTTGTGAAATTGCAAAATGCGCTCCAAATGCGTCTCGGCAGCGAGCAACAACTTTGGATTTTCATAGGGAATGCGGGTTGCACGCATCTTGATCTGTTTCTCAGACTCTTCGCCAGATACGTAAAGTACCTTTTTCCCGCTGAGTTGAAGGGCTAGCTGCAATAGCAAGGTCGATTTACCGATGCCCGGCTCCCCCCCTAGCAAAACCACTGATCCCTCGACGATCCCACCGCCTAAGACACGGTTCATTTCCTTGTCGGGCGTGGCGATGCGCTGCTCACGGATGTCGTCGATTTCATGCAAATGCCTTGGCTGTCCACCCGTATGGCTGGATGCAAAGGCCTCGACAGCCTTGGCCTGCGCACTCGCATCGATCACATCCTCTATCAAGGTGTTCCATTCGCCGCAATTGTTGCACTTGCCCTGCATCTTGGCATGTTCAAAGCCGCAGTTTGTGCAGACGTAGATGGTTTTTAGCTTAGCCATTTTATTCAGTTGAGCGTAGGGAAGTCAAGTGGTCTTAGGGCGCGCTTGTAGCGCTGAAACATAGGGTCGGGATAAAACTAGGGTATTCTGACCTTTGAAGCGTTCATTTTCGTGCAAGAAATTTCCGAATTTCAGGATCATGGCTTGCCGACAGATCGGCTGGGCTGCCATGGAAATGCAGCTTGCGGTCATGGATGAAGGCTACATCGGTCGCAATCGTGCGCACGGTGTACATGTCGTGGGTGATGATGACGCTCGTGCGCCCCTGTGCGCCCGCAAGCGATTGCATGAGGTCGTCGATGCGGCCTGAATTCACTGGGTCGAGCCCTGTAGTAGGCTCGTCGTAAAAAATGTATCGCGGGCGGTTCACGATGGCGCGGGCGATACCCACCCGCTTTTGCATGCCACCCGAAAGCGCGGCGGGGTATTTTTGCATCACTTCGCCCGGCTCCAAGCCCACCAATTTCAAGGATTCCGCAACGCGTTCCTTGATTGCCGATTCCTTGAGCTGTCGCTCCTCGATCATGCGTATGCCGACATTTTCATAGACGGTGAGCGAATCAAACAAGGCTGCGCTCTGAAAAACGACGCCGAAATCAAGCAGCAACTTGCTCCAATCCTTGGCGGCAAAGTGCGTCACGTCATAGCCATCGATCCAAACCTCACCGCGATCGACGGTGAGCAGGCCCGTCATGAGTTTGAGCATGACCGACTTTCCTATGCCGCTCTGACCGATGATGCAGAGCTTCTCCCCCATCGGGATCGACAATGAAATATCTTCCAGAATCGACTGATCCTGAAAACCTTTCCATACCGACCTTAATTCTATCATTGAATTGATTTAGAAATGACTGGGCATGACAAAAGGCTGCGTCTCGGGCAAGCGATCGCTGCCTAGCATGAGCAAAGCTGCGGATTTACCCAAAATAGGTCCCAACAAAATGCCGTGACGGTACAGCCCATTGAGGTGAAAGATCGGTTGCCCTGGCACCTGATCCAAGATCGGAAGTCGGTTGAGGGTGCTTGGGCGCAGTCCCGACCAAATCTCGCGCACCTTCATCTCAAAGACCGAAGGCATCACCGCATGGCATTTCCGCAGGATGTTTAGAAGACCGCCTGCGGTATTAGCCATTTCCAAACCCTGCTCTTCGGAGGTCGAGCCACATAGGATACGATCGATTTTGGGCACGATGTAAGCGTTGCCCAGTACCTTGCTCACAATGCGCACCTGTGTGCGGGGAAAATCATCTTCTGGTGTGTCCAAGCAGACCATTTCCCCACGCACTGGATAGATCTTGTAGGGCAATTGTGGGGCTATCTCGGCTGAGGGAACGCCCAAAGCGAGCATCACTTGATCAAATTGCTCGCTCGTATCATTGATGCGCAAGTGCACCTTTCCTTGATCATCCACCTCCCAAGTCTTCACATCTGACTGAGGGCGAATCTGTACACCACTTGCGCGCAGCATATCCACCAATCGATTCACAACCAACCAATTATCGACCTGGGTATCGGTGTGTGACCAAATCGCCTGGGTGATGTTGCGGCTCACAAACGGCTCGATCTCCTGGATGCGATCGCCGGTGAGCCACTCGACCTGCAAGCCATGGCTGAGCTGAAACTCATATTGGCGACGCAGGTAGGCGGCATCGTCTTGACTCAAACCGACCTCTAAGGAGCCATAGTGACGCAGCCCAATTTCGCCGAGTGAAGGGGCAACTTCGTGGAAATACAGGTCGCGGCTCGCGATGCCAGCATGTAGCAAGTCCAGTTCTTGAAATTCAAGTTCATGCACTGGCGCTAGCATGCCCGCAGCCTTGCTAGTGGTCCCTTGCCCAGGATCTGCCCGGTCAAACACGACGATTTCATTGCCATGCCCCAAGCGACTCAGGTACCAAGCCGTGAATAGGCCTGCTGACCCAGCTCCGACGATGGCTATTCTCATTTCAATTTATAGTGTGCCAACCACCATTTCTCGGGAATCTCGTCGGCCCGCGCCATTTCATAGTCTTTTTCAGAGCAAGGGACGAGTTCAGTGCGCCCTTCTCTCCTGCCAAATCCCTCGGAATAAGGCACCTCGATCCACCAACGCTCAGACAAGGGGTTTTTGTAGAACACAAGGTTTTGATGGCCGCCTTGGAGGGTCACGTTGTATTTGACGAGGCGGCTGAGGTCTTCGGGTTCATCGACCCTACGGCTCAGGTAACCCTCGATCAGGTACCAAATCACCATCGACCCCAAGAGCGTTGTCTGCGCATTGAAGTCGCGCATGGGGAGTATCTCGGTGATCGAGACGCTGCTCACGCGATTGCTCATGCCTGTGTAGCGTGCCAATTGGCAGATTTCCTCAGCGGTGAAGCCTGCGGGCGAGGGATGCGACGTGCCAGGCGCATCGCCTGAGCGCACTGCGCTCATATCAAAGCTCACCATGCTCGCATTCCGTAGAAATGGCTCGGCCTCACGCAGGTTGTCGCGCAATTCGCCGAGGCGCAACCCTTGGAAAAAGAGATTCCGCAGCCTTACCTTTTGGGAAATCGGCACGAAATAGCTTTGATAACCGAGGTTGGTGAAGTTTCCCAAATAGTTGGGGCTATGCAGGAATATCTTGTGGTTGTAGCTCTGGTGGTGGATGCCAAAATCGCTGTCCTCGACATCGAGTTCTGAGTCGATACAGACATATTCGACATTGGTGCTGAGCCTTTGGTAGCCTTTGTATTGCCCATAGACGATGTCTTGGGTGCCACCGAGGATGATGAGGAGCTTGCCAGCCTTCACGACGGTCTCGACGATGTCGGCGAGTCGGTCGTAGTATTGAGTCATGCGATCGGCCTTGACCATATTCCCGAAATCGACGACCTTGATGTCGCGTTTAGGAGCTGCCAGGGCATATAAGTGACGCCGTATCTGATCGGGGGCCATCGCCACGCCCGTCACGCCACGCGAGCCGCGGTCCTCTGGACAGCCCATGATGACCACGTCGCAGTCGCCCCAATAGGGAAATTCCTCAAAGTAAAACTTGGTGAAATCGCAAATGCGGAAATCATCGAGTGTAAGTCGCTTTTGAATGATCGACTTATCTATGGGTCTAAAAAGGGATTCAATATCCATTCAGGAGGATGGTTCTACGTTTTGTTTTAAATTTGCGCAAATATACAGCAAAAGCGGAATGATTTTACTCACAGGTGGTACAGGATTCTTAGGTCAATACATCCTTAAGGGGCTATTGCAAAGGGGCGAAAAAGTGCGTCTTCTCGTGCGTAACCCCTCTAATATCAAGCCAGTAGAGGGTGTGGAACTCGTGGAAGGCGACGTGCTAGACCTTGTGAGTCTTGAAAAAGCTTTCGAGGATGTGGAAAAAGTCATCCATTCGGCAGCGGTCGTGAGCTTCTGGCCGCGCCGCCGTGCCGAGATGACCGAGATCAATGTGCAGGGCACGGCCAATATGGTCGATGTGGCCTTGGAAGCCGAGGTGAGCAAGTTTGTACATGTAAGTTCGATCGCGGCACTGGGCCGCATCCCCAATGCCCCGAAAATCGACGAGAGCAGCAAATGGATCAAAAGCAAAGTCAATTCAGCTTACGGTCGCACAAAATACCTCGCCGAAATGGAGGTCTATCGCGGTGTCGAGGAGGGACTCAAAGCCGTGATTTGCAATCCCGGGGTGATACTAGGTGCAGGTCACTGGGACACTGGCAGCCCAAAACTCTTCACCACCGTGTATGAAGGCCTTAAGTTTTACACACCTGGTCAGACTGGTTTTGTCGCGGTGCAGGATGTCGCACGTGCATGCATTGCCTTGATGGATAGCGATTTGGAAGATGCAGAACGATTTGTATTGGTCGGCGAAAACATGCGTTACAAGGCACTGTTTGAGCTG
>JANORP010000264.1:0-29609 GCA_031415375.1 Bacteroidota bacterium | reverse complement strand
ACTATGCCGCCAATACCTATCACTTTCGGCAAGACAGTAATTTTCTATACTATATAGGTATTGATCGCGCAGGGCTTGCGGCACTGATCGATGTCGCCACAGGCGAGGCGACGGTTTTTGGGGATGAGCTGGACATGGACGACATCGTCTGGACAGGGCCCCTGCCGACCATCGCAGCGGCAGCTGCCCTATCAGGAATTGAGGCTACCAAGCCTAGCCAAGAACTGGCGGGTGCGCTGGGGAGCAACTTGCATTTCCTGCCACCCTACCGGCACGACAACCTCATCAAAATGAGCGACTTGCTCCACATCGGGGTGCAAGCCGTGAAACCAATGGCCTCCACCGATCTGGTAAAGGCCATCGTAGCCCAGCGCAGCATCAAAACGGCTGAGGAAATCGTGGAGATTGAAGCAGCAGTGCGCATCACCAACGACATCCATGTCGCTGCCATGCTCACTGCCCGACCAGGCATTGGCGAGGCAGATGTGCATGCGGCAGTGCAAGCCGTCATCGCCCGCAACAATACACTGGCCTCGTTTCCAGCCATCATCAGTGTCGATGGGCAAGTGCTTCACAACCACGCCCACCACAACATGCTCACCAGTGGGCGCTTGCTGCTCGTGGATTTTGGGGCCGAGGCCCCACATAGCCATTATGCAGGCGACATGACCCGCACATTCCCGGTCGATGCCACATTTACTGAGCAGCAAAAAGGCGTGTATCAAGCCGTTTTGGATGGGCAAATGGCCGCCATCGAAATGCTCAAGCCTGGTGTGGCCTTCCGCAATGCACACTTGCGTGCCGCACGCGTGATCGCCGAAGGCTTGAAGTCCATCGGTCTCATGAAAGGCGACCTCGACGAGGCCGTCGCAGCCGGTGCACATGCTTTGTTTTTCCCGCATGGCCTCGGCCATATGATGGGCCTCGATGTGCATGACATGGAGGACCTCGGCGAAAACAATGTCGGCTATGGCGATGGCTATGAACGTAGCCAGCAATTTGGACTTGCCTTCTTGCGCTTGGCCCGGCCCTTGAAGCCTGGATTTGTCGTGACGGTCGAGCCAGGCGTCTATTTCATCCCAGAGCTTATCGATCAGTGGGAGGCCCAGGGCTTGCACAAAGCATTTATCAACTACGAAGCCCTAGCGCCTTATCGGAGCTTTGGCGGCATCCGCATCGAGGACGACTATCTCATCACCGACGATGGCGCGCGCTTGCTGGGCGGCCATGTCGCCAAGACCATTGAGGACATAGAGGCCCTGAGAGCCAACGCATTTGACTGATTTTCAATGAAAATAAAGGCGCTCGCCGCACTTGTCTTTTCCCTGTGGAGTGTGCAATGCCTGCAAGCACAATACACGCCTATTGGCTCACCACAACGGTATTTCCAGGCCTATGGCGGAGATGCCACCGCTTGCCCCTACCTTTTTATGGGTGCCTTTCGCGTCTATACGCCCTTTTATTTGAAATCCACCAATATGCTGCTGGATGCGACTGGCGACTTGATCTGGTATGCCCAATCGCCGACTTATGCGATGGATTTCAAGCTGCATCCCAATGGGCGCATGGCCTACAATGACAACCGTATGTGGCATATCCTCGACAGCACATTTGCCGAAGTGGACTCTGTGGTCTGCGTAGGCTACCGCAACGATGTGCATGAGATGATCATGACCACCGATGGGCACTATTTCCTGACCTGTCTTGAGGATAGCATCATGGATCTAAGCACCTTGGTCACGCCCCAAGGATTTCCTGGCTCGACGCAAGGTCGTGTCGATGCTGTTGTGATTCAAGAGCTAGACGGTGCCAAAAATGTGGTGCAGGAGTGGCATGGTTTGGATCACTATGCGATCACCGATCCCGATACCAGCTACTTCTACAATCCATCGCTCCTAGAACTGACCCATACCAATTCGATCGACTTCGGTCCTCATGGGAAGCTGCTCCTCTCCCACCGCGCGCTCAATGAGATCAGTCAGATCGACTGGGCCACAGGGCAGATCGACTGGCACCTGGGCGGGAAACGCAATGAATTTGATTTGCAGGGCGACCTTGGCACCAAGGGCCAGCACGACGCACGCTACCTGCCCAATGGGCACATTACCGCTTGGGACAATGGCAACCTTCTGCGCCCCGGGCGCGCGCTGGAATATGTGCTCGATACTGTACAGATGCTGGCAACTGTTGTCTGGCAGTATGCCAATCCAGCAGCTCTGAGCGACGCGATGGGCAGCTACCGGCGGCTGGCAGATGGCAGCGGTATTGTCGGATTTGGGCGGGTATTCTCTGACGATGAACCTGTGGTGAGCCTGATCGCGGCAGATGACAGCAAGGTATTCGACATTCGTTTTTTGGATAGCAGCTCGACCTTTCGCGCCATTTGTACCGACTTGCCATGGTCGCTGTCGCGCCCGCGCCTCGACTGCCAAGTTGTGAGCGGGCAGGTGGTGCTGGGCGTGGATGAGCAGCATCTCACCTATGAATGGACAACCGGGGAGCATACCGCAACCATCGTCGTGGCCGACACGGGTTGGTACCAAGCATTTGTGCCGCGCGGTATTGGGATGATGAGTACGCCACCGGTGCATATCACCGACTTGAACAATGGTTGCCTTGCATTGCCGAGCGCACCTTGGCAGCCGACCTTGCCTCGGCATCAGTTATTGGGGCGATACGATCTCATGGGGCGCAATGTGGATCAATTGCAAACGGGGCAGATCTATATCGAGCGCTACTCCGATGGGCGTAGCCGCAAGTTGGTTTGGCTGCGGTAGGCTACGATTGGGTGGATCTGGCGCGCAACGGATCGATCAAGCGCAAATAAAAAATGCGAACATTAAGCCCGCATTCCTTGAGTATGAATAGAGGAGCAATCAGCCCCCTATGATCACTGTTGGGCAACCTACGACGATCACACCGCCGTGGGCTGTACTGTCTCCCATGCGGGCAGCAGGTTTTTTGCCAATCATCACGGTTGCGGAGCCTTTTACGATGGTGTCGGGTGGGCCGACACAGACGAGCATGTCACCGAGAACTGCGGCGGGCATTTTCCCGATCAAAACTGTAGGGACGCCTGGCCCAGAGATGGGGCCCCCGACGTGAGGAACTGGCCCAGGATTCACCATAGGACAGGTGTGCATATCTGTAAGTCTCGCTGAAGGTGGCATAGCTTTCTTTTTGATGAATAATCCAAGCGTTAAGTTATGCCTTTGCGCGGAAAAATCCAAACATCTGACATGATTTGTGCATAAAATCCAGTTCATCCATGCCGCGCCATACCGAGTGCGAGCACATACACGCTCTCGGGCGGGGCGGCTTGCGCATAGAGCGTGCGAATGCAAGCCTCCAAGGTCGCGCCAGTCGTGATCACATCGTCCACCAAAATCAGGTGACCGCTGAGTGGCCGCTGCATCCCAAAGACAGATTCGACATTTTCCCAGCGCTCCTTTTGAGTTTTTTTGGTTTGTGTGGCCGTTTTGGAAGTGCGTTGCAATGCCTTAATATCGACTGAGATCCCTAGGGCCTTGCCGAGGCCAAGGGCGATCATTTCACTTTGGTTGTAACCCCGCTCTGCAAATCGACTGCGGTGCAACGGTACGGGCACGATGGTCAATGCCTGAGAAATGAGCGGCTCATCCTTCAAACATTCCCCATAATACTGCCCCAAAAACTTGCCGACCTGAGGACAATTGCCATACTTGAGTGCCTGCATCATCTTTTTGAATCGCCCCCGCTTGTCGAAATAGTACATCGCAGAGGCACCGATGAGCGGCACTCTACCTGCCAATCTGTAATAGAGTTCATTGTCGGCAGGTTGCAGATGAAAGCGCGTCTCCTCCAACTCCAACAGGCAATGCACACAAACCGCTGCTTCTCCTCGCCCCAATGCATTGTCGCAGCCAGGGCAGTTTTTGGGGAAAATCAATTGCAACAGATCGCTCAGCATGAATTTGGCTAGTATGATCTGGCAAATTAAAGAATTGTGGGCACGATCTAGCCTATGCGCCACAAATTCAAAATGGCTACTATTTGGGTAATTTCAAATCGTAAAGCGATCATATATGCGCCTGCCTAGGACATCAAAGGTTTTTTTCTTCACCAAACAAAATGCAGAATTGGACTGAATCGTGCGTCTCTCTTGCATGAATGGTCACAGGCTTATAGCCAAGCCGAATGCAGGGGGGTGCATTTCCCAACTGCGGATGCACATTTACCATTCAATGAAAGGGAAATGTCGTGCTCCTGAGTAGGATCAAAGGCCGATTGCCGTCGCTACTTTACGACATTGGCGATATAGACGAGGATCGGGGACTGCTGAGGCGTGTTGTGCTCGATCACGATCTCCATGCCTACGCGCTCGGGGTCTGTGAATACACAGGTCACCCGCACGGTATCTTGCTCGCCGATGCCGACCTCGTGACCGGGCACACGGCAGCTACATTCGGGGCGGTTGATGATGGCATGCTTGACCAACAGCGGTTTCCAACCCGTGTTGTAAAACACATAGTCCTTGATGATGGTATCACCGACCTGCACGGTGTCGATGAAACTGATGTCGCGCCATGTGATCTGCGGCACATTGGCGGAGTCTCTGCGGGTAGCCGCATCGAGCTTGTCTTTTTCTGCCTTACCGCCGTCGCTGCAGCGCACCAAACCCATGAAAAGGGCGAGCGCCAATGCAAGCCACCAAATGCGGAGATAATTTTTAGTCATTGTCGTATTCAAAAAAGCTGAATGAACTGCCGCCGTACTTACGCATTTCGGTGAAATATGCCAAACCACTGAAATCGTTGGCGCTAGCGTGCTCGAGCACAAGTAGCCCCTCGCGCGTGAGCCATCCACCATCCATGATCCTGGAAATCAGGGCATCTTGCCTCGGTAGCGCATAGGGCGGATCCATGAAAATCAAGTCATAAGGTTCTGGAGTCCCTGCCAAATATCGCTCTACCTGCATGTGCTGCACAGTAGCATTGCTGGCGCCAAGCTCAAGCAGGGTCGCCGTGATATACTGCACACACTTGGCATCGGCATCGATCGCCAACAGACTGCCCACACCTCGGCTCAAAAACTCGTAGCTCATGCTGCCTGTGCCTGCAAAGCAGTCGAGCACGCGCATCTCGTCAAAGTCGATCTGATTGTTGAGAATATTGAACAGGGATTCCTTGGCAAGATCGGTCGTGGGACGCACAGGCAAGCCTTTGGGCGGCCTGATGACTCTACCACGATATTTGCCCGCGATGATCCTCATCCCCTGCAAAGAATATGCGCAAGTCCACGGGGCATTTGCTCTTTGTCGATCGACGAAGTGAATCGGAGAGAATTATTCATGGGAACATCGAACGTGTGACGCGGTAATTGACCATTTGCTTTGATGAACATGAGCCTTGCAATTACCAGGTGAGAAAGGCATATTTCCATGCGGGTAGCTTCTCGCTTT
Organism: Bacteroidota bacterium; assembly: GCA_031415375.1. GTDB lineage: Bacteria > Bacteroidota > Bacteroidia > J057 > JADKCL01 > JADKCL01. The sequence continues at coordinate 24,169 of JANORP010000264.1, read as the reverse complement.
TGGTTTCAAAGCGCTGGATGAACTCCTGCTTGGGAATGTCGATGTTGGGGACAAACTTCTTGAGCTGCTTTGTGAGTTCACTCTCTTCCTCAAAGTCACCGCTCAAGAGGATCCTTGTGTCGGCAGCATCCAATTTGAGTATTTCCATGACCAACTGTACAAAATAGACCATGTCGGTCACCGTCTCAAAGTCATAGGCATTGCACAGTTGCAGCTTGGTTTCCTTGAATGCGGTGATCACAAACTGCTTTTCAAAGACATGCAACAGCATCAATTGCGGGTACTGTGGGGTCATCTCCAAGCCCATGTTTACCATGAGTTGGCAAAATGGGCGATGGGTGATCTCCCTGAAGTGCTGGTCAAACTTGCGCTTGACCGTGTGGGAGACCGTATAAATGGCTGTGGCACCCGAATCGACCATGTCGATGTATTCCAGATGATCGATGTCGGCGTCTTCCTTGATCAAAGCACCTGCAAGCTCGCGCACCTGCTGTGGCTTGAAAAAGATCGTCGGGATCAAGGAAAATTCCAAATTGCTATTGACAAGTTCCACGCGCTGATAATCCTCTTTGAGGAAATAGTCTTGGGAACAGATAGCATCAAAAAAATCATCAAACTCCATCGGCGACTTGGAGCGATATTCCTTGACTGCAAGGATATGGTCATGCGCCGACAAGACAGCATATAGGAGTAGCCCCGGCCGCGAAACGATGCGTAGGCGGTATTCATCCAGTTTTTCGGGCTGGAAAGCGGAACTCTGATGCTGATAGGCCGAATAGACGTTGCTCACTGAGATCACTTAAGTGTTCGCTGTAAAAATAAAGAAAAAGATGGATTTGCAATGGCAAGCTGACGAAAATGGGCAGATTCGCTAAAATATTCATAATGAATCGATTAATATATTTTGTCCAGTAAATGGAATGCTGCCATCAAGGCATGGAATTTGTGCCTTTGAATTCAGAATGTAGGATCGATCGATGAATCTATTTCATTTTTGGTTCGTATTCCGTACTTTTCCTTTTCGAATGACTAGACCCATGTGGAAGAAAGCCGTTTTTACATTTGCCTTGCTGTTTACAGTGTGCCTTGGGGCACAGGCCCAATTTGCTGAAAAGGCCAGCTTTTTTGGTGGCATGACCTATCAATTCATCGGGATCACGCCCCTCGGGTCTCCCTCGCCGAGCTACGCCAACCTCTATGGCTTGGGAGCGGGCATGGACTACATCCTCATGCACAGCAATGATGTCGTGAGTCTTGGAATCAACCCCAACCTGAACGCCTGCCTACAGTTCAACTCTTTCTCCGGCCTGAGCTTCTTTGCGAATGCGCCAGTGTATCTGCTGGCCCGTGTGGGTTCGGGTTCGACCCCTTTCAATGAGCAAAAAGTCGGCATCGGCGCTGGTATCGGGGGATCCTACTCCTATTTATACAGTGGCGGCGGCGGCGGCACCCCCTTCTCTGTCGGCTTTCTCAATCCTGGTGCGATCGTCGAGTTCAGCCTACGCACGAGAGGCAGCAACTATCTTTTTCGCTTCAACTGGAGTTTGCTCAAATCCACGCAAGACATCGAGGTCAACAACAACAAGCTTCCCTACCGTGTAGGTGTGTTGGGCGTTGGGATTTTCTACAATTTCTAAGGTAGGTTTGTTGGGACGTTGCCCTCGTACCGATTTCCAATGGCAAAAGTGCCGTCAGGAATTTCGCAAGGCAACCTGCGAATTCACTTAAAGAATGTCAGCCTTTCCCTCTCAGGATAGCCAACTCGGCTGCAGAGAGTGCATCAAAAGACTCGTCCCAAACCGCAAATCTCGTCGATCTGAAGGTGAGTCGGGCGCCCGAGCCACCTGCGCGATGTGCACAAAGCACCTTCACTTGGCCCCCTACCGTCACTTCAGCACCTTCAATACGCAACTGCAACTGCCCTATTTGTTTCAAATCCTTGATTTCCGTGGATTCATTCCTAAAAGGTTGGAGGCTCAGCTCGCTAATATCCGCCAATGAACATAAGAAATGGGTATAGCCCTCGCCACGATGGGCAGCGAGACGGGGCAAGGATACACGAAACTGTAAATTGCCATCCTGCAATTCAAAATCACGCATTTCACCTTCTTTGAGCGCGTGGAACAGACTAGCGATGTCGAGTGGGTCCATGGTAAACGTCCTATTGAATTTTCTAACGCAAAGTAAGTCTTGCAAAATAATAACCTTCATCGGCCTCTTCGATCAACTCAAAATGGTAGCCGGCTGCCTCGGCATGTTGCTGCATCGTGTGCTGATCGATGTACAACCAATAATAAGGCGCGCCTTTGATCCCCTTGAATTCCAACTGATACCATACCTCGCCATGATAGATGCTTTCAGCTCCGCGAAAATCTTGATCGCTCACATCACTCAAAGCAAGGTCTGAGGAATCAAACAAAATCTGCCCGCCGGGTGCAAGCACGCATTTGGCATGCGTCAAGAAACGGTCCAGGCCTTCAAGTTTGCCTACAAACCCAATCCCATTCATCAGGAGCAAGATCGTGTCCCATTGCTCATCGCCTGGCAGATCAAAAAAATCTCCGCATCGGGCATCTTGGATGCCCAGCTTGTGCATGACATCGACGGCGTCTTGCGAGATCTCGATCGCCGTCACCTCCAAGCCCATTTCCTCCAAAAAGGCGCTGATGCAACCCGCGCCCGCACCGACATCGAGTACGTGACCGCGTGCATGGTAGCAGCCGAGTTCATCAAAAATGCTAAAGTCGTCGTATTCTCTGAAAAAAAGCTGTGCTGGGTAGGGCGTGATTTCCCCATCGACGGTGTGTACCTTGATCAGGGTGGGTACACCGCTCTCATAATATTCCTTGATACCGAGGCCCAAGGGAAGCCATGAGGGAAATGCCATGGTGCAAAGCTAGTGATTCAGCAACAAAAAATAAGCCCGAGACCTTGGGAGCCCCGGGCTGCTGAAACCGCTAAGATTCAGACAGGAAAATGGGATGGGAGGACATGCGTCTCCCTTGGAAACCTTATTTCCGAGGACATAACGGAGGTACAACAGAAGGATACAGGGGGAATGAAAAAAAAATCAAGCCCGCAGGGCCCTATGCACAACGACTTGAAGCATGGTCGTGTAGTCTTCCTCCACGCCGATGAGGTCGCGGTATTTGATCAGCACAAGGTAGCCGATGATGGTGATGACGATGGCCAGAATCATTCCCAAAATAAAGGACATTCCAATCTGCTTTTTGCGATCTAGAAAAAAGCCGGCGGCAAACAGAAGGTTAAATGTCGCTTGAACCGAGGTCATGAGCGGAATCATCTCAGGACGATTCACCAACAAGGTGAAACAAAGGCCCCAAATGGCGAAAAAGGCTAGATTGATGGATAAAACGGTCCAAATTGGCTTCATACTAAGGTCGATTTCAAGCAAAAACTGTATTTCTTCCCAAAAGTTTATTGCCGGTTGAGGGAACTCGGTTTTAAGTCTGGATGAATCGCCCCGATTGCTGCCTGAATGGCACTCCAAGCAGCTGGCCGAAACTGCACCATAAATGTATTTTCGTCGGTGACGACTGGATTGTCGGGGTTTGCAAAGGGATTCTCTGCACTTTTGGACAGGTAGATAAACCTAAAACTCCTGAATTTCACGATGCCAAAGTGCTTGACATCAGCCATGGCCATTTCAAAATGTTTGCTAGGGGTGGTCCAGGTGGCCTTGCCCTCGCCGATTTCCATGCGGCGCAGCATGCCCAAGTAAAACAACAGGCCCACAACCGTCGCCGACAAGAGCAGCATGAATACGAGGCTAAGCCTGAATTCGACGGAAAGTCCATACCCAAACATGAACATGAGCACCAGCAAAGGCACTGAAAACAGCAAAGTGATAGGCCGATTGAAGGTAAATCTCTGCATCGCTCAATTGTCGTAGGCACTCAAAAGAACTTTCAAGTGCCCGGTGCGCTCCTCGGTCAAACGTTTCAGGCAGCCAAATTGTATCATGGGCACGATGGACCCGCCTTCCCAAGGCAGCACTTCAAAGGCAGCCTGGGCATCACGAAACTTGAGCCAGATCGCCTGTACCTTGCGCAATTCGGTCTTGGTGTCTCGGTCCATGTGCCCGAGCAATTCCTTCCAGGTGGCATTCAGCTCAGTATCAGCGCGCCGCCATTCTTGCTCCGCACAAGCATTCATATTGTTTTGGGTTTCTTCTCCTTCGCATGGATTCGCAACCACTTGCGCGTCGAGCAATTGCGTTCCCGACCAGAGCATCATCAACAAAAACAACCCAACGATCTTATTCATACATGAGATATTTGCGGCAAATATAGAGAATGCACACATCAAGTATTTTTCAAATGCAGCTTGATAGCGTAATTTGATGCCATGAAGGTTTTGATCGCTCCAGATAAATTCAAAGGTACGCTGAGCGCAGCCGAGGCTGCGGCCGCCATGGCCGAAGGCGTCGCGCGCTTCAATGCCGACTGGGTGTCTGTGATGATGCCCATTGCCGATGGCGGAGAAGGCACCGCGGCGATTTTGAGCCAGGCGAGCGGTGGGCAAATGGTGAATGTGCGGGCCTCGGATCCGCTTTTCAGGCCGATCGGCTGCCAAATGGGTTTTGACGCCGCCGGTACGACTGCCTTCATCGACCTCGCTGCGGCCTCGGGATTTGCCTCGCTCCAAGCCCATGAGATCAATCCGCTGGGGACCAGCAGCATCGGCACAGGCGAACTGATCGTGCAGGCGATCAACCGCAAATGCAAGCGGATCGTGATCGGCTTGGGCGGGTCATCGACCCTGGACTGTGGCATGGGCATCGCCTATGCCTTGGGGGCGACATTTCAAAATGAGGCGCTTGAGCGCCTCTCCCCTATCGGTGGCAATCTGGGCAAGGTCGAGCAGGTACTGCGCGATCACTTGCGCCCAGAGCTCAAGCGCATCGAGATTTTGCTCCTCGTCGATGTCGATAATCCCTTGCTTGGCGAGGACGGCGCGATGCTTTACGCCACCCAAAAAGGTCTCCCGACGGAGGCACGAGCCGCGATGGCCGCGAGTTTGCAGCACTTCTCCAATCTCATGGAAGCCAAAATCGGCACTGTTTCCAAACTCCCAGGCACGGGTGCAGCGGGTGGCGCCGCACTCTGCTGCGTGGGACTGCTCGGTGCCAAAATGGCACGCGGTGCCGATTTTGTATTGGAGGCCCTTCAAATCCAGACAGCAATCGCCGATGCCGACCTCGTCCTCACAGGCGAAGGCCACCTAGACGCGCAAAGCCTCCACGGCAAGGCAACGGTGACCCTCTCCCGCCTTGCGCAAACGCAAGGCAAGCACGTGGCTGCGATCTGCGGGCAGGTCTCGCTCGACGCACGCGCGCTCCGCGATGCGGGTATCGACCTCGCACTGCCCCTGTTTGACGGCGATGTCGATGCTGAGACGATCCGCATGCAAACGCATGATGCGCTGGTGCAGCGCACGGTCGAGGCTTTGAGGGAATTGGCGCCGAAGCTGGGGGCCTGAGGTTAGTGGGTAGGAGTGACAATTTAGACCAGCTCAAAGATCAAATCGAGCATCTTTCCTTGGACTTCCCCATTCTCCAAAACCTCACACAAATTTCTCCGTACAAAATCAACAAGAAACTTTCAATAGTTTTTGAAAGTAGAATAAAATCATTATCTTTGTGATATGGAATTGGAAGCTGCTAGAGAAAAATTTGTACAAAGCTGGGGTTCCCTCGGCACGTCTTGGGGCATCAACCGCACGATGGCGCAGATTCATTCGCTGCTGCTCATCACCAAAAAACCACTCTCGGCGGAGGATATCATGGCTAGCCTCCAAATCTCCCGGGGCAATGCCAATATGAACATTCGCGCCCTTATCGACTGGCAACTTGTGCGTCGTGAGTTGCAAGCGGGCGAACGCAAGGAATTCTTTGTCGCTGAAAAAGACATCTGGGAAGTGGCGCGCCGCGTGACCGCCGAGCGCAAGAAGCGTGAGCTGGAGCCAATCCTGCGCGTATTGGAGCAAGTGAGCCATGTGAAGGGTCCCAAAGACGATGAGGAAATCGCCGAATTCAAGGAAATGATCAGTCGCATTCAGGATTTCGTAGGCAAGCTCGACGCTGTCACGGAGAAAATGACCAAGAGCGACCGCAACTGGTTCTTTCGCACGGTCATGAAACTCATGGGCTGAGGCCCTTTTTTTTGAGAACAGCTTTCAAATTATTTTGAAATTTTCAAAATGTCGAAATACATCACCAATATGGCCATTCTCGCTGGAAAACTCGTGGTTTACGATGGCGCTTGCCCACTCTGTATCTCCCTCAGGGACAAAGTTTTGCGTTGGAACATTTTGCCTGAGGAGAAAATTGCGAGCTATTATGAGCTCGATGCTGATTTGCAAGGGCAAATCGATCCTGAAAGGTTTCGCAATGAGATGGCCCTCATCGACTTGGGTGGCGGTGAGACGATCTATGGCCCTTATGCATTGAAGCGCATCTTTGGTGAAAAATGGTTATTTGTGCGCGGCATGTTTGCTATCCCAGGCATCATGAGGCCGATACAATTTGTCTATAAAACATTGGCTTACAACCGCTACATCGTTTCTACGCCACGCAAAGACATGCCCGCCTGCGACTGTATGCCCGTGGTACCGCCGCTCATGCACTTGAGCTACCTAGCCTACAGTTTGGTGGTCGCATTGCTGGTCACTTTTTTGTTTGGGGCTGGATTGCAAGCCTTTGTACCTCAAATCAGCATGTGGCAAGGTGGGGTCGCGATGTTGGCGATTGCTGGCACGGGCTGGGTCGTCCAAGGCTTGGCTACATGGCTCGGTTTTGGCGACAAACGATTCCAATACCTACGCCACATGTTTACGATCATGCGCAAGGGCGTGATGCCTTTGCTTCCTGTTGCGATTTTGATGCTGCTCATCCCTGAGCTGCATCCTGCAATTCCCTGTCTAGCTGTGCTCTACAGCAGTGGCATGATGTTGCGCCAACATTATTTGCGCATTTGGCAACTCGGGGCTTCACAATGGTGGACGGTCTGTTGGTTTTTTGCGCTCCAAACCACTGCCTTGGGCTGGGTGTTTCTCTTTGTCAAATATTTCTAAATCAAACGATTATGAGCTTACTCAAAAATCTTCGTCTCCAATTCTCCGGCGATTTGCACGAAATTTATTTGGTCAATTTCTCGGTGGATGCCGCAGAGTTGAGAGACCTTTTGCCAGCGCCGATTCGTCCGCGCCTGCAAGGTGGCCGTGCGATGATCAGCATGGTGGATGTGCGCCTGCTGAATATGCGTGCAAATTCTCGACTCATTCCCTTCAAGTTTCATTATCAGCATATTGGATTTCGGGTATTGGTGGAGGATGCCCAATGGAATGCTGATCGTGCCCACCATGGCATCTATTTCCTGCGATCATTTACCAACAACCCGACGATGACCTTTGCTGGCAATTTGATCGCCAATTACCATTTGGAAAACGCAAATCTGCTCAATTTTCCCAGCGGCCTCAAGCTGATCCAAGACGATCAGTTTCTGCAATACCATCTCACGGGACCTGTGTTTGAACCCGATGCCAAGTCGCTCCAATTGAAGGAAACGATCGGCGCAATCGACCGCGCTTGGGCGGTGGAGGGCCATGAATTGCAGAAAACGCAAATCGTGCGTGAGAAATGGCCACTGCAAGCGATGACCTGCACCCGCTTCAATACCAATTTCTTTGAAACCGCACGCCTTGAGGGCGCATTCAGGGTCACCGAGACCATACATTACACCTGGCTGCCGGCCGAGACGGTCGCGCAATTGCAAGTAGCCCCAGTCGCTTTTCAACCCACAATGGCTTATGTCTGATCCAAAAAAGCATACGCGGAATGTGCTCCTTCTCGGCGCCTCGGGCAAAATCGGTCTTGAGATCCGCAAGGCATTGGCACAATCACCTGCCTACCATGTGATCTGCTGTAGCCGCCAGGCTTGGCAAGGGCCGCGATTTTCCCATGAAACTTGGCTCAAATTTGATCCCTTTGCCGATGCTTGGTCATTTCCCTCGCCCATAGACGTGGTGATCAATGCCGTCGGGGCCATTTCAGAAACCAAGTCGCTGCCCTTTGCGCAGATTCATCTCGGTCTCACCCAACTCATCCTACAGCATCGCGCGCAGCTCGGCCACGCTCGCATTGTGCAAGTGAGTGCCTTGGGGGCCGACGCAACGCATGAGACTGCGTTTTTACGTACCAAGGGGCAAGCCGACGCCTTGCTCCTGCAGCAGGACGACGTCTGTGTACTGCGCCCCAGCATCGTCTGCACACCTGCCACGATGCTCTCGCAAAAGCTGCAACAACTGCTCAAGATGGCGCGCTTCTCCTTTGGGAAATTGCTGGTGCCCTCAGGTTTCCCATCTACGCAAATCCAGCCAATCCTAGGTGAGGATGTGGGCTGGGCCGTCGCCAAGGCTGCATTTTCAGTGGATTGCCCAAGCCTCGTCGAACTCGTGGGCCCGCAACGCATCTCTTTTGGGGCTTTGATCGCTGAGATGGCTGCCGCACAAAGCCGTGAAGTGCGCCTGCTAGAAGTCTCACGTGAGATCATGGAGACTTTTGTGAAGCACTTTGTGGCCGTCTGGTTTCCCGATCTCATCAACCACGATCAGTTCAAATTGCTGTTTGTCGATAATGTCGGGGACATGCAGCAGACGGCAGCATTACTTGGTCGGAATCCAGCGGATACAATCCCTTTTTGGAAGGGAGAGGCTGGGAGCTGCGAGCATCAGGAGAAACCAGAATTGTTCCCGCGGGCAGATAAAGTGGAATTGGTTTGAGGGCATATTTGAGAAGCCTTGGCACTGCCTTGCAGATGGAGTCTTGTTTTCAAGAAACAGATGTGCCATACAAAGTGATTTTGATCATGGATGCACCGAGTATTTCATCCATAGTTTGAATTTTTCCGTATCTTCGAACGAAAGGTATTCGCGTTTACGTCCATCAATCGCTTTGAGTATGTCCTTTTCTTACGCTTCCCTAGGTTCTGACCTCGGTTTTCAGCAGGCCAATTTGCCCTTGGAAATGCAAACAGCGTTGTTTTCAGTGTTTACCACCGCTGCAGCTTTGTTGATGGTCTATTTGGTTTTGGTGCGTTTTCCTTGGTTGGCTGAGCGTTTGGGACAGGCGATCAGGGATCTCTTTGCGAAATTGAGCGGCACCAAACATGAGGCACGCCTCAATAAGGTGGTCTGCTACCATTGCAACAAAGGCATGGGCCTCTACAATCCAATCTATTCGATGATCCATGGCGAGCCCCATATCGAGGGTACATGCAGCGAATGCGGCGGCTTTGTGCGCGTGAGACTCAACTGAATCGATTTTTCCAACCTATTTTTTGGGTGCGCGGATGCACAAAATGTATTCAGCTAAGGCTGAGATGGCTTCTTTGGGTTGCGTATAAACAATCAGGGGTTCGATGCGCAACCACTCCTCTACAAAGATAAATTCATTGATCATTTTACGCTGAATGGCTGCCACCAAGGCATCGATACTGGCATTTTTTTCGCTTTTTCCCTTGTGCACGCGGTCATAGACCATGGCGAGGTTCAGCAAACATTCCTTTTCCTGGGTCATGTCAAAGTCATTGCGCCCACCACCTAATTCACGGTGATAACCAGGTTCATAAGCCCACAGGGCCTTGCAATAGGCATAAAACATCCAGTCGGTATCCATGTAAATCTCCACGACATTGTCGATCTTCTCCAATCGATAATTGGGTTCAAATTCAAATGCCGAAAACTGCCGTTTGTCTGCCTTGAAAATGAGGGCCGCAGATTGGTGTATCGCGACTGAGTTGCGGTTGAGTACCCAGGCAATCGCACATTCCTGTGCGGCGGCGCCGTATTGCTTGAGGGCATACAGATCGTCGGCCAGCAACCAATGCGCCAAATAGTCGTGGTAATTGAGGTCGATCGCTTGGCGGTACCATTTCAATGCTTCAGTGGGATTGCCTTCCTCGTCATAGGTCTTGCCAATGAAGGTGCCAATGACCGTGATATCTGGCCGATATTCGTTGATTTTGAGATAATTACCGCGCGCATCGGCAAAACGCAGCGCGGCAAAATCGGCCTCTGCGGCCTCATACAATGGCCGTGTGACCGAATCCAAGTTGTAAGTCGCGATCCCGGGCACGCCATCCTCCATGCGCGAATAGGTCATGGGGGAATTTTCGGGACCCCAAACGGTTTGGTTGCGCAAGTCCTCGTTGGACATATTCACTTGAAACTTCAAAGACGACTTTTCCATGATCTGAAGAATCTCCGCAGGTTCATGGAAATCTTGGGCCTGGGCACAGACAGGAAACATCATGAAGGTGCCTAGCAAAACCAAATAAGCGCTTCGTAGCGATACCTTATGAAGGTACGCAGATCGCAAATGGTAGGGCTTGTGATGCATTTTGCGATCAGTTTCGTTTTTCATTTTCTACATATTCCAAGTGTAGCAGCATCTTCTTGAGGCTCGTGGTTGGCAAGCGCACATTTCCTTTTTCCTTGCCTGGGAGTTCACTCAGCTGCCCGGTCCACATTTCAAGCAAGCGATCAGCCTCCCCCTGCGTGCCTTGGTGATACACCCGCAACTCGATGCGGTCGCTGGGAGCTGCCACCCATTTGTGGACCGCATCATCGGTCCAGCGTGCATTGCGCTGGGCTGCAATCACCTTGGACTTGAGCAGCAATTTCTCACCACACCGCAACTCCCAATACATGCTGGGGTGGCTCAAAATCCATTGCCGGCGAGCGACGCTCGCCTCTCGCAAGCCCAAATGCAATTCGCGCAAAAGCGGCATATCCACTTGGGCGACCTTTTTCACGATCCCGAGGCTGGCTTCATGATCGTCCAGCTGCAGGACGGTACGGTAAGTCGCTTCAAAGTTCATTGCGCCGCCGCCAGGCGGGCATTTGTCAAATGGCAAGAAAAGGTCGAGCGTGCCTTGGGCATGCTGGCCGTCCAAATTGAGGGACCTGCCCTGCCAAGTCGATGCCTCGGCATCGATCACCTCCAAAAGCGTATTGTCGATCTCCCCCCAACTGGCTACAAATTGCGGCACGAGATTGATTTTGATGGACGCTGCATCGACGAGATAACCAGCAGGTAATGCATAGTCCAGGCTGATGCGCAACCCGCCACGCCCAGCTTGATCCTCGACGCCCACTTTCCATTGCCCATAACCCATGTCGGCGACGGGTGATGCGGCTGCGATGTATTGGCGATGCAAGCGTGTGAGCACCATCGGCTGCCCATCGAGCAGCATGCCTGCCTCCAAGAGCAATCTGAAATTCCCCAACAAGGGGTCTGGCCAACCGAAATGTGGAATGAACAGCTCCAAAGAGCTTTGTTGCGCCAGCAGTTCCACGACTCCATTTCCTGCAGGCACAGCACCGCTGCCGATCACCTGCAGCCTGGTAGGCGCCACGGCCTTCAGTGTATCCTGCAATTTCAGGCCCATGAAATAGCGTGCCCCAGGCAGGCTATTTTGGATGGCATACTGCAGCCTCACGCGTGTACCAGTGACACCTGCTATCTGGTCTTGCTCGATGATTTCATATCCTGTGATTGCCACCTTGGGTGCCAGGATCGCTTCTTGCGTGACACGGGCTTCGCGCACACGCTCAAAGCGCAGCTCACTGGTCTTGCCACTGAGAAACCCTGGTTGCCAGACATCGATCACAAGGCTCCCCACCAGATCTGAAAAACCCAACAAATCAAAGTCATGCACATAATAATGGATGCGATCTCCTTGTGACAGCCAAATCCATGGGCTGATATCGGCGGAGGTGCCTTCATATATGGTATCGTTTTTTTGCTTGGGACTCTCAAACACATTGCGGTTGCCTCTGCGCAGGCTCCAGATCAATTCTGGATAGATATCGCGTGCGTTCAGGAATTTGTAGTCCCAAGTTTCGTCGTCGGCGTCGGTATTGTAGGACTCGATACGCGCCACACGCATGCGGTAGAGCTGCATGGTCGGCTTCTCAAATCGCAAGTCCATTGGCGCTGACTGCACCAGCATCTGACGGCGCGCCTGGTCCCAGAGCCGCAATTGCAGCTGGATGCGGCTGGGTCCTGGGTCGATTGCCATCGCGACATAGGGTACAAACATGGTATGACCATCGAGGTTGCCCTCGGCATTGGAAGCTTGCAGGGAGACGCTGTCGCGGCAGTCGCCGTTGCGGTAGGCATAGCCGACGGCCCCTGCGGTTGCTTGAATCGGGTATCCAAATTCGTCGGTGACCACACATTCTATGTAGTATGCGGCAGCGATCGTAGAAGGAAGCGGTTCAGGAAAATGTAGTTTGAAACGCAACGCAACGCCTTTGAGGCCATCGTTGGTCTGGTCCGCCAACACCTCGATGTCTTTAAATATTGGGCCTGAGGTGACTGTGACCTGGGCGTAGGTATGTGATCCCAGCGCAAATGCGATCATGTGGCAGAGGCGTATGAGCCATGCCGCATAGCAAGGTGTTTTGAGTCGTTGCATTACCTGCATGTGGTAAATGTAGTGCATGTCGCGCAAAAAGGCGATGGAAAATGCAGGTATTTGGCGTGATGGCAGATGGGACATTCATCAAAATCAGTCAGCTCAGAAAGTGTACGCTTCAATTTTTGCTCAGGAAACGTTTCGTCGAATGTAGCTTTTGGGTAGCCGCTTGCCGCTCCCTTTTGGTGCAAAACCTTGAGAGAACCTAGCGACCGTCCATTGTAGTTGGCAGTAGCGGCAATGTTGCGGGTAATGAGGTCACCGGGATTTCAATTTTTGTGGATATTTGCCCTTAGAAATGAGTGTCCTTAAAAAACTGGCTAGCCAGACAGCGATCTACGGCCTGAGTTCCATCATCGGGCGCATCGCGATGTTTGGCCTCACACCACTCTTGACCGCCAAGATGGCTGTGGCCGAATATGGCATTTTTAATGACCTCTATGCGTTTGCGACCTATTTCTTGGTGATTCTCACGTTTGGGATGGAGACGGCCTTCTTTCGGTATTCAGGCGACGACAAGACCGATGACAAGCCATATACCCAATCCTTGATGTTTGTGATGGGTCTCGCCTTGGTGTTTGTGCTTCTATTTTCCCTAGCCGGTCCAAGGCTCGCAGATGTCTTGGGCTACGGCGAGCGGCCTTTGCTCGTGATGATGGTCGTTTGGATCACGTTTTTTGATGTCGTGACGGCGATGCCGATGGCCAAGTTGCGTCACGATGAGCGCCCGATCGCCTTTGCGGCACTGAGCCTCCTCAACATCTTTATCACGATTGGCCTCAATCTCTTTTTCATTTTTGTGCTCGGTAAGACATCGGCAGAATACGTCTTCCTCGCCAATGTCATTGCCTCGGTGCTCAAGTTCTTGCTCATGCTGGTGGTTTCACTCCCCGTCATGAAACGCCTGCAAGGCAAGGGGAAAATCGCGGATAAATTCACAGATCTCAGACTCATGCCCTCCAGCTGGAAAATCGATCCCGCACTCATGCGGAGCATGGCGGGTTTCGGCCTCTACATCATGCTGGCAGGGCTTTTTGGCATGATCAATCAAAGCGCCGATGGCAATTTCATCACGCGCATCTGGGGCCAAGCCCCCGCAGAATACCATGGCCTCATGTACACAGGTGCGGCTATGAATGGCATCTATAGCGCCAACAAGAAACTGGCTGTCTTCATTTTGCTAGTGACACAGGCCTTCAGGTATGCCGCCGAGCCTTTCTTCTTTCGGCATGCCAGCCAAAACAAGGGCCGCGTCGTGTATGCTAAGGTCTTCCACTATTTCATGTTGGCAGCATTGGCGGCATTTTTGGTCATTAGCAGTTTCAGCTATGAATTGGTTTCCACCAAATTGAGGGGCGTTACGCTCATCGATGCCAAATATTGGAAGGGCCTAGATGCTGTGGCGCCCCTGATGTTTTCAGCGGTGATATGGGCCGCTTACACCAACCTTACCATCTGGTACAAGCTCACCAAACAAGTGCGCTTTGGCATCTTGTTTTCAGGAATGGGCGTCGTGGTCATGGTTGCCCTGTTTGTCCTGCTGATCCCGAGCCAAGGTTACCTCGGCGCAGCCTATGCATTGCTCATCACCTACGCGCTCATGGCCACGATGGTGTATGTGAGCGGGCAGCGGTATTTTTACATTCCTTATAAAATGGGACGCATAGGAGTGCACACGGCCATTTATGTCGGCTGCTACTTGATCAACGCCAAGATCGGCGACGATGCCATTTTTACGGGCATCTTTTTCAAAAAATTGGTGGTGTGCATGCTTGCACTCGGTCTCAGCTATGCGATCGAGAAGCTGAGACCTATCCAATGGAGGGAGTCCCAACAGCCACAACCGCCTACAGAAAATGCCGCATCCGCCAAACGCTGATCAATAATCGTCGTCGCTCATCACCTGTGGTCCACCACCTGCACCTGCGGTGGGATCAAGTCCATCGACACAGATCATATATTGGAGGCCAGCCCCAGCAGGGATCAATGGCAGGTGAAAAGCAGTCATTGGGACACCATTTGCACCTTGTGCAGCCACTTTCTGGAGCAGCGGGTAGTCGCTGCCTTGCACCAACCGCCCGTCGCAAGGCAGCCAATGAGCAGGCAACTCCGCTCCAACCCACAAGACCATTTGTGCCACAAGCCCTTGAAACGAGTCATCTTGCGCCGTCGGGGCCACCTTGACCATAAAATGCGCCGCCTCTTGCTGGGGAACAATCGGCAGCGCAAAATCCACACGTCCATCGCCGCCAAAACGATTGCCAATCATCGCAAACAAGGCTGGATAATCGGCTGCTTGCAGCAACCGACCATCGCAAGGGAGCCACTCTGCCGTCGCGTTGAGCGAAAGCACCATTTTGATCATTCCTACAATGCCATCCATAGTTTCTTGGTTTTGGATGCAAAATAGTGGCTATCTACGGAATCGACAACCTCACGCGGGGGCAAATCCGTATATTCCAGCCATGAATTCGCAAAACTACCTACACAGGCGTGTGAGAAGCTTTGGCTTTGCTTTCAAAGGCATTGCGATCCTGTTTTTTTCGCAGGCCCATGCCAAAATTCATCTCGTCGCGACAATCTTGGCCATCGTACTAGGAATCCTCGTGCGGCTAGAATTGGTGGAATGGGGCTTGCTCTCCCTGGCCATCACGATCGTCTGGGTCGCAGAGGGCATGAATACTGCCATCGAATTTGTGGTCGATCTCGCCTCGCCCGATCACCACGTACTCGCTGGCAAGGCAAAGGATGTGGCTGCTGGAGCTGTATTGTTGGCCAGTTTTGGAGCCATCGCGGTGGCGGGCTGCTTATTTTTTCCGAAGATTTGGCACTTGATTTGATCAGCTATTCCCTGTTACGGCATTCTACCCTAATTTTGCCCCCATTATCAAAATATATGACAGTTCACAACTCCTTTCGCTTTGGCCTTCTGGCACTCACGCTGCTCCTAGGTCTGCGTACATTTGCCCAAACTGCTCCGATTTCAGATTGCAAAATCGAATACAAAATTGATCTGAATGATCCCAAGATGGATCCCATGGCCAAGATCATGATGAGCAGCGCCAAAATGAGCATCTCTTTCCTAGGCCAAAAAAGCCGCGTGGATATGAATATAAATGCCATGATGCGCACAGTTGCGATCACTGACGAGGCCACCAAAAAGAGCATCGTGCTCATGGACATGCTCGGCCAAAAAAAGGCAATGGTCCCAGAAGATGATCCTGCCGACCTCAAAAATCGCTACGATGCCACCACCACCAAAACAGGCAAAACCAAGACCATCGCGGGCTACAAATGCGACGAATACCTCGTCAAAACGCCCGAAGGCGAACAATCCTCGATGTGGTGCACCACAGCCATCAAACCAAAATCCACCGCGACCGATTTCTCGTTCAAGAACCTGAACGGCTTTCCCTTGGAATTGGAAATGAATCAAGATGGGATGAAGCTCAAAATGATCGCCACCAAGGTAACCCTTGACAAGCTCGATCTCAAGCAATTTTCCACCACTGTGCCAGCGGGCTATCAACTGACCACGCAGGATAAAATGATGGAAGAATATGGCGGGAAAGGGAAATAATGGTTGCATTTGGAGCGTTGAGCCCTAGATAGACTTTGCGGCTCGGCGCCTATCCTGCCTGAGGAATAACTCTTATGGTCTAGATCAACAACATTGAATCCCCAATTGACATCCGCCAATGAAACTGATGCGTCCTTTTTTGCTTTTGTTGTTCTTCCTTGGCACCTACCGTCTATTTGGGCAGCCAGTACAGGATTTTGGCGTTGTTTATGGGATCGAATTCTATTCGCCGCGCTCCACCAATGACGTGAACGAGATCATGAGCACTGCCCTCGCTGTCATGGTCATCGAAGGCAACAAATCCTATTTTGAGGTGAGCCTTGACACCATTTTGGGCACCACCGTGATTTACGATGGCGACAGCGGCCGCGGCGTTCTTTTGCATCAAGAACATGAAAATTATTATGGCGTGAGGTTGCAAACGACCGAATTGGCGGAATACCTGCCCGAGATAGGCTTTACGATGGATGAATTGATCGAAAGCAAGGACATTTTGGGCTACACCTGCAATCTTGTGCGCTTTCGCGATGAAGGCGGCTACGTAGATCTTTGGGTGACACCGGAGTTGAAGGCAACCCCTGGCAATTCCAGCTTTTCCTATTATGGCATCGATGGGTTTCCGCTTGAGGTCGAAGATCATTTGGGGGCAATTGTAGCCCACTATGTTGCTGATACGGTGTTTTTCAGCCCTGCTCGCAGTGATTTGTACGATCTTAGTGTCGTCGATCGGTGCATTCCGATGACGTATGCGCAATACAAGGCAGGGGATTTCCCTAGCCACAAGGGTCACGTTGCAGCAAGAAAGCGCAGCCAAAGGCAGAAAAATCGATGATCACACATTTCCATCCCATGCTATGAATGATACCATAGTTGCCATTTCCACCCCGCAGGGCTTGGGGGCTATTGGGTTGATCCGTTTGTCGGGGATCCAAGCTGTGGAGATTGCGGACCGCGTCTTCAGTAAGCATATTGCGGACGCCAAGGGATATACGCTGCATTTCGGGCAGTTTCTGGCAAATGGGAAGACACTGGATGAGGTCTTGCTGACCGTTTTCCGTGGCCCGCGTTCGTTTACCCGCGAGGATGTCGTCGAAATTTCCTTCCATGGGAGTCCTTATATCTTGCGAGAGGCGCTTGACACCTTATTAACCCAGGGTGCTCGTTTGGCCAATGCCGGCGAATTTACACAACGCGCTTATCTCAATGGCGCGATGGATCTGGCGCAGGCCGAGGCCGTTGCCGACCTGATCGCCAGCGGCAGCGCCCAAGCCCATCACCTTGCCATGCAGCAGATGCGTGGCGGCATCTCCCGCGAATTACAAAATTTGCGTAGCCGGCTCCTCGACTTTACCTCGCTGCTAGAGTTGGAACTCGACTTTGGGGAGGAAGATGTGGAATTTGCCGACCGCAAACAATTCGATGCCTTGCTGGTCGAGATGCTAGACCGCATCGCGAGCCTCATTCGCAGTTTCAGCTTTGGAAACGCGGTGAAGGAAGGCGTACCCACGGCCATCGTCGGTCGTCCCAATGCAGGCAAATCGACCTTGCTGAACCAATTGCTGCAAGACAACCGCGCGATCGTGAGTGCCATCGCGGGCACCACCCGCGACAGCATTGAGGAGCGCCTGGTCCTCGACGGCATCGAATTTAGGCTACAAGACACAGCTGGCATCCGCGACACCGTCGATGAAATCGAGGCCGAGGGCGTGCAACGCAGCATCGGCCTCGCGCAGCGCGCGAGCGTAGTCGTTTACCTTTACGATCCTGCGCAAGAAAGTGAAGCTGAGGTCACCCTCGCCCTCACTGGCTTGCAACTGCCCGCAGGCACCCGTGTCTTGCGCGTCGCCAACAAAGTCGATCTGAATCCGCATTTAAAGCATGCCATCGACGCCCCCAACGCTGGTTCGATAGCCATCTCGGCCAAGCTCGGCGTTGGCATCGAGCACTTAAAATCAGAGATGGTAGCCGCCGTGCGCAGCTACTGGGAAGGCGACGACCACAGCGAAGCCGTCGTCGTGAGCAACGTACGCCACCTTCAAGCCCTTCGCCAGACCTTCGAATCCCTGAGTGCGGCCCGCGAAGCCATGATCACCGGCCTCTCAGGCGACCTGGTCGCCATCGACATCCGCGACGCCCTCTACGCCCTCGGCAGCATCACCGGCGCAGTAAGCACCGATGAGATCTTGGGGAATATTTTTGGGAAGTTTTGCATCGGGAAGTAGCGAAAAATCCAAGCAAGGATTTCGCGTACTTCGCAATATCCAAAAGCTCATTCACCCAAAGGTACAAAGGCGCGTTGAATGCTATTGATACTTGTATTCAATGGCTAGCAACCCCATTTCATGGTAGCCATAGAGACTTTATGGGGCGGGATAGAGGGCCATCTAAGGCATGGCGACGCTCATGCTGTCCCTCGATTACGCCCCAAGAGGCGTCTTGCGTGTCGATAGACGATGAAAAAACCTGCCATCGCCATCGGAATGCCGAGATAGAGATACCATGCTGGTACGGCCAACGGTTGCTGGGCGCCAAGGGAGGCGCATGGTTCCTGGCGCGCATGCAACTTGGGATTCTCTGGAGAATACCAAACCTGAATCGTTTTGCCGACAGGGACGCTGTCCAAGGTCATCGTGCCGTCATAATTGATCCCACTGTGATTGTAATGGTAGCTAAACGTAAAACTGTTCGTGGGATAGGTATTTTTGGAGACCTTGGTGGAACGCATGGAATAATTGGAATCCAAGATCGCGGTCGCCTGTTGCGAATTTTGGCATAACGTTTCCAGTTCCTTCAATTCTGATGCTACCGGCGCGTGCAGCCCTTGGTCGGATAGGAAATATCCGACCCCAAATAGCGACAATCCTAAGACGACAAATGCAATGCTTTTTTTCATACTCCTGCTAAAAATACCCAAATTGTTCACCGTCCCACTGTGCAACTGCCACAAAGACATTCTAACGTGCTGATTGATAGCCTTGGTGCTTGGTCCCCAAAATATATCCCTCAAGGTACATGCGCTCACTTCTTGCGATTTGCAAACTTGTCTCCCCTGGAGATGGGCTTTTTGTGCTTGGATTCCCTGCGTTTTTTCCGTTCGCCGCGCGTGGTGTTGGTTTTTGAATTTTTGGCGCTCTTTTCGTGGAATGCAGCACCTTTTTGTGGGGTGAGCGAGAGCGGAATGATGGCATTGGGGTCCTTTGGTGTCTCCTCGGGGGCCAATGCATAGGAAATTTCGACTTCTTCAGGAAAGTCCTCCATCGGGATTCCCACATTCATCAAGGTCTCAATGGCTTCCTTATAGGGCGCTTCTTTTTCGGTGAAAAAGAGAATGGAATTCCCCAATTCAGCGGCTCTGCCGGTACGGCCGATGCGGTGCATGTAATTCTCTGGAAATATCGGGGTGTCGAAATTGATGACGTGCGTAATCTTATCGAGGTCGAGGCCACGTGCCATGACGTCGGTGGTCACGAGGGCACGCGTCATGCCCCGCTCGAAATCGACAATGGCTTGTGTGCGGTAATTTTGAGACTTATTGGCGTGGATCAAGCCGATCTCGGTGCCGAAGGCATCTATCAAAGTGGCATGCAAGCGATCGGCGATCCGTTTACTGGAAACAAAAATGAGCGCCTTGGCAAATTTGGTGCGGTCCCACAGCAGGTGCGTCAGCAGATTGACCTTGGTGTGATAGTTGCGAACGGGGTAACACAGCTGGGTGATATTCTCCAAAGGTGTACCACTGACGGCAATATCGATGCGCACAGGTGTCACGAAGAAGTCGGCAATGAGGGCATCGATCTCGTCGGTCATCGTGGCAGAAAACATGATGTTTTGCCGACGCTCCGGCAACAATTCAAAGAGGTTGGTCAACTGATGGCGAAAACCAAGGTCGAGCATGACATCGACCTCGTCGATCACCAATTTCTTCACTGCATTCAATTTGATGGACTTGGCGATGACCAAATCATACAGCCTGCCTGGCGTGGCAACCACGACATTGGCTCCCGACTCACCAAATACCTGCTTTTGCACGCGAATATTGGAGCCACCAAAGACACCGATCACACGCACAGACATGTATTTTGTAAGGCTTTCAATTTGGGTGACCACCTGCGTGACCAATTCGCGCGTGGGAACCAAAATCAAGACCCTAGGTTCGAGCTGCGCCGAAAATTTGAGCTCCTGAAGGATCGGCAACAAGTAAGCCAAGGTCTTACCCGTACCCGTCTGTGCGATACCCACGACATTTTGACCAGACAAAATTACAGGATACGCGGCCGACTGAATGGGCGTAGGCTGTGTAAATCCTAGGTCCTCGAGGACGTTGAGGAGTTGTTTGGATAGGTTAAGGTCCTTAAAAGTCTCCATTGAAGCGTTTTTTCTGATGCAACAGGCATTTTAGGCCCTCATTCGCCAACAAAGTTACCGCATTTTGCGCGGATTCTAATTGTAGAGAAGAAATCAGGTGAATAGCTAACACGGAAGCATACCATGTGGCGCAGCATGACATGTTAATTTAGAGTCCACTGTTTTGCAAGTATCCATTGATGAAGCAAGCATCCCGATAGCCTGACGCGCAATAGAGGCAAGATGACTGTTTGCATAAAATTTAGTTATAACTAAAACAAATATTGATTTCCGAGATTATGTGCGTACATTTGTGGTAGTATATATTTAAAGATAAAAATCCATAGATGAAACCTTAAATTTGTGCCCCTTGTGAAGTATGAAATCGTAGAGTTGGATGAGTTGAGCGGGGAAAGAGCGAGAATCTACTCGGTGGTACCCAAAGGAGAGTCTGAGGACCTTTTTACTCAGTTTGTTGGTCGCTGGCGGATGACGCTTGGCGATGAGGTCAAAGACATCGTAGGTCGCCTCTGGGAGATCGGAAATCGGCGCGGTGCGCGTGCAGACTATTTTCGCCACGAAGAAGGAAGGCCGGGCGATGGCATGTGCGCATTCTATGATCGGCCTGGCGCAAAATTGCGACTCTACTGTTTACGGTATGGTTCAGTGACACTCATTTTGGGAAGCGGCGGGCCTAAGAATGTGCGTGCATGGCAAGACGATCCGATTTTGAAGCGTGAGGCCGAACGGATGATCAAGTATGGGCAAGATATCAACCTGCGGTTGCGGGATGGCGACGGCCTTTATTGGTCGAGCGATAGGACAGAAATTTTAGGAGACCTTAAGAATTACGAAGATGAAGACGATGATGCGTAAAGCAAGAAAAAACAACAGCCCACTCCTACAGGAAATCCTGCATTCGATTTCCCCCCTGGAAAAGGAAAAGATCAGGGTCGAGATGGCACTCTCAGCCTTCATCGGCGACACCCTGAAAGAAATGGGGATGAACAAGTCCGCATTTGCCGCCAAAGTTGGCAAGCAACCCTCTGAGGTCACCAAGTGGCTCAGTGGCACCCATAACTTTACGGTCGAGACCTTGGTCGAGATCGCTACAGCGCTGGAAATCAAATTTGAGCAGCTTTTCGTACGTGAGCTGCCTTCCAGCCCGCAGCCCAACCCCATAGTCATCCATATCCCGATCGTGGACCCGGGCAAGGTGCCACCAAGTAGCGGGAAACAACCGATGCCTTTCATTTGGCCGCAAATCATCCCGTTTCCGCAGGCTGTCACCATGAACTTCGCCTAATATGAAGATCGAATTTGCTCCTCAGAAGTTTGTAGAATTGGAATTCCACAGCATCGATGTCGTAGGCTGTGCCTTGACGATCCCTTACACGCCCGCAACACGCAAAGGCTTTGACTATCTCATTGAGATCGACAACTCTGTGGTGCAAGCGCTAGACCATGTGGTTGTGACCGTGAAGGTCACCATCAAAGATCACGAAGATCAGCAACTAGGCTATTACAAGGCGCACTGCATGATCAATGTGCACGGGTTTTCAGTGCTTGATTGGAACAACCCAGCCAATGCTGCGATGCGCCTGCAACTTGCGACTATCTGGAACAGCATCGCCATTTCGACGGTGCGTGGCATGATGTTTTCAGAGTTCAAGGGCACACTCTTGCACAAAGCCATCTTGCCAATTGTGAATCCCGCGCAGTATGTTCCGAGCGAAGACTAGGCTACCTATGAAGTTGCCGAAAACCGTAGCAGCTTGGCCGATCTTGAATTTTCTACAGTGAATACTCTCGAAACACATCGCCTGGGAGCTTGCCTTTGAGGCGCCCTTCGGCCCAAAAAAGGCACTCTCCTGCCCCCATGACATTGGTACCGCTGCTGATGATCGCAGTCAGCGATTTCTGGAATTCAGAAATCGCTGACTGAAATTCGGCTGCGGAATTGCGCAAAAATTGTTGTGCGAGCAGCAGGATCGCTGCCTCTAATGGCTGGAGGTCTTCACGCGCTCTTGCGCGTAGGCGAGCGCGCAATCGCGCAGTCACGAGGTCATGCTCGTTCATTGCAATAAATAGCAACAGCTGAAACACTGGCACAAATGCCTGTACCTCACGCCGATAATCTTGCTCGGCGATGTTGGTGATCTGAGACAGCCAACGATTGGCTTTGCTATACTCACCTTTCATAAAGTGCAGAGAGCCCAAGTTGAAGTAAAAAGTGATCCTGCGCGACCCGCTAATGCGGCGTTTGTACTTCAAAAGAATGCCTTCTATTTCAGGGCCAAGGGCGATTCCCTTGTCAAAGTCGCAACGGTTGAGACAAAAAATCAGCTCCAAGTACAACAAAGCCTCTTTGAGCAGCAATGAATGGTACTCATTGCGAAAACGCACGGTCTTAAGGTTAGCGAGCAGGTTGCGAAACTCAGTATGGCGCCCCTTCATGAGACATGCGTTGAGAAAACTGGTAATAAAGCCGATGTAAAGTGCTGCATTTTCAGAAACGCTCGCGGGATTGCTGACCCATAGTGAGTCCATGCGGCTGTAAGCGGCGTATGCTTTGTCAAAATCGCCATCCAGTTGAGCCCCGACCCCGATGGCGTCGAGCAATAGGAGGTCCGTTGCGGAGGCCTGCGCCTCTCTGATCGTCTTTTGCACGGATTCACCGCCCAATCGTTGCAGCATAGCAATCACTTCCTTGCGATCACCTATCCCAGTCTTGGCGTGAAAAAGCCCTTCAAAGTGCGTCAGCTTGAGTTCCACTTGTTGCAAAAGCCCTTGTAAAAATTCTTTGTCTCGAAATTGTCGCGCCTCCTTGAAGGGCTCCATGGATCTTGAATTTTCTGAGAAGAAAAACCCACGCTCCAAGTCGGCCATGCGCAGCAATTGAACGTAGTTCTCATGCTGCTGTGCGAGCTTTTGGGCCTTCTTAAGCTCTCTGCGTGCGCTGGCATACAAGCCTCGGTCATATAGAATAGAGACGCGCTCACAAGCGGCATTCAGCTCAACATCCACCGATGGATATTCCTCGATCTGCCTTAGAAATTCAGTGATGTGCAAAAATAGCCGACTCAAGTGTGTCGGCAGTTGCGTGAGCAGGCCTTGCTCGCTGGCCCGCCTTTCCAATGTCTGGACTTCAAAGCGCTCCATGGACTCCAACGCATTGAAGAGCATGAGGTAATTGCTCTTGCCATGGCGCAGGTTTTGACCCACAGACCTCCGATAGAGCCGTTTTTCGCGGTCGCTTAAGGAATGTACCAAACGAAAAAGTTCTTCTGCCTTCATGCAAATCGACTTAAGAAGTGCAAATATATATAGGCACTAAAGCCCCCAATTTAGCCAAAAAATGAATATTACCTCAAAAACTTCATGCTATTCAAATTTTAGAACTGCAAACGTGTACAAAACTTGGATTGGAGGATCGAATGACAAGCTGTATGTTTGATTTATCATCGCTTTCCAAAAGATCGCCCGCGAGAATTGCGAAAATGGTGTGCCAAGTTGGCTTCAGAGTTTGTTTTACATTTTATCAACCACCTTATGCCACTTCCTTTTTCACATCCCAAGACTCTTTCCAATGCACTCACAAGTGTAGGCCTCAATTTCAAGTATGCCTATGGCGGTGCAACAAAGTGCCTGTTTTCAAATTGTGCGGATTTAGCTGCTGGTCAAAACTACAACCCAGCCAACTACCCCGAAGCAACCCCGGCAACCTATGGATGCTGGTTTC
>JANORP010000263.1:0-80110 GCA_031415375.1 Bacteroidota bacterium | reverse complement strand
CCTTGTGGACCTGGGGAGCGCGAGAGATTCTTATGAGAGGAAAGCCAATTTAGAACGCTTTCAAATTCTTAGAACGGTTTACAAAAAAGAACGTCACTCAAAATCTTTAATCACCTATCTTTCAGAGATCATGTTTCAAAGATAGGGTGGTTGTGTGGGTGTGCAAAGTCGATATTTAGGCATTGTTATAAAAATATTTTCATATAAAAGCTTATTTTGGGTTCTTAAAGGATGTTTTTGGCTATAAAAATGTATTCATTCTTATTATAATACATTTTTCATGCATATGAAAATTGTTTCAGATAGCCCTAAAAGCAGCGCTCCCCCGATCAAAAGATCGGGGGAGCGCCGGTTGTTCTCGTGAGAGGAAAGCTAGAACGGTGCTTTCTTAATCACTAGAACGGTTTTCATTATAAAGAACGTCACTTAAATCTTAAACCCTGCTCTTAGAGTT
This sequence comes from Bacteroidota bacterium, assembly GCA_031415375.1. Lineage (GTDB taxonomy): Bacteria > Bacteroidota > Bacteroidia > J057 > JADKCL01 > JADKCL01. The sequence goes on along the minus strand of JANORP010000263.1, from coordinate 79,656 downwards.
CATACCTCAAAGATGCAGGGTTTCGTTGGGGTTGCAAACTGGAAATACATCTATTCTAATAAAAAATAATAGTATGTAGTGATTGATGAAGCTCGTTTAGGTCGTTTTTTGCTGTCTAAATAGGGTCTTTTCTTATTAAATAGATGATTTTCGGAATTGGCGTTTTTGTAAGATTTAGCACATATTTTTCTCAGCCCGCGATTTTTTCTAAATTGTGCAATGAAAAAAGTCACAGGCATAGGTGGGGTATTCTTCAAATGCAAGGATGCAGCCGCTACAAAACAATGGTATGAAACACATCTCGGCATTCCCGCAGGTGATTATGGCCATGTATTTCAGTGGGAGGACACTGACGGGCAATCAGGTTGCACGACTTGGAGCACATTTAGTGAAGGGTCTGACTATTTCGGCAACAGTGGGCAGCCTTTCATGGTCAATTATCGGGTCCATGACCTGGTAGCCTTGCTCGCCGCCTTGGGCAGCGAGGGCGTCGAGATTGTCGGCGAACTCCAGGAGTTTGACTACGGCAAATTTGCCTGGGTCAATGATTGTGACGGTCGCCGTGTCGAGCTTTGGGAGCCCATCGATCAGCCCTTGATCGATGACCAGAATGGGTAGCCGTTAGCAGGTAGCATTCCTAAAATTCTTTTTCAAGCCCGCTCCACCATTTCCAAGGCGAGCTTGTACATGGCCTTCCAATTGCCCTTCTCGACAGGCACAGCGATGCAATGCACACCGCAGGCACAGAGCAAGTCGATGCGTGGCTTGATCCAAGCGGTCTCCGTAGCGGGATAGATATAGGTGATCTTGTTGTCGATGAAATGGCGCACGTCCTTTTTGAGACGGGCCCTGAAGTCGAGCAACCACCAAAGGTGGATCTCCACAAAGTCCATGTTGAGGCCCAGGATGAATACATCGCTGAGGAAAAAATGATCGACCCAGGTCATGATCGTGGTATCACCTTCACGCAGGCGACGATTGAGCGGCGGCAGCTTGAGGTCGGTGTACTCGATGCCCAGGATCATGTAGTTGCGAATGGTCTGCAGGTAACCTGCATACTGCTCGTAACCCAGCAAGATCGATCCGGGCGCATGGCTCTCCCCATGAATGTGCCATACGACCTTGCTGCCTGCTTTACGCTTGCGCATCAGCGCATATTTGCTCCCTTTCACAGGCGGCACGAGGGCTGCCGATTTGATGCCTCCAGAGGTCACCGACTCCAAGTTGTAGTCATAGTTGGTCGTGAGGATCTCGTCTAGCTTGAGTTTCATCGCCACGCGGTGCAGGTCATTGCTACGAATGTGACGCATCAAGTCGGCAATCTCCTTTTTGATGATGCGCTCAGGGTGCTGAAATTCCGCCGACCACCTCAGATAGATTTCTTCATAGAGCATCGGAAACGGTTTGTCATCGACCGAAATCGAATCCTTCATCTTGGCAAAGATCAGCAGGTCGTCCATCAAGTTATTCCAGGAATAATTGTTGTCGATGCGGTTGATCCCGTTGCCGAGAAGGAGGACTTTTTTCATGTGGAGGTTGCGGTCAAGTGAACAAACTGCACGATAGGGGCAAGGGTGGGATGCTTTGTGTGAAAGCAGCCACGACAGCTTGCCACGCGTGCGGTACTACTGTTGGCTTTTCTTCGCCTTCTCAGACATCGCCTTGTAGGTGGTGACAAACTCTGTTTCGCGAAAGACTTTGCTCTCGATTTTGTAGTCTTTGGTGACGTACAGGGTTGTGCTTTCTGGCAATGGCTGATCAAGGCCCAGATCCCAATTGCTTTCCAAATACAGCCAAGTGGCAGGATAAATCTTGATGTCGCCAAAGTACCTCGTAGAATCGACCATGGTCCAGTCCTCGTTGAGAAGGGTCTTGCGATCTTTTTGCACGCCATAAAGCTGCCGCCAGACGACGTAGCCACTGCTGCCCGAGTGTACAAGGCCCTTTTCTTTGAGGTTAAAGGTCGTGTCGCCGAGGACCTGCCCGCCATTGCTTTTCACGACGATGGCATGTGGGCCTTCGCTCAGTGAGATCGTCTTCATTTCGCCCGCAGCAAGCGCATAGTCGTCGCTGCCGTCAAATGAGAAAACAACGCCTTCCGCGCGCGGATTGTCAAGCACGACATTGCCGCCACAACCAGCCAGCACTAGAGCACCGAGGCAGATCAACAAAAACACATTGCTATACTTCTTCATAGTGTATTGAAGGGGGCCAAAAAGCGCTCGCCGAGGCGGGCGGCCCTTTGGCCCCTTTTTTTTACAGATGCTTACGGATCAATTGTGGATACGGATGCCCACGATTTCAAACCTGCGCGTGATGTACTCAGGGTCAGTGAGCGATGCGTTGCCAGCGGGGTTACCGCCGCTCACGTGGAAATCGCTGAAGCCCGCGCTTTGATTGACCCAGATCGGCCCGACAAAGTTGAAGCTGATCGAGGTGAAGCTCTGAGCCATCTCGTCGATCATGTATTCGCGCACTGCGGCATCGGTGCACCAGCTACTGTAGGTGATCGCGCCCTCGTGCGTGGCCAATTCGCGGGCGATGGCGACGCCTTCCTTGTAGTCGGCGACGGGCACGATGTACACGATCGGACCAAACATCTCCTGTGCGAGCGCGGCATGGTTGCTCGCGGGCACCTCAAACACGGCAGGGGAGAGGATGCGGGCCTTGGGAAATTCAGGGTTGGCGATGGGCTGCGAGGCCAGCAATTGCTTGAAGCCGAGCCCTGAGGCCTGGTTCACGCGGTCGGCTGTGGCAGGATTCTGGATCGCGCCGAGTGTACCGGGGCCCATTTTCTCATGTGTCACCAACTTGTGGATGGCGGTCGTGAGCGCGGCGACGGTGTCGTCATAGCTCAGTTTGCCCTCGGGGGTGTCGATGCCGTCCTTGGGGATGAAAATGTTTTGCGGGCAGGTACACATTTGGCCGCTATAGAGCGAGAGCGAGAAGGCGATGTTTTGCATCATGGAGCGCACATCGTTGCTGCTGTGCAGAACGATGCTGTTGATGCCAGCCTTCTCGGTAAATGTACGTTTGCCTTTCAAGCCTTCAAGGTAGTCTCCAAAGCTGCTGCCACCCGTGTAGTCGATCAGTTTGATGGCGGGATTCTCGGCCAATTCCTTGGCGATCGGCGCCATGGTGGTGTCGGGTGCGAGCTGGACGATATTGGGATCAAATCCATTTTCCTGCAATGCGCGTTGTATCTCCTCGACGACGAGCGCCAATGGATAGATCGACTTGGGGTGCGGCTTCACGATCACAGGGTTGCCCGTGATGAGGCTGGCATAGACGCCGGGCACTGTGTTCCAAACGGGGAAGGTCGAGCAGCCGATGGCCAATCCGAGGCCGACAGGCTGGCAACGGAATTGTTTTTGGAGCTTGACAAACACGGGATTGCCTTCCTTGTCCTTGCCCATGGGCTTCACCCATTCGACGTTGTCAGGAAAGCGGGTCTGCTCATGCAGTCCCAATGCGATAGCCTCCAAGGCGCGGTCATTGCTGTGGGGGCCACTGGCTTGGAACGACATCATATAGGCCTGACCCGTGGTGTGCATGGTCGCAAAAGTGAGCTCAAAAAAGCGCTTGCTCACGCGGTGCAGCGACTCGACGAGGATGCCGGCGCGGGTATAGACATCGGCCTTGGCCCAAGTGGTCGCAAGTGCCTGGGCGACAGCGACGTAGTCGGCTGTGTTTTTGCGGGCGGGATAGCCAATGCCGAGGTGTTCGAGGGTATAAGGGGATTCTTCGCCAGCGACGAGGGTGGTGTCGCTGCTCTGGAGCAGGCCCGCGTAGGGCTTGCCGAGCTGCGCGGTATAGGCGGCGAGGCCGTCTTCATGGCCAGTTTCGCCATAGACACTTTTGCTGGGCGCCTCCAAAAAAGCCGCATAAAATGTGCGTTCGTGGATGGCAGTAATGGCTTTGCGCAGGGTGCCTTCGTGTTTTTGGAAGATGGCTTGTGTGCCGGCTGTAGCTGTAGTATCGCTCATGAATTCGAGGATTAAAGTGGAGAGAGGGCCAAATTTAAGGATAAAATTGGAGATTTTTTCAGCCGCATGCACGACAGTTTGGCTTGTGCCAAAGCGTTGGGCTCGCCGTAGCGGCATCGTGCAAAAGTTGCTTGAGGGATGGTGAATCCAAAGGCGCAAGGTCAAAGCCGAGGGATTCATAACATAACTGCAACGAAGGGGATATCGATGGCGTTCTTAAATATAGGAAATAATAAAGGAGTATTTGGTGGCTAAAACTCAATTCATATAGTCAATAATCGATTTATTTAATATTTGCGTGCAATTAATAAATGTAATATATTCTAAAAACTTGCGACTTTGTTGATCAATCCTTAACTTGCATTCGGAAATTTTGTATTTTTTATTCGTTGACCACCACTAAGTTAAAGTTCTTGATATTGGGTATCGGGTTCGGATTATTTTTTCCGATCCTAGGCACCGCCTTGGTCTGCGCCGAAGATGGTTGCACCGATGGGATACTCGCATTGCATCAGCAATCGCGGTTGATGCAGATCATTGACCTTGCGCCACTGGTGCTGGGAATGTTTTCCTACGCGCTGGGCATCAATGTCGATCGGCGTATGCAAAGCGAGCGGCTTGCCAGTGAAGTGGTCGCACAAAAGGCGGCCATGCAGCACAACCTCGCCCTTGCCCTTCAGCACCAGAATGATGAACTACGGGAACTCAACGCCACGATGGAAGCGCTAGTGTACACGGCTTCCCATGATTTAAAAACGCCTGTCATCAATTTTGAGAGCCTGCTCACGATGCTGCGCATGGTCAAGGACATGCCCGACTCCAAGTCCAAAATCGATGAGATCATAGGCCGAATGGAGGGGGCTGTACAGCGTTTCCGTGCAACGATCGATGACCTTTTGGAGGTCTCCCACCTCGAGTTGCAAGACGATTTGGAGCGTGTCACCATCTCCTTGAAGGATGTCTTGGCTGAGGTGGTCGCCCATTCTGAAGCATTGATCGTGCGTGAAAATGCAACGCTCCACATGGACAGCGTCGATGACTATGTACTAGGCGCTCGGCATGCACTCGTCGTCGTGTTTCAAAATTTGATTGCCAATGCGATACAGTATCATCACCCAGACCGCAGTCCTGAAATAAAGTTGGGCACCAAGGTCGTCGGTGACATGCTGGAAATAACGCTGGCAGACAACGGGCGCGGCATCGATCTTCAGAAACAAGGCGTCAAAATCTTCAAGATGTTTACGCGCCTTCAGAATACGGAGACAGGGACGGGTATCGGTCTCTATCTCGTGAAACGCACCATCGACAAACTCGGTGGTGAAGTGAGCGTCGAGAGCCAAATCGGCATCGGAACGACCTTTGTGATCCTTTTACCACACGCCAAGAACCCATGAAAAAACTCAACTGTATTTTGCTTGTCGAGGACGACGACACGACCAATTTTTACAATCAATTCTTGATTGAGAACCTGTCGATTGCCGACCAGGTAGCCGTCGCACTCAATGGCCAGGAAGCACTGGAATACTTGGAAAAGGCGGGGCATGGTGATGCTGTTACCCCCGATCTGATCCTGCTCGACATCAACATGCCTGTAATGAATGGCTTTGAATTCATCGAGCAATATGAACAATTGCCAGCTGAGTGGAAATCCAAGATCCTCGTCGTGATGCTTACCACCTCCTTGCATCCCGCCGACCTCGCCCGTGCACAGGAGCATCCTGCGATCAAGGAATATTTCTATAAACCCCTCCTCAAGGAAAGGTTGGGAGACTTGGTGGAGCGGTATTTTTAATGCGATAGGCAGGTCTATCCTCCAGATTGAGTTTTAGGCAATGATTGGTCGTTTTTTTCAAAAAGAAAAAGGAGAACACGTACGGCGTATTCTCCTTTTTCTTTTGAATTCCCCCCGCCTGAGGCGGGATGTCGATAGCCATGTAGCCGGAGGCCACTAGCTCACTACAAATGTATCACCTCATCATAAGCCGCTGCACAAGCTTCCATCACGGCCTCAGACATGGTTGGGTGCGGGTGTACTGACTTGATGATCTCGTGGCCGGTGGTTTCCAGATTGCGCGCAACCACGACCTCGGCGATGAGCTCGGTCACGTTGGCTCCGATGAAGTGGGCACCTAGCCACTCGCCATATTTGGCGTCGAAAATCACTTTGACAAAGCCTTCCTTTTTACCGGCTGCGCTGGCTTTGCCGCTGGCGCTGAAGGGGAATTTGCCGACCTTGATTTCGTAGCCGGCATCTTTGGCTTGTTTCTCGGTCATGCCCACGCTGGCAATCTCGGGCTGGCAATAGGTGCAGCCGGGGATGTTGGCGTAGTTGAGGGGATGCACGTCCATGCCTTTGATCTTCTCGACGCAGATGATGCCTTCGGCACTCGCCACGTGTGCGAGGGCGGGGCCACTCGTGATGTCGCCGATGGCATAGACGCCCGGCACGTTGGTGCGGTAGTAGTCATCGACGACCACTTTGCCTTTTTCGGTTTTGATGCCGAGGCCCTCCAAGCCGATATTCTCCAAGTTGAAGACGATGCCTACGGCGCTCAGGAGGATGTCGGCTGCGATTTTCTCCTCGCCTTTGGGGGTCTTGACGGTTGCGACCACGCCTTCACCTTTGGTATCGACGGCCGTCACTTCGCTGCTTGTCATCACGTTGATGCCACGCTTTTTGAAGCTCTTAGCGAGTTCCTTGCTCACTTCCTCGTCCTCGACGGGCACGATGCGGTCCATGAACTCGATGAGGGTGACCTCGGTGCCCATGGCACTGTAGAAGTAGGCAAACTCAGAGCCTATGGCACCCGAGCCGACGACGATCATTTTCTTGGGCAGGGTCGGCAGCACCATCGCATCGCGGTAGCCGATGATTTTTTTGCCATCGATCGGCATATGGGGCAGTTGGCGGCTGCGTGCCCCGGTTGCGAGGATGATGTGCGGAGCGGTGTAAACCGTTTTTTCACCCTTGTCATTCGTCACCTCGACCTTTTTGTCCTTGGTGAGCGTGCCAAAGCCTTGCAAGTGCTCGATCTTGTTTTTGCGGAATAGGAACTGAATCCCTTTGCTCATGCCGTCGGCGACGCCGCGGCTGCGGGAAACGACCTTGCCAAAATCGGCCTCAGCGCCCGTGACATTGATGCCATAATCTGCGGCATGTTTGAGGTATTCAAAAACCTCGGCGCTTTTGAGGAGGGCTTTGGTGGGAATGCAGCCCCAGTTGAGGCAGATGCCGCCGAGGGCTTCGCGCTCGACACAACCGACTTTGAAGCCGAGTTGCGCTGCACGAATGGCAGCGACATATCCGCCGGGACCGGAGCCGACAACGATGATATCAAAAGAGGTATTCGACATATCTATATCCTATAGTTGTAAATCGGTGCAAAGGTAAGAACAAAAGACAATTGGAAATGACCGATTGGAAATTAGAAGTCGAAGGATTAGAAATTTGCAGGTGGCAGCAAGCAGCGCCGGGGTACCGCCTGCATGCAGATTGAGGGTCGCAGTTTTTGAAATACGCCCGAGACTTCATCCCTTAGGTAGCAAACGGCTAATGCACAGCGTAGCGGCTGCTCATCCCAAATCACCAATCTCCAAATCCTAGTTGCTCCCTACAAGCGGCATCCTCTTCCCGCTTGCTATTTTTACTGTTATTTGCACCTGCAACATGAAATCCCTGTGGGCATATTTGATCGTGGGCGCCCTCTTGCTGGGCGGGCTGCTGGTGTCGGCATTTTTTTCGCCGATCTGGTATGACGATGCGGGGCATTTTTTGGTGGCGCGTGAGGTTGCGCGAGGGCATGGAATGTGTTATCCGCTGAATTCCACTGGTGAAGTTTGCCTCGCGGATTCACCGTTTATCACCATGGGGCCTGTGCAGGCTTATCCCATGGGGTGGTGGCTCCGTTTTTGGGGTGAGACCATGCTGGCCGGGCGCATGTTGATGGTTTTGTTGAGCCTTGGTGCGGCCATTGCTTTTTATCGATTTGCACGGGTATTGACGACCTCTGGCAAAGCCCTGATCGCAGTCGGTATCATGGGGGTAAACATTCAGTTTCTTACGTATGGGGCGGAGGTATTGGGTGAGGTTCCGATGATGGGCTTGGTGATTGGCGGTATGAGTTTTTTGTTGCGTTGGGAGCGAGGAAAGGCGATGTGGAATGCGGGCTTGGGCCTCTTGCTCTGGTGCCTTGCGGTGGGGATCAAGGAATATGCTATTCTACCGATAGGACTGAGCCTTGGCATCTGGTTCTTGATGCGCCTCATTTCCAAAAACAAGCCACTACAAGCGCTCGCGCTCACAAGCGTCTATGCAGCGATGCTTGCGCTCACACTATTGCTCCTGCACGGGGGTGTGCGCGGGCTGCAAGCCTACTTGGTCGCGCGGCAGAGCTACGGTTCGGAATTTCTGGCTTTCAACTTCGGGATCTCCCTGAAATTTTTGCTTCTGAAGCCACTCTTTTGGCTGGGAACGGGGGCGATGGTTCTCAAATGGCGCGTAAAACGGCGTGGCGCAGATGCAATGACGCTATCGGTGCAATTGGCTTGGCTCGTCTTTTTCCTGCTCTCGGCCGGCTATGACCGCTTTGGTTTTTTGCTGCTGTTTTTGCCAGCGATCTACGTGGCGGAATTTGCGCCCTATCTCTGGAGAGAGGCAGGCCGTAAGCGAAATTGGGCGTGGGCCCGGCGATTGGCACTGGTAATTGTGGGCCTAGCTATCTTTTCCCAGCAGACTTATTGGGTGTTTGGAAAGCGAGTCGCGCACCCTGAAACTGTGAACGCGACCGAATTGGCGGCCGTGGCGATCGCGGTGCAGTCCCGAATTCCAAAAGTTTTCACGGTAGAGCAGCAAATGGCTGTGTTTTTGGATCGGGTGGGAAAGCCTTGGCGGCTTGTGAGCATCGTTCCCTCTGCTGCTTTGGGACAGAAATTACCTCCAGAATTCAAGCTCGATCGAGACGAGGCCATGCTGGCTGGGCCGTATGCATTTACCGAATACGAGGATTGTTTTGATTGGTCCAAGTTACAGGTATGGGACAGTATTGTAGTGGGAGAGGAGAGGTGGTATTATTTTCAGTCTGGGGATTCAGGTAACGAGGGAGCTTACAAAAATGGAGCAATGCCACGAACTGAATGAAGGGATTGGAAACTGGGTGTAGGGTAAATTCGGCAGGCATTCAAGTCGTGAGCTAGAGGCTCAGACTTCCATCAGCATTGGGCGGCCCTCGGCGGCTTTCAGGGCAGTTTCCAGCGCTCGCTTCACTGGAAACTGGTCTTTTTGCATTGCAGCAGAATACGGGACGGTTGATATTTCCAGCTGCGATGACTCCCATCAGTATATAAGTGCGAATGGAAAACATTGCAAAGCAAAAAACCGCCCCGATGATAGTTCGGAGCGGTTTTTTGCTTTGCGAGTCTTATTTATCTACAAATCGGGGTAGCGCAGCAAGCAATGGACATCGGAGCAGGACTGTGAGGGCGCAAAGTCCTGCCTTTTGCTTGGCACTTGGATTTGAAGCCCGGTAGATTTGAGGATCAAGCGATGCCAATGCTGGGGCTTATCATACCCAAACGGTGACAGCAGCGTCTAGATTTATAGTTCTCATGCAACCAGGCTGCATTTCCCAAATACTCGGCCTCAACCTTCAATTGCCTCCATATTGCTGGAAGTGCTTTTCGACGATGTCAGCGACGGCTTCTGGCTTGAGCGGTTTGGGCAGGTAGCCAGTTACACATTCATATTTGGTGGCATTCATGCGATCCACTTCTAGCATCGAGCTTGTGAGCATCACGATCATATGCTTGCCTTTGTCTTCTTCGGGCAGTTTATCATAGGCTGCGAGAAACTCAAAACCGTTCATCACAGGCATATTGATGTCCAAAAAAATCAAGTCTGGCTTGACATAGTCGGGTGCATGTGCATTTTTTTCAATGAGGTAACGCAAAGCTTCCTCGCCATTTAGCTCGGCATGAATATGCTCGGTGATGCCGAGTTTCTTGATTACATGGGTATTGTAGAAGATGGTGACATCATCATCATCGACAAGTAGGATGGAGTTGAGCTTTTTGTTACTAGTTGCTAGCATGAGGAAAATGGATGATAAATGTTGTGCCGATACCGACGGTACTCTCGACGTGAATTGTACCACCAGCTTTCTCGATAATTTTTTTGATGATAAACAAGCCGACTCCCGTACCGGCAACATGAGAATGGAAACGATTGAACATGCCAAAAAGTTTCGCGCCATGTTTCTGCAAATCAATGCCCATGCCGTTGTCGGCAATTTTGAGAACTGTATGTGTCGGAGTGCGACTGGTAGCGATGGTCACTTCAGGAGGTCGATCAGACGCACGGTACTTGATCGCATTGCTCAGCAGGTTGCTCAGCAGGCTATTGGTGTTTTCACGACCGCCGCGAACTGTAGGGGCGCGTGAAAAATCGGTGTGAATGATCGCCTTGGAGTTTTCGATCTCATGTTCCAAATCATGCCGGACTTGGCCAAGCATCGATTGCAATTCGATTTCTTCTAGATCTGCATCCAAAAATTGCTCAATGCGGCTGAGGTCGAGCAGGTCGTTGATGCGCATATTCATGCGCTGAGCCGTGTCGGTGATACTTTTTACAGTCTTGCCGACCATTATATTGGAGGCGATTTGCTCTGCTTGGAGCTCCTCGAGCATCGCAGCGAGGGAAAGTAGGTTGTTGACAGGAGCCTTGAGATCGTGGCTCACACGATAGACAAAGGCGTCGAGCATTTCGTTTTTATGCTGGAGCGTGCGGTTGTTGGAAAGGAGCTCTTGACTGCTCAGCTCCATTGCCCGGTCCATGAGCTTACGATCATTTTCATAATGGACGTAGGCCTCGCTGATTGCTTCAAGCAGCGGCATGAGCTCAGAAGATATTTCTGTGCCCTTGTCGAGATGCTTGCGCAACTGCCGCTGCAAAAGTGGATTCAAGCCGACCGTCATCGCTCAGAGATCGTGGTGACGGTCATGGTCTGATTGAGCAGCTCGCAACGGCCATTTTGGGAAGAAGGGGACAATTCGCCGTAGGAATAAAATCCGCAGATGGCTGCCCCGCCTAGCACATGCGCGACCTCCTCCACTTCCTCTTCCACCCGTTGGTTCAGGATGAGTTTGCGGCCTACGCAACTCACCAAGATCGCTAGCTGATGGGGATTTTCACTGTGGGTGGTACATTCGACGGCAGCCTCTTGTGCGCCATCGATCAGTCGGTCAAAGCTGGCGCGCATCAACCGGGCGCTTGCACCCACAGGCACATTGCCTGCAAAGGTCATGCTATTGTCTTCCTCATTGATCGAGAGGATTGTGCGTACTGATAAGGGACCGTTTTCTTGGAGTCTGAAACTCAAAGGAAAGAGAAGGGCAGCCCCGGGCAGCTCCGCAGCACGGTCGCCGAGGTAGCTCTTGTAGAGTGACAAAGCCGATTGTCCATCCATCTTGTAAAGCACATTGCCCACAGCCTCGGTGACAATGCGCTCTGGACCAAATGCTTCCCACCCACCTTGGGATCCGCACCGCACTTCAAGGTCGGTTCCATAGAGGCCTACAGCGATGATCATACCCGGTTCAGGTATCCCATTGAGGCCCACGAGTGTGGATTCAAACTTGGCACCATCCCCAGCGAGCCCGCCGACGACAGGAACCCTGCCTTCTAGGACATGATTGAAGGCTGCGACCAATTCACTGCCATTCACATTTTGACCATCAGACAAGACCATTACCATGGCGAGACCTGGTGTATCGAGCGTTTGGGCGAGGCGAATTCCAGCTTCGTGGTGATCAACCTCAGTCGATAGGCGCACCTGGGCACCTCGTACAGACGTTTTTTCAAATGCAATCGCAGTGAGCGAAATGCTATCGTCAGAAACTGTTGTACCCATGATTTCTCCAGCTGTCGTGCAGAGCATGATGTCGGCCTTGGGATAGGCAGCTCGCATCATCTCATATACGCTCGGCATGGCAATCGATACACGACTGCCAAAAGCCAATACCAATTGGATGGATTCATCAAGTTGTGGTGGAGTATCGTCGCTTCCTGCGACGGCATTGCTCCAAGAATGTTGGACTATTCTCATAATACGAGCAAGCTTCTTGGGGTATTCAAGCATCAATCTTTGCAAAGATGGCTGAATGTCAGCTAAAATATGCGTTTTTTTCGATGAATGTTGCCGATCTGGGGGTATATCGTTGCCATTGGTATTGGAGCGACATTTTTTCTTGGACGGCAAGGAGCGCGATCGGTCCAAACTCAGCGTTTCCTTCATGTAAAAATAGACTTTCAGCTGCATTGATTTCGTCCTTTGCAGGATGTCACGTTATTTGAAATGCAATTATGAGGGCCGCTGATTCGGCCTGCAGTGAGCCGGCCAAGCATGATCGGCAGCGCTTCATTCACCAATTGTCTGCGCTGCAAGGACGCGAAACGCAATGACCAAAAAGGATCGAATTTGCAGCGTTGAATTTCCAGAATCCTTCGAATTCAACAAATTCTGCAAATTCTGATCAATTCTTATCAATTCTGATCGCGAGACGCACTTTTTATTATCTTGGGCCATCAATCAGGAATGAAATATGGCTGGTAAGAAACCAACCCCTAAAAAGGAAGTCACGAAAAGCAGTGCCGCCACGCAGCGTGCAACGGCATCAAGTCCATCCCTCGGAGGCGGATTTGACATGAAGACTTGGGCGCTCGCGCTGCTAGTCGTTGTCGTAACGGGCATTGTATTCTCGGGTGTGACCAAGCTGCAATGGACCAATTGGGACGACGACGAGTATGTCTATGAAAACGACATGGTGATGTCGGGCGATTACAAGGCGATTTTCAAGACGCAAGTCAACAACAACTACAATCCCTTGCCGGTAGCGATGCACGCCTGGGAGTGGCAGCAGGTAGCTGCTGAAAAGAACCTCGCCGACAAGGCTGGCTTTTTTCACGTGAACAATCTTTGGATGCACCTGCTCTGCACCTTTTTGGTGTTTTGGTTGATGAAAATGCTGGGTCTCAAACCCATTTGGGCCATGGCGGCAGCTTTGCTATTTGGCATCCACCCAATGCGCGTGGAGTCGGTCGCCTGGATCACAGAGCGTAAGGACGTGATGTTTGGCCTGTTTTACGTCGGGGCGCTCATCACCTATCTCAAATACCTAGACTCCAAAAAGATCCTGTGGATCGTTTTCACAGCGATCTTATTTACGCTTTCCTTGCTGAGCAAAATCCAAGCCGTCTCGCTTCCCCTGTCGATGCTCGCGATCGATTGGTACCGTGGGCGGGATTGGAACTGGAAAATGCTGCTGGAAAAAGTGCCTTTTTTCATCGGCTCGGCGATCATCGGCTATGTCGGGGTAAAATTTCTCCAAGCGGGTGAAACCCTCGATGTCGATCAGAGCTTTGGGCTCCTACAGCGCGTGCCTTTGGGACTCACCGCCTATATGGTTTATGTGATCAAGTCCTTGATCCCCTACGAGACATGTACTTTTTATCCCTATCCCAAAGTGGTCGAGTCGATCTACTATGCTGGCATGGCGGGTGCAGTGGCTGTGATGGTGGGCGCATTCTTGTTGCGCAAGATCAGCCGTGAGACGACTTTTGGATTGGCCTTTTTTACGGTCAACATCATGTTTCTGCTCCAAATTCTGGGGGCTGGCAGTGCATTTATGGCCGATCGTTTTTCCTATATCGCCTACATCGGCTTGTTTTTTGCGATGGCGATGGTGGCCCAGCGGGTCGCTGCCCACAATAAGATGATGTTGCCGGTTGTGGCTTCTGTCTTGGGTTTGCTCTTGCTGGTGAGTGCATTTTTGTCGTGGCAATACATTCCTGCATGGAAAAATAGCGATACACTCTGGAGCGATGTGATCAAAAAATATCCACGTAAGGTCGTGCTCGCCTACGTGAACCGTGGCCAATACCTGCGCCGCGACTCGCAGCTGAGGCTCAAGGGCGAGAGCGACGAGGCCTACAAACTGCGTCGCCAGACATTGGTCGATCGCGCCTTTGCCGACTTCAATGTGGCTGTGGAATTGCAACCCAAATACCACTTGGGCTACCTGAACCGGGGCAACATCTATTTTGACAGAGGGGAAAATGATGCCGCCTTGGCCGACTATAGCAAGGTGATCGAGATTTTTTCGCCCCTCGACACGATCGGGCGCATTGATCCGGCGATTCCGGGGGCATTGAGCAACCGAGGAGCCATCTATAGCCGCAAAGGCATGCGCGCAGAGGCATTGGCTGACTTCAGGTTGGCCCTGAAATTCAATCCTAAAGACAAAAATACCTGGAACAACCGCGCGGTCACCTTTTTTGATATAGGAGACTACAACAATGCGATCAAAGACTTCACGGAATTTTTGAAGTTTGAGCCAGCATCGGGTGGCGTCATGAATGCGCGCGGCGTCTGTTACTTGCGCCTAGGGAAGTTTTCAGAGGCGCTCAAAGACTTCGGCGCCGCTATCCAAAACTCGCCTAACGATGGCACGTTTTATGGGAACCGCGCCTATGCCTATGCTGGTCTCGGCAACAAAGTCGCTGCCAAGGCCGATGTGAGCAAGGCCCAGTCCTTGGGCCTCAATATGGATCCCGTGTTTGTGGCAGGCTTGCAATAGGCAAGCCACGCAGACGATGGGCTTGCGGGCGATTGCAAGCAAGCTTTGGTGCAGAGAACGCAGCTATTACTTCGGTAGGCTGCGTTCTCTGTCTTTAGAATGCCTCCATTGCGTTTTGCTTGGGCAGCAATCCTTTGGGCATTGCCGATAGATTGAATGCCAATCTTTCATCAGTGCGTGTAAAACGCTAGGGAGCGCCCCAAACTTGGCAAGGCGGCTACATGTGTGTGGCATGATGGATAGGGGCGTGGGTATTTGGAAATCCTTGCAAGGCCATTGCAGACATTTGCCATACAGTACAAAGCAGCCATTTTCCTTACTTGAAATCTCATTGAATGCAGCATCACGCCATGTGGGAACATGCATTTTTTCTTATATTCAAAATTCAATCATTCGCAGTATGCAAGAGCAAGTATCTTCACAAGAAGAGATTGCACCCGTGAGCGCTAGCCCGTTGGAGTCAGCAGCCATAGCAGGCGGCAGGGTCCGTGATCGGCGTGCATGGCAGAGCCTAGTGCTTGGGTTGCTCGTGGTGATCGTGACGAGTGTGGTTTTCTCGGGGGTGTTGCGCCTACAATGGACCAATTGGGACGATGACCAATATGTCTATGGCAATGCAGCAGTGGTGCAAGGCGACTATCGGGCGGCTTTCCAGACGCCGATCACCAATGCCTACAACCCATTGCCTGTAGCGACTTTTGCTTGGGAGTGGCAGCAAACCCAATCACAGCCAAGCTTGGAAGCCCGGGCGGGTCTTTTCCATTTGGACAATCTTTGGATGCATGTGCTCTGTACTTTGCTGGTATTCATCTTGATGAGGATGCTGGGACTCCAACCTGTTTGGGCTGCCTTGGCTGCTTTGTTGTTTGGATTGCACCCCATGCGTGTCGAATCAGTCGCTTGGATCACCGAACGCAAAGATGTGCTGTTTGGAATGTTTTACGTCGGGGCGCTCATCGCCTATGTGCGGTTCCTCGATTCCCGCAAGATGTTGTGGATGGCCCTTGGGGGCATCTTGTTTGTGCTATCGCTGCTGAGCAAGATCCAGGCCGTGACCTTGCCGCTGTCGATGCTGGCGATTGATTGGTACCGAGGGCGTGCTTGGAATTGGAGAATACTTCTGGAAAAGGTTCCGTTTTTTGTCGGGTCTTTGACGATTGGTGTGGTGGGTATCGTGCTCCTAGGGCGTGGCGGATCGCTCGATATGGCCCAGGATTTTGGTCTGCTGGACCGCATTTTGATCGGGCTTACAGCCTATGACATCTATTTGATCAAGGCCATCGTGCCTTATGAAAATTGCACCTATTATCCCTATCCCGACCAGGTGGGATGGATGCATTATCTAGGAGCAGGCGGTGCGCTGCTGATGGGCGTCGCTGCAATTTTGCTGCGTAAGGCCAGCCGCGAGGTGGCATTTGGCATGGCATTTTTCACGCTCAACATTGTATTTCTTTTACAAATCGTGGGTGCCGGGATTGGCTTTACGGCCGATCGGTATTCCTACATTCCCTATATCGGATTGGTGTTTGCGGGTTGCATGGTGGCGCAACGCGCTACGGAAGGTCGCCGCAGATGGCAAATTGCCGTGGCGGGGATGGCGATTTTGTTCTGCGCAATGAGCGCCTATCTTACGGCGAAATACATTCCTGTGTGGAAAAACAGCGATACACTGTGGAGCCACGTGATCAAGCATCACCCCAGGAAATTTGTCTTTGCTTATGTGAATCGTGGTCAATACTTGCGCAGTCAAGGCCAACGCGACCGTGCATTGGCCGACCTCAATACAGCTGTGGAGTTTTGGCCAGGGCACCCACTCGGGTATTTGAACCGTGCAAACGTCTTTTTTGACCTTGGACAAAACAGGGCTGCATTGATGGATTATTCCAAGGTGATTTCCTTGGTGAGTCCGGGCCAATCAGGAGGACAGTGGGATGCCGCCTTGCCTGAGGCCTTGCGCAATCGTGGTACGGTCTTCAGTCGCATCGGGCGGTATGACGAAGCGATCGTCGATTACCAATCGGCCATTGCGCTCAATCCGCTTGATACGCTCGCATGGAACAATCGCGCACTTACTTATTTCAGCATGGGCAACTATGCCCAAGCGCTGCTCGATTTCTCTGAGTTTTTGAAGCTGAATGCTCAGAATGCGGCAGCATTCGATGCACGTGGGGTCTGCCACATGCATCTAGGGCATTATCAATCAGCATTGAATGATTTTAATGCTGCAATCGCAAGATCGCCAGAGCAAGCTACTTTTTACGGCAATCGCTCTTATGCTTGGGCGGTCTTGGGAGACAAAAACGCTGCGAGATCCGATGTGAATCGGGCACGGTCTATGGGAGTGCAAATGGATCCTGCTTTTATCGCAGAGTTGCGGTAGCCTTGTTGAAATTTCATTAGCCCGCGGCAGCCTGCCGCAGGGCTTAGACCCCCGCCTTCTGCGGGACACGCGTTTGCCTCCTACGGAATCAACTGAAATCGCCGATTTTGAGCGTTTTATGCCGGAGGCAAACGGTCATCGTCTTTCGGCCCCCGCCTTGCTGCGCGACAGGCAGAGGCCTCGGACTCAGCGATTTTTGTTGGTCTCCCCCTGAATTGTTACACACTCAAATGATTTTGATCCAAAACTGAGGTTAAAGTAGCCTAGATCCTGCTCTTATGCGCTGATTGCTGGCACATCCGTACCTTCCATTTGCCGATGGATCAACAACATGGAGATGCCCAAAATACTACCTCCTGCGGCCGCAAAAATGAGGATGCTGCTCCAGCCCATCCATGGTGCCAAGCCCGAGCGATCGAGTACTAGGACCAACACGATTGCCATAGTCATCAGTCGCAAGATCTCCAAAAGGCCAGCCCATCGTTGGGCACGCATCAAACCCGCCCAAGCAATGATCATCACAAAAAGATTGACCGAGAGCAATACACGGTCCTCGACGGTCAATGGCAACTTGAGGTTGGTGGTGACCATCAACACTGCCAATGCCAGCACGATTTGCACCACGAGGTAGGGCCTGAGGCCCTTGTATTGGCGGCTTTGGAATTTTATTTGCTCAGATTTGTTGTAGCCGATGCGTTTTTTCTCAGCTTTGGGGTCGTCGAGGCCCCGTGGACGCCACCCAAGCGGCATGAACCAAAGGCGCACCTTGTCCCACCAAAACGGTGCAGCGATGCAATCTTCCACCAATTGTTTCCAAAACTGGATGTTGATGTAGATCGGGTCCCAAGTGCGTGGTGGATGGGTAAGGCCATAACAAACCTCCTCTTCCTCGGGCGCAAACGTGCCAAACATCCGATCCCAGACAATGAGAAATTCACTGAAATTTTTGTCGAGGTACTGGGGATTGACGCCATGGTGTACACGGTGGTGTGCAGGGGTGACAAACACTTTTTCGATCCAGCCGAGCTTGTTGATGAGTCGGGTATGGTGCCAAAAGGCGATGAGCAAGTGGATGCCTGCTACGGCATAGACCATATCTGGCGAAAATCCGATCAAGACCAAGACCCAATCAAAAAAGAGGAATTGAAACAAGCGTTGCGTGAAGCTTGCACGCACGCCGACCGAAAGGTTAAATTCTTCTGAAGAGTGATGGGGCATGTGGGCAGCCCAAAAAATGTTGAGCGTGTGGCCAATGCGGTGAAACCAGTAGAAGACGAAATCTTGGATGAGCAGCAAGAGTAGCACGTAATACCAGGTGATCGGCACCTGCCATGGTGCAAATTGCCAAAGCCAACCATACCACTTCATTACCAAAAATACCACGGCGAGGTTCACGCATTGGTTGCCGATGCCGGTGCCAATGTTGGCGACGGTGTCTTGAAAGGTATAGAGCTTTTTCTTACCGATGATGCTCACGAGCACTTCTGCGATGAGCAGTAGCAAGACGATGGGGGTGATGTAGGCGTACACATTCATTGTGAAGGAATGATAGAGAGGAATTGGGAGAATTGCAACACATTTTCTGCGAGACACGTCAAGTATCGTGCAAAGGCTAAAAACGGGCTTTCAACAGAAGACGGCCCGCTCCCGGCGATTGGAATGGTAACCGGGAGGGTGGCAAACTCAGTTCTACCCTTGACTATAAGCTTAGTGGACCTGGTCCAATACCGCTCGCACAGCTTGGCCGTAGATGGCCATGCCATAAGGTCTCGCAGAGCGATAGGCTTCGTCGCGCATGCTTTGTCGATCTGCATCGTTCAAAGCTGCAAATGCGAGGATTTGTGCACGTAGGCTGTCCGCATCATCGAAGAAGTCACCGTTGCGACCAGGGTCTATCGCGTCAACGTTCTCACCGACGGGGCTTACCAACACTGGGATGCCTGCTGCAAGGCATTGCTTGAGTTTGAAGGCCGATTTCGCCCTTTCAAAAGCGGTATCTCGGAGCGGTGAGAGGCCGAGGTCGCATTGGGAGAGACGTGCATAGACCGACGATTCGTCGAGCCAATCGATGTCGCTCGGCATTTCAAGGGCGATATGTGGGAAACGACTGAATTTCGCTGACAATTCCTCCCGTTGATGCGCGCGATTGACACCGAGGAGGGTAATTTTGAGGGGGATGCCGATGCTCTCCAGCGCTGGCAAGACCAATTCCTCGAAACTTTCCTTGTGGTTGTTGTAGAATCCGATCCAACAAAGTGTCAAGACCGGGTTTGCAGGCGCTGGTTGCCTTGGCTGTAGCAATATCGGTGACCCGATGCAATGCACATTGGGATTCAATTGCCGTGCATATTGCTCCAATTCCTTGCTTCCAACAATTACGCATTGGCATTTTCGAAGGAAGAAATCGACGGTCTTGGGAGAATGCCGCAGGTATTCTGCATCATCCAACTCATAGATCGTGGCGCTTGGACGCAAGCGAACAAGCCACTTCAAGGCGAAGGCATAGATGCCTTGCGTGTAGATTTTTTGGATCACAATCCATGATCCAACGGGTCTGAAGAAAAGCAATCTAAAATACACTTTGAGGAATCTTCCCAGTGCCTTGCGATCATACCCTGGATAGACCATGGTCGAAGGGATGTCGTGTGCAGCTGCCAATTCATCCAGCAAATACTTCCCACGGTATCGAACGCTGGGACAACTGATGGCATAATAGGCGAACCAATAAAGATGGCGTCGAGGTGCAGGCATGGAGTATCGAATGTTGGAGCCGCAATTTAGGGAAAAATGAGCTTCGATCAGATATGGAAGCGATCGGATTCTGAAAATCATGAAGGTGTTGACGAGAATTTCGAAGCCTATTCGCTTCCCCGCAACCAATTTGCCGACTCATAGCTCCTCCCGTCCCGGTCCCGTGCACAAGTACAATTCGCCTTGGGATCGCGTGCGGGAAACGCGGCTTCGTAGAGCGCCACCCGCTCCCGCAAAGCCATCGGAATCGGGTCTATGCGCCCGATGCTCCAAAAACCCATCATGCCCGCTGGGTCGTGCAGCGGCGGTCGCCAACCGTCAAAGACTTCCAAGCGGGTATGGTATCTGAAATGCATTCCCAGGATCCATTCGACGGCGTCGGAGTGCGGTCCCGTGTAGGGCTCAGGATGCAGTGCGAGTTGCTTGGCAATGGGAACCGCAGCCCGGAAATCCCAGACGGAATAGCCTGCAAGCATCAGGGAGACCAAAATGCCAGTGAGAAAAGTCCCTCTGAGCACCCAGCTCTGCCTGCGTTGGAGCAACTGATAGATCATCTGCCCCGCAAAAAAGTGGGGGACAAGACCCGCAATGCCAAACCCAAGTGGTATAAAAAAGGGCAGGGCAAAGTTCCAGCCTTCCATGAATACGATACAATAGATGCAAATGCAAAACGCAATGCCCCGCACGATATGCAGCACAGGGTGCAGCAACGGCCATCGCTCCCGCAACAAGGGCCAGAATACGACCGGAATGAATGCAAAGATCAATACAACGGCGGCCCAAGTCACTGGCTGGCAAAAGACTTGGTGCAACAGATTGCCGATGTAGGCAGCCATGGCCAGGGTGAAGTTAAGCGCGGTCGCCACCCAAGGATTTTGTAGCCAATTCCAGATTTTCTGCATATTCCTGCAAAATTGCAGTTCTTTTCTGCGAAACATCTACCAAATGGAATGCACTTCCTTTGCGAAGGCTAGCCTCAAGGACGCGGCAATTGCTGCATTTTCTTCAGCAAAACCGCTTGCTCTGCCAGTATCGCATTTCCGGGGCCGAGTTGTGGCGTCATTTTACGCTGATAGTCTTGAATTTGGGGCAATGTGAGCCTCACTTTGAGCGATGCCAACTCGTCTTGCAACTCCTCTTGGCTATGCAGGAGTCGGGCGCCAAGGGCATCGCGTGTAGCCAACTGTGCCTGCCAGCGCGCTTCGCTGGCATCGATGCGCGCCATGAGTTGCCGCTCCATTGTGCTGTCTAGGACTGCCGTGGCATGGTTGCGCGCCGAGGTGTAGTAGCGATTGCTTTTGCCATCTGCTTCATGCAATGCTGCATACTGTTGACTGATCCTATCCAGCATTGCAGCCTGGGCATCCACGATTTCCTTGAGCTGCGTGTTTTGGGCGAGTAGCTCTTCAAACAGCTCATCCACCAGGTCCTCGTACCAGCCACGTTTGTAGGAAATGTCGAGTTTGCTGGGGCTGACTTCTTGCAGCGCAGCAGGAATCTGCGGATCTATGGCAGGCTTTTTGTTACAGCTCGTGAAAAATGCGCAGGTACTTATCAAAATCACCGCGAAGAAGATTCTTTTGTGATGTCTGGAATACATAGTCAGATGTAAGATTTTGACGGGGGATACGTGTAAATTCCCCGGAAGTTCTTCTGTTTTGAAGTTTGCGCAATAAAATCGATGTTTAAGTATGGTTTGATTTTGATAGGGATGTAAGGTTTTTTGTTTGTTTTTATGTGATCGACTATTATATTGGCAACATTGGTACTATTTATCGATATTAAACTCTCATGAGAAAAATCTACTTCTTCACTCTTTTGCTTTTTGCTGGCGTTTCATTGAATGCCCAAAATGCATACAGTTATGACTCGCAAGTGGCCCAAGATTGGTTCAACCGTGAACTCTATTTGATCAAGAACGGCGCTGGTTTTTCACCACCCGTGGCATCGCGTGCGTTGGGCTATTCGGGCCTCGCGCTCTATGAAGCGCTCGTCGGTGGCATGCCCAACCGCATGAGTCTGGAGAGTCAGCTGCCGGGCCTCACGGTGACTGATGCCGCACTTGGCACGAGTTATCACTGGCCTACCGTGGCCAACAATTGCATGGCGACAATCATCGACAGCCTCTGGGGCAATGCGACTGCCGTGCTCAAGGACTCGATCCACGCATTGCGTGATCGCTACAATGCAACTTATATGGCGCAGTCTTCTTATGCCGTCTCCAAGACACTTGGCGAGGCTGTCGCGCAAGACATTTTTGCTTGGTCCATGACCGATGGTGGCCATCAAGGTTATGCCCACAATACCGACCCTACGTATGTGCCGCCGACCGGGCCAGGCATGTGGGTACCGACACCTCCAGCATTTGCCATGGCAGTACAGCCTCACTGGGGCGACAACCGTCCCTTCGTGGCAGCGAGTGTGCAATCGCCAGTGATTCCCACGGCGCCGCCGACATACTCTACCGACACCAACTCGGCTTTCTACGCTTATGCCTATCAGGTCTATGCAACGGTGAACAACCTGTCGCAGGCGCAGCACAACATCGCGATGTATTGGGCCGATGGTGGTGCTACTGTCACGCCTCCAGGACATAGCATTTCGATTTTGACGCAATGCATTGATGTGGAAAACAAAGACCTTGGTTGGGCCGCTTATGCCTACGCCAAATTGGGCATGTCGCAGACCGATGCTTTCATCTCCTGCTGGAAGACCAAATACACATACAATCTGATGCGCCCCATCACCTACATTCGCGCCAACATCGACTCGACTTGGCTTTCCCTCATTGGCACACCACCATTCCCAGAGTACACGAGCGGTCACAGCACGCAGTCGGGTGCTATGACGAGTGTCATGAATGACCTTTTGGGAACGACCTACGGCTTTACCGACAATACCAATGGCGCTTTGCACGGTGGCCCACGCAGCTATGCCTGCTTTGACGAGGCTGCCTACGAGACAGCGACATCACGCCTCTACGGTGGCATTCACTACGAGTTCAGCGACGTCTTCGCGATCACCCTCGGCAAAATGGTCGGCGACAACATCAATGCGCTGTTTGAAACGGTGACCGTCGGTGCAGCAAATGCTGGCATCGCCGAGCAACCCACCGTGCAGTTCTATCCCAATCCGACCACCAACTTCTCCCTGATCAGCTACAGTGGCTTCCGTTTTGGCAAGACTGTCGTCTATGATCTCACGGGTCGTCTCGTCCTCGAGAGCACCAACACTGCCCTTGTGGACCTCATGGGCGTGCCCGCAGGCCGCTATATCGTAAAGGTATATGATGCCAAGGGCATGAACGTGAGCAATCAGCAACTGCAAAAACTCTGAGCAGAATTTTCAGAATTTGAAGAATTCAGCATTGTGCTGAATTCTGAGGGTTTATGATGGGATTTCCAGAATTCAGACTTGTGCTGGGTTCTGGAATTTTTTTTGTTTACCAATCCATTGCGCCAGCAACATGCATCGCCTTGGCGATGACCGGGTGCTTGATCTTGAATCCGTCAGGATTGCGTGTGATCTGCCGCTTGATTTCAAGCCAGATGGTTGGGAAATGGAATTCCTTGATTTCCTGTTTGTAGAATGCTTGCGCATTGCGCTTCAAGTCATCAAGCGCGATGTTGGCATCAATGGGGAAATGCTTGTCCGGGAAATGTGGAATCAATTCAGCCATGCTATTGGCATCGCGGCAGCCAATAAAATGGAGCAATGCATTTTTGTACTGTCCGACCTCTTTTACCCGATACTTTGGTAGGCAGTGGCGAGTATTCAGCTTGAGCAGATCTAGGGTGAAAGCGGCTTTGACTCGATCCCTCGCACTTTTTGAGGGATCAATAATGAACTCGCCTGTCGTGAGATCCAGGAGGAAAAAAGCCATCGGATCCTCAGTTCGTGGATCGATAAAGGCACTCCGAGCGCTTGAAGGCTCTATCTTGGGGCCACCTTTAATGAACTCTTGCAAAAATTGGCTGTCAGCGTCGAGGAAGACAGCAAAACCATCCAGCTTTTCTGTATTACAATTAGGGCAAGACATCACATAGTTGCTGAAAAGGAAAGCTCTCTCTGGAAATAATTTCTTCGGAAAGACATGTTCGATATGAGCCGCCTCGTTGTGCTCGCAATAGCAACACAGGTCTATTCCAGCTGTGCATTCCATTAACCTTTCCTTGATGTCTGCGAATGCTCCATCTGGCTTCTGATCCCATTTATCTTTTGCAGCTTCTACCTTCGTTTCCCAAGGTACAGTATGATTGATACGGTCTTGGTTGCGTCTGAGTGTATTCAGTGTCGCTTTCTTGAGTACAGAATCTTCCAGATTTACCCGTATCATAAGGACAGCATGGATTTAAGCTCTTCCATACGTGCAATGCCTTTTTCATCTAACTTGCCGAATATCAGCGAAGTTCCCAGTTGAGCCAGTTCATGCATGAGTTCCTTGCCCTTAGCAGATCGCTCATCTTGCTTGCCAAAGACTTCTGTGCCGTAGGCATCGAGTACATCGCCATACACCAGCCGATTGCGTTCACCATTTTCAATGAGACGAGGCTCTTCTGCACTTCCTGCAGCTGGGAGCCACCAGATTTGGCTGTCGTCACCGGCGGCACGTACGACGAGCGGGCTGTGGGTGGCGACTATGAATTGGATGTTGGGGAAGACTTTGCGAAACCATGTGCCGATGCGGGCTTGCCAGTCGGGGTGGAGATGGGCGTCGACTTCGTCGATGAGGACGATGCCGCCTTGTGGAATGAAGGCATGAATGACGCCGTTCCCTTCTGAATCGTTGTTATTCGATTGTTCCCTTTCGAACTCATAGTCAATGAAAACATCTTCTGGCTCAAAATTGGTTGCAAGTAATCGCAACAATTCGAGGCCAAGACTTAATGCCGATATGATACCTTCACTGAGGTTGTAAAGGTGGATCAATGAGCCTGTCGGATCTGTAAAAAATAGGCCATCTGCGGTAATCTCACTCAAAAGATATCCTCTGGGCAATAATTCTCCATCATTGATAAAGTGTTTTACACCATCCAAAATCAGTCTCGCCCTCGCTGCTTCACCATTTTGTTGCGTTGTGGTTCTTGCCAATTGATCTTTAAGCCAATCGAGTGGGCCACTTAATGCAGCGTCTTCTTTGAATAAAGTGAGATGGCAGCCTACAACCAAATTTGGTCGATAGTAGCGATCAAGGGCTTGGTTTCCTCCCGTAAAACGTCGAAAAGCTCCGATCCCGGCAGAGAAATAATGTTCATTCTGATTCCAAAGGTGTTCATTGAGTGCCGATTTTGCTTCGTTTGCAGAATTGTCCACCAATGTGATCGATTCTCGATCGCGCAGTAATCTCAAAATACCTTTTGCAATGGTCTTGCCAAAATCACTTGTGGCCCCATTTTCTTTATTGAGCCAATATTCAAAATCAATTCCTGATTCTCCTGCGGCATTGACTTTCCTCCAATGCTCCCAATTGGGATCCAATCTCAAAAACTCCGTCGGCCCAATCATCGACAACGCAATCGCCCGCAGCACCGTCGTCTTCCCAGACCCATTGGCCCCGAGCAGCACGTGCCAGCCTGCTTCCTTGCCTTCGGGGAACTCCATCTTGAAGTCCTCGATGCCTCTGATGTTTTTGATGTGGATCGATTTCAGGTACATGGTTCAAATATACAAAAATGAACCATTCACTGCCTTGCAAACGAAAGGATGGCGATTTTCAAGATTTCTACGCTTGAGGATGATCGTCTAGGTCATGGAAGAAAAAAGCTTTCCTTCAAAAAGAACGCAGTATCGACAAAATAGAGCAATCCTTGGTTGCTGAGCACATTTTCGTCGTGCAGGTCTTCCAAGATGACCCCTAACGCGTGACTGAAATAATCATTGTTCTTTTGCCGGACAAATCCATTGGATGTGAGAAACTCCTCCGCGCGACCCAAATCTGTAGGCTCTGTGAAGGGAATAAACGGTTGTTTCACAACTGAATGTAGTTGTCCATTCACGCGACAAAATCCCAGGGGCTCATAAGCGACCAATGGGAAGAAATAGTTGTGCAACAGCAAGTTGTTGAGGTAATCCTCCCAACTGGCATAGAATATTCGACTGTTTACCTTAATGACAAACCGTGGATCGGCAGCCTCATAAACCTTTTGCTCCGCACCCTCTGCGAAGTACTTGGTCTGGTCCAAATCGTGGAACCAAAGGTTGTTGCGATCAATATAGGTCGTCAGCGCGACGACTTCTTCGACCCCGATTGGCTTTGCGACCGCAACTGCTCCACTTGCCGCCGCTTCTCCTCTAAGGTAAGCGTTGGCTGCTTGGATAGATGCTCCTTGCACAACCGATCCATTTCCTCGAATGATATCTTGTAGTTCATGCTTTCGAGACATTGATGTGCAAAGGTAATCATTATTTGAAAAGGAAATGTCGCAACCGATGGGTCACATTTTTTCAAAACCAGACTGCTAGCCTCATCAATTACTCACTTCAATTCTCAAGAGGCCCAACGTCCTCACATCTCCTTCTCCCTAGTAAACGGCACCGCATACTGATCTGAAAACTGCCCAGCAAGGTACTTGTAATGCGCGGCGATAGCGATCATGCCGGCATTGTCGGTGCAGTATTCGAAGCTCGGGATGTGGGCAGTCCAGCCTTTGCGTTGGCAGAGGTCTTGCAATTCTTTGCGGAGGTGGCTGTTGGCGCTCACGCCGCCTGCGATGGCGAGGTGGCTGATGTTGTGTAGCTGGGCGGCTTCTTTGAAGCGGCCTAGCAGGTAGCTCACGATGCGGCGCTGGTAGCTGGCGCAGATGTCGTGTTTGTTTTCCTCAATGAAGTTGGGATTGAGCTGCATCTCGTCGCGCAGCATGTACAGCAGGCTGGTCTTGAGGCCTGAGAAGCTGAAATCGAGGCCTGGGATATTGGGCTTGGGGAAGGTAAAGCGCTTGGGGTCGCCGTCTTTGGCGAGTTTGTCGATGAGAGGGCCGCCGGGATAGCCGAGGCCCATGACCTTGGAGGCCTTGTCAAATGCCTCACCCGCCGCGTCGTCGATGCTCTGTCCAATAATCTCCATGTCCAAATGGTCCCTCACAAGGACGATTTGGGTATGGCCGCCGCTCACGGTGAGGCAGAGAAAGGGTAGGGTAGGAGGTGTCTCGCTCAGGAAATTGGCGAGGACGTGGGCCTGCATATGGTTGATCTCGATGAGGGGAATGCCCAGGGCGAGCGCAAAGGCTTTTGCAAAGCAAGTGCCGACGAGCAAGGCGCCCGCGAGGCCGGGGCCGCGCGTGAAGGCAATTGCATCCAATGCGTGCTTGTCCACGCCAGAGGCGGCGAGCGCCTCCTGCGTGACCGCGACCACGCGCTGCTGGTGCAAGCGCGATGCAAGCTCAGGGATCACTCCGCCATAAATGCTGTGTTGGAGTTGGGAGGAAATGACATTGGAGAGCACCTTGCCGCCACGGATGACGGCAGCGCTGGTTTCATCACAGCTGGATTCGATGGCGAGGATCGTGGGCATATTGAGCGCAAAGGTAGGGATTCGCGCGTAGAGATTTGCAAATGGGGAGTTAGCAGTTAGCAAGTAGCAGTTAGCAGTTGCGTGGCTCCAACTGCTAACTGCTAACTGCTAACTACTAACTGCCAACTACTCCCATGCCACCAATTCTAGAACCTCGTAGATTTGAGCGAGCTTGCTAGGCGCTTCCAGCATATAGTAATTGTAGTCTGCAGGTACGCGAGAGATGCGTTTTTCAATGCCTTGCGATGCGAGCAGTTGATTGACCATACGCAGGATATCTTGTTCACCAATCCCAGAGCCTGGTGCACAAGGGCCGATCGCAAAGCCCACGTCCTTGTAAAGGAGAAACATTTCGGAGGGTGGATCCATCATGCCGGGAGAATTGTTATGAAGATAAAATTCAGCGGTTTGGAATTGACTCCCAGCTATGGAAAGGAGGCCATTACAATAGGCGTAATAAAAGTCGGCATCTATTTCAAGCTCAAAAAACCCGGGGAGGAAATGCAATAAGATCTCCCCATAGTCTGGAAAATGCCCAAAAAGTGCGGTGTTTTTCAAATCCAGCAGCTGCGCATCAGAAATGGGTTGGTCGATGAGGCCAGCATTGTAAAGTGCAGTCGCCTTCGAACGCAGCGGATGCTTGGCGGTAATTTCTTGAAAATAGAAGGGAGCGTATTCATCCATTCCACTGCTAGGTGACATTCCTGAAAGATAGCGCTCCGCCATCGGTTGTCCGCCCATGTTGAATGCGATTTCCAACAATTCCTGTTGATAGCTGCCTTTTTGGAGCCTTTCCAATTCGAGAATTGCTTTCAGGGCACCTTGTGGATCATTTTTCCAAGCAAATGAGATCATGGGAATCGCTTGGTAAGACCTATCCTTGTCTGCGATCAGTGCCTCTACGCGCGGGATCGCCTTGGCGCCATCTAGCTCGGCGATTGCGCCTAGTGCATATTGGTTTTGACCTTTCAGTTCATAGAGTTTTTCATACGTCGGCAGCAAGTCACGACTCGCATGCATGGTCAGTTGATGGATGCCGAGTCCGAGGTTCTGATCTTGCAAATTGGCGGATGCAAGAAACGGGATGAGAAGGGCATTGATTTGGGACCGCAAGGTACAACCGTCAGCATAATGTAGTTCGCAAAGGGCATTGAACGCCGCAAGCGCAGTCCCAGGGTCTTTGTCCCCCAGAAAATCGCCGATGAAATCAATGATGGAGGGCGTCTGAGAAGCATGTGAGAGTGCCCTGAAGACTTTTTGTCGCACAGAGGGATCATCATCTTCTTGCGTGATGAATGCCATGATACGCGCTGTGCAATGTACAGGACTGCACGATGCGAGCGCCAAGATAGCCTTCTGTTTGAATCCGCCCGTCGTTTGGGACAGGCGGACGAGCAGGGAATCGATTTCGGGGTTCGATTTGAAATCAAAACTGTATTCGCCCATTTGGATGATTTTGTCCAAAGTCTTGACCAGGTCATTGGCGTCGCTAGACTGCAATCCAGCTTGAATCAAACCTGTGAGCAGCGGGCCACTTCGCCATAGATCCTCCAATTTGGGGGCCAGTTTGTCGTCACGGTACATCTCCTTGATCCGTGCAAGTTCCTGGGGATCGTCGATCCGCCTGATCGGCAAGGTATCCTGCGCAAGGGGTGCATCAAATGCCTGATTTTCAAAACTCCCGTTTGCGGGGTCGATCCAAAAATCGCTGGTCTCCTGGGTGCTGGGCTGGAAAGCAACAGCATTCGATTGGCCGAAAACCAATGTTGCCGCAAGGCAAAGAATCATGCTGGCAAGGCTAAATCTGCTCAGAATTGGAAGGTGTAACGTGAACATAGACAATGCAAACTTTAGTTGTGAAAGAAGCTTGAACTGTCTAGAGAATACAACGTCTTCAAAAAGATACAGCCTCAGTGTGGAAAGGGTAAGATGGGGATGCACGCTTGACACATGTCAAAGCCAAGACGCGATGAAAAGAATAGGGTAAACGGGCTTCTATTTTCCACCCGTCGGTATCGGCGGATGGGCGGTGCTGATGTGCGATGAATGGACTGGGCATCATTCTTCGAGACGTAGGGTTGCGATGGCCTTTTTGGCCTTGCTGGGTTCGGCGAAGAGGCAGGCGGCTTTGTTGTCGATTTGGAATGGCACGAAACGCTCGATCGCTCCAACTTCTGAGAGGAGCATGCCTACGACGATGTCATTGTCATCCTTCGATCGGCTGTACGAATGGTTGTCCCCATCAAACATGTAGGCTTTTTCACGGAAGATGAGGCAGGTGGTGTTTTTATATTCATTCCAAGTTACATCGTAGGTGTGATCGTAGCATTCTAGGCCATGCAACTTGCCTTTGGAGGCTGGCACGATCAGTTTCAAGAAATAATCGCAGGAACCAGAATTCCAAGATTCCATTTCACTTGCGGGTACGAAACAAGGAAGTTGTCGGATCAAAATCTCTGCAAAATTGGTGTTCTCATCCACTAGGTTTTCGGCCCGAATGTTTTCCAATTCTTGATTGGTGAATGGCTGCTCCAACAAGCCAATTTCAAAAAACGTGTCGGCTAAGATGCTGAGAGGATGCTGGTCGTCGATGGGTAGGTAGCGAAGGCGCAAATATTCCTCTAATTCCAATTTTCCAGAAGAGTTTTCAAGTGCTGCTAGATAGCCCACTGCCATTGGGCGGCCGCCCATTCGCCAGCAGCGTTCTAGGATATCACGATGTCCATAATCCCCATGCTCATCGCTTTCATATTTGAGGAAGATCTTGAGCGCTCCCTCAGTATCTCCAGCCCATGCCACAGGGATTTGCGAAAGTCCGTCGAAGTATTGGTATTCGTCCACGAGCATTTCCCGTACCAAGGACTGGGCTGCCGCACCATTGACTTTCACAATTGCCGCACGCACATGGTGGGCCAATTTTTCATCGTCTTGATATTGGAGCAATAGCGGAAGCAATTCCGGTGTGGGATTATTTGCAAAGGCAGACAATATCGAATACCGCAGTTTTTCGGGCTCTTTGGCTGCTTGATAGTGCTCGAGTAAAAGCTGACTGATGATCTCGCGCTCTGGTGAATGGCTATGTAAATATAACTCACACAGGGTTTCAAAAGCATCGATTCTGAGATCAATATCGGCAATTGGAGACGGTTTCTGACCCATCCGTTTCGCTAAAAAATGGGTCACTTCCAAGGTTGCCGGCGTAAACCTGAGCGTGAAAAGCCAATTTTGCTGCTCATCCAGCGTAAGTTTTGCTAGCTCTAGAAGTGCGATGATCAGCGGCTGAGCACGCAGTGGATCGGCACAAAGCAAAGCGTCGAGGTAGCCTTTGCTGCCATCATCGGCGCGCTGGGCACGATCAAAGAGGATGCGTATCGTTTCTTCATCATACACATACCGGGTGGTATCGAAATGAAATTGCTTTATAGAAGCCAAGGCAAGAAAAATAGACTCATTAGAATTGCTGAGCAAGGCTGCTTTGATCTCCGATCGTTGTAATAGACTTTCATGGAAGTCAGGCGTCGTATCGCAATGCGCATAGGCGATGCGTATCTCTGCGATGAGTTTTGGATCTGTGATGCAGCTGACGAGGAGGGTATCATGCTCCTCGACCTGCCAAAACCGTTCAGATTCCAAGGAATCATCATAGGCCCCGTCGTCCAATAGCCGAGCTTCCCTGGCAAGCGATATCCCTTGTGGGAAATGACCGTCTTTGGAAATCTGCGCTTGCAAGGATGCAGCGCCTACAACAATCAAAAAGGTGAAAGCTGCACCTATCAATGAAAATCGCAATGGAGATTGTGGAATCATCTTCTGTCTGTATCTTGAAATCTCCCAGCAATGTACGGCATTGCCGAGAGATTTCCGGAAACTTTACTGACATCCCAGGGCCATGTGTCGCGATCCATAATGTCCCTAGAAACAAAAACCCGGCGGCATTAGCCAGCGTTCTCCTTCCTCTTTCTACAATCGCTCATTTCCAACTTCTAATTGCCAACTGCTACCTACAACCTCGCCAACCCATTCACTTTTCGTATATTTGAATGTTTTGAAGCGCTTCCTCAAAAATATCTTTCGAACCCTACGTGTTGTGGGCGTATTCCTATGCCTGCTGATCTTGCTGGCACTTTGGGGATTGCGCTCGCAATGGGCTCAAAATCAGCTTGTACCCTATGTCGCGCAGATCGTGAGCGATGCCTTGGGGGTGCCGGTGGAGATCGGTAGGGTCGATGTGGATCTGCCAGCACATGTCGTGCTGGGTGATCTCAAAATGAAGGATGCACAGCGACAGACGATCTTTGCAGTCAAGGAATTGAAGCTGGGCTTCGCGAGTTTTTCACTCACCAATTTTCTGCTATCGCCACGTGGCGTGCAATCCATCAAGTTTAGCCATGTGATGCTCGTCGAGCCTGAGGCACATCTGTACCGCAGTCGCTGTGATTCCATCTGGAATTATGATTTCCTCAATGGCACTAGCACCGACACGACACCCTCCAAGCCGATCAAACTTGATCTGGATTTTCCCGAGGTCGAACTGCACGGCGGCAGGTTCAGCATGATCGACTCCACACGAAGTGATAGTGTGCTGCTGCCAGGCAAGCAGATCAATTTCAAAAATCTGAACGTTCACCCCATCCAAGCCGACCTCGGCTTTCACTTTACGCCCGAGCAACATATGTATGGGCACGTGCGGGGCCTGAGTCTAGAGGAGGTCAATTCGCAGCAAATGATCCATTCGCTGAGTTCAGATTACCTGATTGTACTCAAGCCAAAGACGGCTTCGCACCTTACGATCTGCATGGAAAATACGCGGCTCGTGATCGGGCGCACCCTGCTGGATTTTGATGCGGAGTTGGAGGACATTCGCCCAGACAGCGGCTGGACCGGGTTTTACCCCGTGTTTTCCGCGCATTTCAGACCCTCCAAATTTGATTTTAAGACACTCAATCGCTTACTCCCCAATGATATGCCGCTTGCCGAGCCGCTGCAACTCGCTGGGTATCTGTATGGCGATATGAAGGGTATCTACAGCGATTCGCTCGATATCGGGCTCATGGAGCATACACATTTGCGCACGACAGTCGCACTCACCGACTACATCGACGAGGATGCCTTGCGGTTCAAACTTGGGATCGTGGGCGGCGTGGTATCGTTTGAAGAGTTGCAGGCACTGCTACCTGGGACAGAGATTCCCTTGCAAGGGATCGTGCGTTTACGTGGACCTGTCACTGGATCGTTGGCGCAGCTCAAAGCGCCCGATCTCGATGTGGAATACTTGGACCACACGCGCTTGCACCTCAATGCGCGCCTCTTGGAATACACGAAAGGCGACGATATCTTGATGGACATCAAGTTCAAAGACAGCCAATTCAGCTTTGCTGAAATCAAGCGCCTCTTGCCCAGCATGAGTCTGCCGCCTTGGTTGGCGCGCTTCCAAACCTGCGGCATCAATGGCAAGTTTTTGGGAGGCATCAATGACTTTGTCGTCAATGCCGATATGACCTCAGCATTCGGCAACCTGAGTTCCAACCTGCACCTGATCCTGCCTCCCAAAGCAAAGGACATCAGCTATGACGGCTGGGTGAGCACACAAGACATCAATTTTGTCGCCCTGGAAGCCGAGTTGCCATTTACATCGCGCTACTTCAACTTCGAAGGCAAGATCAATGGCTCAGGAACTGAGTTTGGCAGGATGTCGGCCGACATTGATGGCAAGCTCACCAACTCAGATATCGAGGGGCACCACCTCGATGCCGTCACCACCAAAGATGTAAAACTGCGTGGCTACCATATTTCAGGAGAGGTCGATGTGATCGACAAGGAAGGCAATGCTTCGGTCACCGTGGATATGGATGTGCCAGACTCTGCCCAGCACTTCTTTGTCGTGGGTGACGTAGGGCGCCTCGACTTGGCGCACTATGACGTACTCCCCAATGATTCTGTGTTTCTCTCTGCGATCGTAAACATCGACGTCGAGGGAACAGAGCTTGAGGACTACACAGGCAAAATGCGTTTTTTGCAAGCCAGTTTGGTGCGCAGTGGGAGCGTGGATTCGCTCGCCCTGCGCAATATGGTCCTGTCGAGCAAGCGCGATGCCCAAAATCGGCACCTGATCAAATTGCGGAGTTCGCTGGCAGATATGGACCTGTTGGGTGAATTCAAATACCCCAAGGCTGTGGAGGTGATCAGCAACCTCGCCAAGGAAACGCGGCTTTATATCAAAAACAAGGACTCCCTCACCGATGCCTATTATGCCCAAAAAATCGTGGAGCCCGAGGCCTTCAGGTTTCAGGATACCCTGCGCACCAAGGCAGAATTCAACCATGCCTTGGCTTTTTTCCAAGTGCCCTTGTACTTGGAGCCTGGCACAGAGATGCGGGTGAGCTTTGAGCACGGGTCGGTTGAGGAATTGGACATCGAGATCACATCTGACTCAGTTGGCTTTGGGACGGTGGGAATGGACCGGGACTCGATCTTTCTCTCCTTGCAAAAGGATGGCACACAAAATTTCTTGCTCGGGCAGGCTTATGTTTCCATCAAGCAACTCGCCATCGGCAAAGACGTCCATTTTGAAAATGTCGTCTTTGAGCCCACAGCCGATGCCAACCAAGTCGATTATTTCCTCAAGGCCTCCCAACGAGAGATCGGCAGCGAATACATCATCGTCGCCCAAACCAATTTCAAGGCTGGTGGCGAAATCAATTCCATCATCCGATCTGGAGAATCCAAAATCTCGATCAGGGGTAAAACTTGGAAATTTGCAGGCAACAATTCCATCGACCACTTCTACGAGAAACCGCCGAGCCTCGCAAAGGTAAAGACCGACTCCCTGATCAGCCGATACCATGTCAACAGCTTGAAATTGAGCTGCGAAGGACAGGAAATCGCAATCGGTGGAGTCGTATCACGAGATCGTAAAGATTTGCTCAATGTCGATCTGCGCAATCTGAGCTTGCGCAATGTATTGGGCGTGCTTGACAGCACGCTGGACATCGATGGCACACTCAAGCGTGCCACCTTTGGCGCTTGGAACCTCTTCAGCGGTCAACCGTCGATCTATGGCAGTGGTGAAATTGAAAATTTCAGATATCAACAAGTTGATAGTATCGGCATGCGCTTCTATGCTGGGTGGCCCTATATCTTTGGGCCAGACTATGCAGGTATGCGGGTAGAGATCGGCCATTGGGGGCAAGACTCTGTGATCACCAAAGGTTGGTACAATGTGAGAAGCGACTCCTTGCATTTTGATGCTGACTCCTCAAGCTTGCAATTGTCATGGGTTGCACCATTTGTGGAGGGGATATTGAGTGATATGGAAGGGCGGGTGGCATTGGACGATTTTAAGATCAGGGGCACGGGTGCCAAGCCCGAGCTCAGGGGCGTTGCACGTTTCACCAACACCTCCTTGAAGGTAGATTATCTCAATGCGCCATTTCGCATTGGCGATGGACAAATCTTGTTTGACAATGAGCGCATCGACCTCTCCCACCTCGTCATCAGGGATACAGCACGCGGCTCAGCAGAACTTAATGGCCATGTTTGGTACAATGATCCCTTGGGTGTAAAGCTCGATATGCATGTGAGCAAGCTCAACAACCTGGTTTTGATGGACACGCGCAAAAAAGACAATGACGTCTTTTATGGCCACGTCGTGCTCGATGGCGACTCGGCCCGTGTCAAGGGCACCATCGCATCCCCGATCATTGAGGCTTGGGTCAATACTGGCGAGGACTCTTGGCTCGATATTCCGATCAGCAGTTATACCAGCGCCAATCGCTTGGACTTCGTCAATTTCATCCAAAAAGGTGACACACTCGCCAAAAATACCAAACTAGACTTTGGCGGCATGCAAATGTCGCTCAGCGTCAATGCCCGCAAAAATGCCCGTGTGCGCCTCATATTTGATGAATTTGCAGGGGATATCATCGAGGCAAATGGCGAAGGGGCCATCAACATTCTGCTCACGCCAGATGGTGAGTTCAATATGTTTGGCGCCTATACCGTGAGCAAAGGGGATTACCACTTCACGATGGAAAACGTCCTCAACAAGAAATTTGACGTGAATTCTGGTGGGCGAATTGTTTGGAATGGAGACCCATTTGATGCGCAGCTGGACTTGGAGGCCGTCTATAAAGTGAGTGCCGACATCAGTCCAATCGTGGCTAGTGGAGGTGGTGGCAACCGTGTGCCCGTAGATATTGTGATGCGCATGAAAGGGTCGCTCTTGACACCAGAGATCAACTTGGAGCTGCGCCTCGATCAGCTTTCAGAGCAAGACGTGCTAGGCTTGGCTTCCTATTTCAGGGGAATACAATACGATGACCAAGAACTCAACAAACAAGTTGTGAGCTTGCTCATGTTCAGGCGATTCAGCAGTCCCAACAGCGGATTCACGGGCAGCAGTGCCGCCGCCGGCGTCACCTCCAGCATCTCGGAATTGGTCTCCAACCAAGTCAATCACTGGTTGTCGCAGGCATTTAGCGACCCCAAGCTAGGCGTCGAGGTCAACTCCAACGAGTTTCAAGACGTGCAGTTGGCCTTGCGGGCCAGCCTCTTCAACGATCGGGTGACCGTCGAGCGCAACGGCAACCTCATCGGCAACAGCACCGGCAGCCTGAGCATCGGCGACCTGAGCGTACTCATTAAGGTCTTGCCTAAGCCCGACACGACCGGCAATCTCGATCC
This sequence comes from Bacteroidota bacterium, assembly GCA_031415375.1. Lineage (GTDB taxonomy): Bacteria > Bacteroidota > Bacteroidia > J057 > JADKCL01 > JADKCL01. The sequence goes on along the minus strand of JANORP010000263.1, from coordinate 43,718 downwards.
CACTGCAGGGCAAATGGTCATGGAGATCTTCAACCGGGAAGATTTTAGCCTCAGCTCCACCAACAACGTGTCGCGGGGCTCGGGCCTTTTCTACAAAAAAGACTTCGACCGCCTCAAGGATTTCATAGGCAGGCGTGCCCATGCCCGCAAAGAAGAGGGAATTGACTGAAGTGCGGCTCAACTGCAGTGAGCTTGCATCGTCCAGCAAAATAGTTTGATTTCGGAGCGGATAATTTGCTATCTTGACCTACGATTCATCGCATAGCCAAAATTTATCTTATGTCAGAACTTCAAAAAACAACTGCGCCTGCAACTGCTGTAAATGGTTCATTGGAATCTGTGGGTGGCCAAACCAGAACAGCACCCGCTTTTTCGTTGACGGCGAATCCTATCCAAAAACAAGATGCCGAAACCGGTGACAGTGCAACCACGCTGCTGACCGATACACTCAGCCATGGAGGCTTTACCGCAACCACAAACGCAGCCAATGCCAATCTATTTGCAGTCAATCAGGGAGTGGTCGTGACTGCGGCTGCCGTAAACATCAGCGATGCAAGGGCATTCTTGATCGGTGGCTCAGCCGACAATGAATGGGACAACAGTGTGCAATACAACTACAATTCGGCGATCAGGATTTGTGAATATGTCTCGCAAAACGTGACAGGCATCGATTACACCGTGCCGCATGACCTGCAAGGGACGATCGCAGACAATCCAAAGATCGTCACCGATAAGGTGATCATGGGGATTGCACTCTTGCAAGCCGCCAATGGTTTGACCGTGGATGGGAAGCCTGGGGGAAGCTTCATTCGGACTGTGATGGGCGAGTTTGCCAACCAGACCAATGATCAGGCGCGCCTGAATTATATGGACAAGGATACCACCAATACGAGCCTCACAAAAGCCGACAATACCGAGATTGCCCTCCCCGACTTTGGATCGGCGAGTGAGGCTACCTTGTATGATTTTTTCAGAGACATCACCATTGTGCGCCATGGACTTTGGAGTGACACTGCCGAGATCACCAATATCACTAGCCTACGTCGCACATTGGACTCAGCAAATTCAGCAGATTGGAACGATACATTTGCCGTGGCTTGGGTAGAAGGGACGGGTGATACACAGGTCAAACACTGCAAGACCTATATTGGCTCGACGGAGCCTGGAGATGGTGATTCGCATCGGCATATACAGCCGCAAACCATCCTCACGACGCTAGGCTTGCACAAAGGGCGGCAAGCTGGCGGTCGCAACAGCCACCTCTTGGTTCAAAACTCCGATGATGTACTGGCATTTGACCAAACAGATGGCAACGGTTTCAATATGCATCCCGGTGGAATGGCTGGTTTGCGTGGTGGCATGAGTGTCACCAATGATGCCCTCGCTGGCTTGCCGGGCGCAGCAGGTGCCATGAGTGAGTCTAGCTTTACCGTGCAGCACAAGCTCGCTGAAATTTTTCACGTCCTTGGCGATTGGGGCAAAGACCGCGATCATGCAGCCTATTGGTACTTGAACCAAACGAATGACGCAGCTGTACTGCTGCAAACGACGCCCGTCGAAGGGCAGGCGCCCGATCAGGCGGCGATCGACGATTTTACGCGTATCACCACACTTTTTACCGAGTTTGAAACGGCTTGTCTTGCGGCCAATTGTACGCAGACGCAGGTGAATGCTTGGAAAAAATACCTCAAGGAGACGATCGAATTTAGCCAAGAAGATGAAGCCGAGGCATTTGAAGGCACAAGCACGGCCTACCCCGATGTGGCACTCAACGATGGCGCGACGGAGATCAACAACAATGTGAGCGACTCTTCCGAGGGATGCCAAAACATCTTTGGTGGCGATGCATTTTATGATTGGTCGAGCAATATGCAGCAATTTGTAGATGAGTCTGGGCAGCGCAGATGGTACTACAACATGATCGATCTTACCGCCAACTACAACGCGATCCAGACACAGCAAGGCCAAGATTGAGGGTAGATGAGAGTCATTCCTACATGCTGTGCCTTGGCAATATCGCTCCTGATAGGCTGCGTGCCTGCGTTTCAAAAAGCAGAATTGCAGAAAATCATTGATGAAGGACGCTCATTTGAGCCACCTACCGAGGTCACAATCACGACGGGCTACCGCAATCAATGGCTGGGTGATTCTGCCAAGATCATGAGCCCCTATACCATGATGGACAAGGGGCCGCAATCCTTGAACACCCAAATGCACTTGGGCCTCGATGACTTGGCGCTCTCCGAAATCGCCTTTGCCTGGGATGACGCCCAGCAAGGTGTGACGATCGGGCAGCAGGGCTATACCTTGTCTTCACCCTGGAAGGGGAAGCCGCTTTATGCTGCGGGAACCTGCCACCGCGCAGCCGCGCAGGTGCCTGTGCTGCGCAAGGGGATGCTCTTGCCCACAGACTCGACCTTCATCCCGCTGCATCAAGATTTGCACGATGCGCAAGATGGACGCATGATGGCTTTTCGCAAATTTGAATTTGGCCGCAAGCCTGGCTTGTTGGTGTCCTACACACGCAAGTGCGAGGCCGACCTTGATTTTCCGAGCTACACCTATCTTTTTTACGATCGTCGGGGAATGCTCCGTGCGATCGTCTATCTGGAAGATCCTTGCACCGAGGGCAGGAGCCTGATGTATGCGCAGTATGAATGGGACGATCAATTGTACCTCCAAAAGATGCATCAGTGGACGCTCTCGGAGTCCCAAGAGGCCGAGGAAATACAGGTCCTCGTGGAGTACTATGCTTGGTGATGCTAGAGGAAAACCCCAAAAAGACAGCAATCACACTGGTTTCTGCTTTGAAATCGTGGAATTACTTGGTCGCGTTCGCTCTATTTTCAGCATCTTTGCGCCTTGAAACAAGATTTGAAACATGGCCAAAGACCTCGTCGCTATCTACCTCGATTTTGAAAACCTCGCGATCTCCTCTGAGCAGGTCTATCCGCGCGAGGAAATGCCCTTGCAGATCGAGCCGATCGTCGATTTTGCAAGCAACAAAGGCACCATTGCCATCAAAAAAGCCTACGCCAACTGGAACTATGGCATGTTTCGGCAATACCAACGTGTGCTGGTCGAGCAGGGCTTTGATTTGATCCACCTCCCCGAGACGACGATCCAAGGCAAGAGCTGGGCCGACATCCGCATTACCATTGCGATTTTGGAAGATCTGGCTTTGTATCCAGACATCAAGACGGTCGTGCTAGGCAGTCAAGACACCGACTTCATTCCGATTGTGCAGACGGTCAAGACCAAGGGGCGCGATGTGATCGTGGCTGGTTTCGGACAGTTTGTCGGCAATTTGCTCAAGAAAAACAGCACCGAGTTTGTTTCCCTCAACGATCTCTTTTCCTTGGAGACCGAGGCCGGTGCCGAGGAGGAGGAATACGATCTCGACGAGCTTTTCAGGCGCTTGCTCTCGATGCATGGCTCTGAGGAGCCGATTTTCATGACCAATCTGAAACAAAACCTATTGAAGTTGGACCCTTCCTTCTCTGAGCGGCAATTGGGTTTTCAGTCGTTTTCGCTGTTTGCGAGGTCCATTGTGGGCAAATATATCGAGCGCATCGAGCGTTCCAAGGAGCGGGGAGTCGATGTGATATTCCTCAAGGAATTGGGCAAGAATGTACAGAGCAAAAAGTCCCATAAAGACCTGGCATTGGAGTTTTTGATCAAAGGCATGAAGTATGTCAAGGTCTCCAAGCAACGGCTCGACATGATCCATGCAGTCGTGAACGTGCCGGGCATTGCCGACGGACTCACCCTGCCCCAAATCATCGATGAGACGCGCCGCATCATGAATATGCAAGGCATTATGATCAGCAAGTTTGTATTCCAGCTATACAACGCCGACGTGCTTGTGCAGCGCAGCGGTAGCAACGATGGCCCGCTTTACAGCCGACAAATCGTGGTCTCACCACAATTCAACAGCATCGAATCGATGGAAAAGGCCTACATCAGCAGAATGCGTTTCCTCGTGGTATCCAAATTTCCCAGCCTCTCAGACCGCGAGATCGCCGAGTTGATGCGGCTCTGAGCGATTGCAGCGTCTTGGTGCTAGACCTTGGTTGCCAAGGGGATCGCTTCCAGAATAAATTTGTCCAGAAAGCTGTTGAGAAAAAAGGGGTAGTCTAGAAAGATATGCCCCATCCCTATTGGTATCAGATCGATGCTGTCGCGGTCGATGACCTCTTGCAGGTGTGCTGCATCCGGGGCTAGGCCCTGTGCTGCTGCTGCCTGCAAGGCTGCGAGCAGCGTCTGTGCATCCGCAGCCGATCGGTAGGGGTGTTGGTAACCCGTACCCTGCACCCCGTCTAGATTGGCCACTGCTGGTAGGCGGTCTTTGAGACGGCCGAGGCGCAGCATTTCCAAGGTCTCAGTCAGGGTTCCCAAGAGTATGGAGGGGTTTGCAAACCAACCCGCACTAGCATGAATGGCTACCTTGGGTGCGGCATCGCTGTTGAACGCCAGCCATTTGGCAGGCTTGGTGGTGGTCGTGAGTTGCTCCAGCAGGTGCAGGAGCGCTTTCAGATTGTCTTGGACGCGGTCATAGCGCAACTGGGCTTGCGGCTCAGTTGCCTTGACATCGACCGTGCCAAAATAGGGACTACTTTGGAGGATCGACAATTGCCCATGGCCAGCTTGGGCTTGATCGAACCCGATGGTCTTGCCAAATTCCTTGCCCCAAAAGGAGAAGGCAATCGGGACAAAGGCCCGCTCGGCGATAGGCCCCGTAAATCGCCAGCAGGGCATCTGGCTTTGCATTGTGACCCTATAGTGCGTCATGTCATCGACGACCCAGTCCATCAACTGATGGGTAGTCACGGGCGAATTGAGGGAAAGCCCATCGGGGCTGGGCACTGATCGCTCCATCGTGCAGCGTGTCCACTGAACCTCAGTGCCCAAATAATCTTCAAAAACCGCAAGGGTTTTCTGGATATGGGCGAATGTGAGGGGGGAATTCCACCAGAACTGGATATCTAACGCTTGGCTCATTGAGGTTGGAGGTGCTCAAGGTCGATAGGACCCTTGATGTTGATGGAAAACAGGAATGGGTAGGCCAATACCTTGATTTGAGGCTTCGGAGCCGATGGGAATATGCAGTTCTTTGTGAGAGAGGGAGTCCCTGATTGCAAATCGGCAGCGACTTCCAAAATCAAGTGGGAACCATACTCAATAAATGCAGGCAGCAGAACGCGACTATTGCACCCTGAGTTTCTGTCCGACCTCCAATTTATTGTCGGCGAGTGCATTGAGCGACTTGAGCTTGTCGACGGTAAGGCCGTTGTAAGCATTGGCGATCTCCCAGAGCGTGTCACCTTGGCGCACGACATGATAGCGCTCACCGAGATCAGCCGCAGTGGTCTTGGGCGTGATTTTGATGGGGACAGGCTCTGTCTTGGCGACGACGACAGCCTTTGGATCGATCTTAGGGACCACAGCAAGCTTGGGATCGGTCTTGGCGGCTGCGACCACCTTGGGATCGACTTTGGGATCGGTCTTGGCGACTACGACCGCCTTGGGATCGACTTTGGGTTCAGCCTTGGCGACGACGACCGCCTTGGGATCGACCTTGGCTACCTCACCGACTTTGGGCTCAGACTTGGCGACGACGACGGCCTTGGGATCAACCTTGGCTACCTCAACGACTTTGGGCTCAGCCTTGGCGACGACGACCGCCTTAGGATCGACTTTTGGTTCGACCTTTGCGACCACAACTGCTTTTGGATCGACCACGGAGGAAGGATCCGCCATAGGCTGCTCGGCAATCACGACTGGCGCGGCAGGTTTCACAACTTCTTTGGGCTTCGTGGCAGATGCCATCGGGGCCTTGCTCATGATCTTGAGGTTCTGACCTACCTGAATATTGTAGCCCCGGAGACCATTCCATTTTTGGATGTCCTTTGCAGAGACATGGTAGCGTGCTGCGATAGAGCCTACGACATCACCCCGGCGCACCTTGTGATAGATGACACTCTTGCCTTCGCCACTGTTGCTCGATGTTGCATACGTGGGCAATTCTGAGGCTTCGGCGACATACGGCTTATTGGTGAGCGGCGAGATATTGGCATCTGAATAGACAGCACGCGCTGAATCGATATTGAGTTTTGCTGCAAGCGTCACGATCGAATCGCGGTAAGCGGCAAAAAATTGTCCTGTTTTCATCGGGACACGCAGCACATAAGCCTCCTCAATGGCATTGGGGATGATGTCGATCTTCAATTCTGGATTCAGATCCTTCAGGGTCCAGAGGTCGGTTTGAGTCAAGTCTGCAAAATGCTTGAGGCTCAAACGAGGCCCGTAATAATGGATGGTGTCTTGATTCAAACTGAAATCGACCATACGGGGAAACAAGTTGTGCTCGGCCGAATAGTTGAATACATAAGTTGCTGCGATCAAGGCTGGGACATAGCTACGAGTTTCGCGGGGTAGAAATTCCTGGATCTCCCAAAAAGTACGTTTTCCACCAGAGCGTGCAATGGCTTTGTTCACATTGCCAGGGCCGCAGTTGTAGGCAGCGACCACCAATAGCCAGTCGCCATACGTTTTGTACATATTCTTGAGGTATTTCACAGCTGCCTCTGTGCTCTTGAAAGGATCGCGACGCTCATCCACATAGGAGGTCACGTCGAGGTTGTACATATTGCCTGTGCCGAGCATAAACTGCCATAGGCCAGTCGCACCACAGCGTGAGCGGGCATGGGGATTGAGTGCGCTCTCGACGATGGGCAGGTAGCGAATCTCCATGGGTACATTTTCACGGTCCAAGACCTCGTCAAAGATCGGGAAGTAGATGTAGGACAGTCCCAGCATGCGCTCGACTTGCTCGCGGCGCTGCAGCACATAGAGGTTGATAAATGCCTGTACGTCTTCGTTGTAGGCCAGATCGATAGGCGTGGTGATCTTTTTCAGGCGTTGGGCGATCAGATCGCTGGAGCACCAAGGCAAGGAGTCAACAGGGAAATGATGGACATTGAGACTGTCACGGCTGTATTTGCTGCCGAGTAAGGGCTGAAAATGATGGCAGGGCAGGAGGCTGTCCAGTTGCCACAGTATCTCGTTGCCAGGAATGCTAGCGGTCCAGGAAGTTGATTGGGCATGGAGCCAAAGCAAGGGCGTGATTGCCAGCATGAACAGCAAGACCAGTTTTTTCATAAGCGAATGCAGTCTATTCAAATTCCTTTTGCACAAATATGGCCCACAATTGGCGAACATGCCAATGGATGTGTATAAAAAAGGGGCTAAATGTTCAGATAATGAGGGTTTTAGTCCTGAATTCTGAACAATTGAAAGCGCCTTTCAACAGCCTCTCGGACTTGCTGAAAGGCGCTCAGATCGCCAAGCGACGCTGGCAGATTATTCTTGTGGACGTGATTTATTCACGTCGGTAGATTCAGTTTCAATTTCGCGCTTGATCTCTCTCGAAGCGTCTTTGAACTCACGAATGCCGCGACCCATGCCGCGTGCCAAATCTGGAATTTTCTTCGCGCCAAACAGCAAAAGCACGACAAGCAAGATGAGAACTAGCTCGGTGGTGCCTAAGCCTCCCAGAAACATGATCAGTTGAGATGCCATATTCTTTTTGATTTAAAATCGATACAAATCTACGGAAAAAATTGCGAATCAATACCCAGAGTATTTTCCTGAAAATGATCAGGATTTTTTGACCAGCCACGACTCGGGGTCGAGGGAGGCTTTGTCTTGATTCAGCTGAAAATACAATTTGGTTTCACCGCTTGCGGGATCTGTACGCGCCGTACCGATCGGGCCGAGTTCGCCCACCTTGTCCTTGGCTTTGACATTCACCGTGTTCAGGTTCGCAAATACCGTGTAGAACGTTCCATGGCTGATGATGACCATTTTTCCTTGGCCTGGAATACTCATCACTGACTCCACGACACCCCCAAAAATTGCACGCACCGTCTGCCCGGCACCAGTGGTGAAATCGATGCCTTGGACATCAATCTCAGTATTGGATCCCGGCAGGGTCTGTCGTCCAAAGTGCCGCGTGACGGTCGCACTCGGCATCGGTATGGGCCAAGGGAGCTTGCCTTTGTTGCTCGCAAAGTCTTTGTTGAGCTTGTTGATCACATCGACCTCAGACTTTTTACCCTCTTTGATGACCTTGTTTTTCGCGAGACGAATGCGGTCCAGCTCCTTGTTGATCTCCTGCATGAGTTTGGCACGCGCTGCCTGACTCTGCTGCAGCTCCTTGGCGAGTTTGGCCTCGTCGGCCTTGAGCTTGTCATACAGCACCTTTTGCTCTGCTTTGAGACTGACTACTTTCTCCCTTTCGATGCGTTCGGTCACGACGACCTGGGCCTTGGTGACTTTCTGTTGGTCAAGTACGATCTTTTTCTGTGCCAAAAAGGCTTTGGTGCGCTGCAAGAGCTTGAGCTGCGACTCCTGCATCTTCTGGATGGCCTTGAAGTACTGCATGCGCTGATAGCCTTGCGTAACCGACTTGGAACTCAAGATGTAAAAACCAGTGTTTTTCTTGCTGAGGGCTTTGTAAGTCACCACCATGAGCTTGCCATATTGCTCTTTGATTTTGCCCATGTCTGTTTCGAGCGAGGCGATCACTGCAAGCGTACTGTTGATCTGCTCATCGAGTGCCGTCATCTGCGACAAGAGTCCTTCGAGCATCGACTCGCGCAACGCCACTTGACGGTTGATGAGTTGCAGCTCGGCGTAGCTATTGTCTTTCTGAATCTTGGCTTGATCTCTGGCCTGGGACAGCACGGCGATCTCACGGTCCAGCTTACTTTGGACAGCGTAGAGTGAATCGAGCCGATGAGAATTTTGCGCTTGCAGTCCCTGTGGATAACTTAGGAAAACGAGCATTCCCAAGAGCAGAAACAGCCCTGTTTTACCTTTACGGCAGCGAGTCGCAAGGGATGATTTTGTAGGATTCTGGGATCCTAAATCTGAAATTGACTTTCTCTTGGTCAAACGCAATTCCTGAATGATGTAGTTCAATACGCACTGATTGGGCCTGAGTTGCTTCCAACACCATCGAGGAGGCTACGATTTGTGAGCCTACCTTTTTGAAGTCAGAATAGGTCAGCACCGATTCCTTGCCCAAGGTAATGTCTTGGATGCGCATCTTTTCCAACCTGAAATGTGAGCTGTTCAATATCCAGTACACAGAATAGGGCGGTCGGTTGCCTTCTAGCTCGATCGAGTTACCCTTGGTCGAGACAAGTGTGATGGGCTGCTCTAGGGTCGCCTCACCCAGTAAAAGAGCTTGCAACTTCGCGAAATCGAGGTCCATTTTTGCGACTTTTTGAAGGAGACCAAAGTCGCAGACCATGGCGGTTTGGTTGATGGGCATGCGCATCAACACCGTGTCTTGGCCGATGCGCATATTCATCATCGGGATACCAAACTTGCTCACGTTGATGAGGATGAGGCTGTCTTTGGCAATATCAATGCGGTAGGTGAATCCAATCTTGGAACCCTTGCTCACATCCTCGACATCTGCTTTGCCTTTGAGGGTCATGATTTGGAAATGCAAGCGGTTTTCATTGGCCTTTGCGATGACTTTCGCAAGATCCATCCCGCGTGCATTTGCGCTGCCGGTCACGCTACGTGACTTGCAGCCCACCATCATCAAGATGGCTACTACCAGAAGGATTCCAAAGCGCTTGCTGCTCATTGGCCTGCGGCTTTGACCTTGCTGTCCATGGTGAATTTACTACCCTTGTCAATTGCTTGCTGCCAATAATCACGCGCCTTGGCCATGTCGCCTAGCTTGGCCCATGTGTCGCCATAGTGCTCAAGCACCTCGCTGCCACCGCCATGCACTACCGCTTTACCGATCCACTGCTCCGCCTCTTTGTAATTGGCTTGCAGGTAGAGAATCCAACCAAAGGTGTCTTGGTAGGCACCGTTGTCGGGTTCGCTTTGCAGGGCTTGCTGCACCATTTTGGAGGCATCGGCCAACCGCTCTCCACGCAGGGAGAGGAAATAGGCGTAATTGTTCATCACCGTGGCACTGCCAGGTGCTAGCTTGAGTGCAGCTTCAAAGCTCTCGTCAGACTTTGCATATTGCTCTGTGCGGTAATAGGCTTCCCCGAGGCTCATATTGGTTTGCAGCAATACCTCTTTGTCATCCGCTTGCGCCTTTTTGATTTTTTCAAAGGCGTACACGGCACCTTCAAAATCGTTGTTTTGCAAGCTGCTATTCCCAAAAAAATACAGAAACAAGACTTGGTTGGGAAAATACTCCAATGCTTTCTCGGCATCCTTTTGCAGGGCAACAAACTTGTTTTCCTCCGATTCAATCAGCAGCAATTCAGACCAGACCTGCTCATTGGTGGGGTCGATCGCAAGTGATTTGCGGTAATAGTTGCAGGCAGAGTCGGGTTGATGGGCGGCTTGGAACACGTCGCCTCTGATCCCGAGCACCAAGGCCGACTTGGGCTGCGTTTTGAGCAAGGATGCAGACATACGGTCGAGTCGGGCCTGCACGGTGGGGTCTTTTTCGGCAAATTGATACATGCCGCTCAGGATCTTCACTTTGGCATCTAGATCCACATCTGGATTGTCAAATGCCCTTTGTAGGTATTCGTCAGACTTCGACATCTGCCCTACGCTCTTGTAATAATCGGCGAGCGAAAGCAAGGCAAATGCATCGTTGGGATTTTGGGCCAAGATCTTTTCCAAAACGGCTTGTGCCTCTGTATTTTTATTCATCAGCATGAGCAAGTCATACTTCGCCTGCCAATAGCGCATTTCGGTCGGATTCCCAGTGATCAGACGATCGATTTCCACCAACGCTTTGTCGGTCTGCCCGAGATAAACATAGAGTTGGTGCTTGCGAAAGGCGATTTCCTCGTTGGCACCGGTCACTTTTTCCAACTGGGTATAGGTTTCAATCGCCTTGGCAAAGTTCTTGTTGATGATGTACAGCTGCGCGAGATCATAAAGGGCATTTTTGTCGTCGGGAAATTTTTTAGACAATGCAATCTGCACAGCAAGTGCCTTTTCCATTTCCCTCGCACCTTGGTAGGCAATCGCCAATTCTGAATAGTACCAGATGTTCTCGGGATCGAGGTCCAAGGCCGTCTTGCAGTATTTCACGCCCTCGCCGTAGTTTTTGAGTTCGTTTTGGATCTTGCCGACATTGTAGTGGGCAGCATGATTTTTGGAGTCAATGGCGAGCAACTCCTTGAACAGCCCAATCGCTTCGGTCTTCTTCTCTTGCAAATAGAGCGTATTGGCCTCGATGAACAGGTAATCGATGCGTTCCTTGGTCTTGGGATCGACCGTGGCAGGCTTGCCTCCGTTGGCTTCTTTCTTACTTTTTTTGCCGCCACCCTTCTCCTTTTTTTGTGCGTGCAGGCAGTTGTCGCCAGCGATTCCTCCAAGCAGTGATTGCCCAAGGAAGATGGCTAAGAAGAGCAGCAAAGCAGGGATCTTATTCATGGGGTCGTGTTCTGCAAAAATCGCCTAAATCAAGGTTTTGACGCGCACCTTCAATGTGGGCGTGGTTGCCAATCATACTATGGGACATCACCGTATTGATGACCTTGGTCTTCTCGCCGATGATGGAGTCGCTCACGATCGCGTTCAAGATGGTGCTGCCCTCGCCGATAGATACGTTGGGACCGACGATTGCGTTTTCCAGCCGCACGCCTTTGCCGATATGGCAGGGAGGGATCACAGTGGCGTTGCGCACAAAGAGATCGATCGCCACGAGTGACTTGCCGTCGCGCGTGTCGTAGTCGAGGATCTTTTGCGTTGTGTCGATCATGGCGTCTTTGTTGCCACAGTCCATCCAGTCATCGACGGTGCCGGGCACAAATTGGGCGCCTTTGGCCTTCATGTTTTCAAGCGCATTGGTGAGCTGATATTCACCTTTTTCCCTGAGGTCATGGTCGAGGATGTGTTTGATCTCTGCGCGCAAGACGCTGCCCTCCCGGATGTAGTAGATGCCGATGATGGCGAGGTCCGAGACAAATTCGGTAGGTTTCTCTACCAATTCTTGGATGATGCCTTGTGCGTCGAGCGTCACGACGCCAAATGCGCTGGGATTCTGGACACTTTTCACCCAGATGGCACCGTCTTTGGTGCGATCGAGCTTAAAATGTGCCCTGAAAAGGGTGTCGGCAAAGGCGATGATCACTTCGCCATCCATGAGCTGCTGCGCCATCCAGATGGCATGTGCTGTGCCGAGTGGCTCCGCTTGATGGAAAATGTGGCCTTTTGCGCCAAGGCTTTCCGCGAGCGTCAAGAGCTGTTGCTCGACAGCCTTGCCAAAATCGCCGATCACGAAGCCGATTTCCTCGACCTTGCCATCGTAGAGGTTCACGATGTCCTCGACCAGGCGCTGCACGATGGCTTTGCCTGCGATGGGGAGCAATGGTTTGGGCGTGGTGAGGGTATGTGGCCTCAACCGCGATCCTCTGCCGGCCATAGGGATGATGATCTTCATTTTCCGTATGTATTCTTTTGCCGCGAAGGGCGTGGATTCAATTTTTTCCTGTATGTCCAAATCCGCCAGCGCCACGCGCTGTCTCGGCAAGCTCGGCGGTCGGTTGCCAAGTGACCGCAGCATGGGCCGCGATCACCATTTGGGCGACACGATCGCCTTTTTTGATCTCAAAGGGCTGCTTTCCGTGATTGATGAGCAAGACACCTAGCTCGCCTCGGTAGTCGGCATCGATGGTGCCAGGGGCGTTGAGCACGGTCACGCCATGCTTGAAGGCGAGGCCGCTGCGGGGCCTGATCTGCGCTTCATACCCCAAAGGCAGCTGCATATAGAGGCCCGTTGGAATCAGCCTGTATTCACCGGGCTGCAAACAGATGATGTCTTCATTTGCGGCGCAAAGATCCATGCCAGCGCTTTGCGCAGTCGCATAAAACGGGAGGGGATTGCCGCTGTTGTTGACGATGGGTATCTCGATCATTTGCTCAAAATCCGTTTTTCGATGATCTCGGCGAGTAGGAAATCGCGGTCGGTCAGGCCACCAGCATCATGTGTGCTCAGGCGCATGTGGACCATGTTGTACACATTTTTCCAATCGGGGTGATGGTCGATGCGCTGCGCTTCCATCGCCACACGTGTCATGAAGCTGAATGCATCGACGAAGTCGCGAAACAGAAACTCCTTCTCGATGCCATCGTCTTTGAAAGACCAGCCATCGAGGAAGACCAACCGCGGCAATGCATCTGCCTCTGTATAATGCGTTTTCATAGTGACGAAGATACGAATCGTGGCCAATATACGGTGTGTGTGACTGCGATTCTCGCTTTCCCACAAACGAAAAACCCTCTGCAAAATTTTGCGAAAGGGTTTTTAGTTCTTTCTAGGAAAGGAGGCTTAGGCAGCTTCGATCTTGGCGCGACGGGCAGCTACGAGCGATTGTGCCAGCGCAACACTGCCAAAGATCGCCACCGCAAAACTCAAATCGCCAGCCAATGTCCATTTGAAAAAGGGAACTGCTGCTGCAAAGCAAGCTGCAAATCCCGTCCAATTGTGTGCATACATGCCGTCGAAGGCCCAAACGGCAAAATTTGTGCTCACAAAAAACAACACAGAGCCACTTGCTGCACCGACCAAGACCTTGGAGGCTTGAAACCAGCGATTGCTAGCTGGCTTGCGCAACCAGCCACCTGCGAGCAGGGCAGGCAGTGCAATCGCTGCATAGACCACGGCCATCGTGCCCAAATGGTAAGGCATATCAAGCAACAGGTCACTCAGCAGCATTCCCAAAATGGGGACTGCAACGGCCACGAGCCGATTGCGAAACCAATAACCTGCGAAAAGGCCGGCGGCGGCGGCGGGAGTGAAGTTGGCAGCATGGGGCAGGTAGCGACCAGCCAAGATGAGCACGATGAGTGCCACAAATACCAAGATGCCTTTATAATTACGTTTTTCCATGAGTTCTATGCAATATGAATGTGGCAAAGATAAAAGAATGCCCAAAATTATTCGCCAATCTTTTTACACGGCAATTCACCATACTTGGAATAGTGCCAATCGACTTGATGGCCGGGGGCTACTTTCCGCTCATCGACACCGCGGTCACTTGCTACATTGTCGATGCAAAACTGCCAATATTCGTCGTTTGCACCTGGATTTTTGATACCCGCTATGCCTGTCACCAGATGGCCCATGCCGGGGTAGAGTGTATCGGTAAATATGAATTGGGCATCGCGCAGGGCGACCATCAGTTCACGCACTGTGAGTTCAGCGCCAACCTCGACTTCCCAGACTTTGCTGGGCAGGCTATCGGGCAGGTGTACCACAAGGGAGGTCATCTGCACCTGTGCTGTGCTGTCAGCGACAATCGGCGGTGTGGGTGTGGCAGCGGGTTGGGTACAAGATTGTAGGAGCAACACAACGAGGATGGTCGCTACGAGGGCAAAGCGATGACGCATTTTTAGGTTTTCAGTTTTTTCTTTTTCGCAGCTGGAAAAAGGATGTTGTTGAGAATGAGGCGATAGCCTGGAGAGTTGGGGTGCAGTTTGAGTTCCGTTGGTTCTTCGCCGACCATGTGTTGATAATCCTCGGGATCGTGGCCGCCATAATAGGTCCACATGCCTTCGCCAAGGTTGCCGTGGATATACCGTGCCTCGCCGAAGGCTTTCAATTCGCCCAAGATCAGGACCTCTTTTTTGATCGTGCCCTTTACAAATGCCGTGGTCTGCCCCATGAAGCCCTTGACGGTGCTCGTGTGGTTTTGGCAGAGCATGGTAGGCACGGGGTCATACTTGGCTGAAAAGTCAAAGAGGGTAAAATAATCCAACTCCTTGGGCACTTGCCGATTGAAAGCGGGGTTGGCGTCGATGTTGGCAAACTCGTAGGTCATCGGGTCTTTGATCAAGGTGAAGTTCTCAAATGCCAGGGTTGGCGAGAAGTCCAAGTCTTGCTGTGCTGTGGGCGACTGCGGGTCGCCATCAAAGATATAATCGCAAATGTCGGTGCCTGAGGCTGAAAGGGCGATGTCGTAAGAGTCGGTGGCCGAGCACATCGCAAAAAGAAAACCGCCACCCGCACAAAATTTCTTGATGCGCTCAGCGACAGCGAGTTTCAGTTGGCTCACCTTGGTGTATCCATATTTTTTTGCAATGCCTTCGCATTCAGTTACTTGATCTTGGTACCATTGCTGGGTATGAAATGAGGCGTAAAACTTGCCATACTGACCCGTGAAGTCCTCGTGGTGGAGGTGGAGCCAATCATAGTTGGCGAGGGAGTCGTCGAGCACCTCGCCATCATAGACCACGCTGTAGGGAATCTCTGCATACGTGAGCACAAGTGTGACTGCATCATCCCAAGGTTGTTTGTTTTTGGGTGAATAGACGGCGATTTTGGGGGGCTTCTCCAGCTTCACGGCGTCCATGTTCACATCTTCGGATGTCACTTGGGCGAGAATGTTGGTGAGGGCACCTGCGCTGATCTTCTCATAACGCACGTCCCTGATGCGCAGTTCGTCCTCAAAGTCTGGGTGCCAAATAAAGGTAAATGCACCGCCTCGATAGTTGAGTAGCCACTGCACCTCGATGCCATGCTCGAGGACCCAGTAGGCTACCCCATAAGCCTTTAAGTGATTGGACTGTGCATAGTCCATCGGGATAAGCAAGTGGTCGCTCGCCTTGGCTACTAGGCCAGCAAGTAGCAAGAGCACTATTGCCAACGTTTTTTTGATCATGTTCATCTTGCCTGAAGCATTTCGTCCAAAATTACGCCCATTGTATCGAGCAAATTGCATCGATGGTCGAAAAAAAAAATCCACAAGCTGCATTGCTCAAACGGAGCTTTGCCTAAATCGTTACAGGAAGCCTGAGAGGATACTGAAACCAGTCAAACTTGCCAATCCATCCGCGAAAAAATCATGCCATTTTTATTCAAATGATCGCGGAATATGTAAGAAAGTGAAATATTTTTGGTCAGTTGGCCTTCATTGCCTAGATTTGCCTCTGATTTAGCGATTTACGCTCAGGTAGTTATAGGAAGAGTTATCAACATGCCCATTTAAATCGCCCTCGGTTTTCAATAAAGAGGCGATTTATTGTGGATAACTTGGATAATAGGAATTATTGAAATAACTTGTGCCTGCTGTTTTAAGATTACTGATTTAAAGAATTACGAATGCGGATCCAACTCATACTTGGAGTTCTGGTTTTTGTTTCAGCGTTCTCTACAGGTTTTGCCGCTCCCACTTTGGACGGCGGTACTGAGAAGCGTCCGGGTGCCGATAGTACGGCAACCAGAAGCGATGCTGCACCTTCATTTGAAGGTGTGGTGATCAGAAAACTCCATATCTCTGCCACCGACATCAACCCAGACTTTGGGAAGACTGCCCGGTGGGATACGGCCGATATCAACATGTACCATGTCGATATGACCCTCTTTCAAGACACACTCGTCTATCATTTGATCGATGCCGAGGATGTCTCCAAATATACTGTTCCTCGCCAAGGCATGGTGACCTCAGGCTTTGGCTATCGCTCCCTTTTTGGCCGCAAATTCCACAAAGGACTCGACATTGATCTGGAAACTGGAGATCCAATCGTTGCTGCTTTTGAAGGCAAGGTCAGGATCGCCCGCTACAACAAAGGCTATGGCAACATGGTGGTCATCAGCCATGAAGATGGTTTGGAGACCCTGTATGGCCACATGTCCCAACTCAACGTGCAAGAAGGTGAGATTGTGAAATCTGGTCAATTGATCGGCCTTGGCGGTAGCACTGGCCAAAGCACAGGCGCTCACTTACATTTTGAGATTCGGGTGTTTGGCGAGCAAGTCGATCCATCATGGGTCATCGACCAGCAAACTTTGAAGCCGCTCACCTCGACCATCAAAATCGACAAGAGCTGGTTTGGTCATCTTGCCGCTGCTCACGAAGTCGAGATGCACGTCGTGGCTGCTGGGGAGACCATCGATCAAATCTGTGCCATGTACGAGATGGATCGCAGCACACTGCTTTCACTCAATGGCTTGAACGAAACCACCACCGAATTCTCAGAAGGCATGCGCCTCAAACTGGAGTGATATTTCGGCACCGAAAATATGGAAAGCCCTGGGTGTATGCTCAGGGCTTTTTGCATTCTGAGATCGCATGATTGCAAAACCGTCATTGGTAAGCTCCCACCAAGCCAAGGTAGAACCCGTTCGTTGGGCCTCCCCAAAAGTCCTGGGAAGGCCCGACGAACGGACATCCCAATAGTGATGCAGAAGGCCAAGATCGAACCCGTTCGTTGGGCCTCCCCAAAAGTCCTGGGAAGGCCCGACGAACGGACACACCAATAGTGATGCACAATGCCCGACAAACGGACATCCCAATAAGGTAAAGCAGAAGGCCCAACGAGCAGACACCCCAAACGCGATGCGGAGAATCAAGTTGCTAGCAACCCAATTCTCCGCACAAGAATGATATCGTAGCCGAAAATGCGCAGATTTTACAATCCACGCAGGCAATGGATCATGGCTCCCAATGTGAAGCTGGCTTGAAGAAACGATCCCAACGTGGGCCATTCTCATAACTGAAGAGCACAAACCATGGGCGGCCTACGATATGGTCCTCGGGCACATAACCCCAATAACGGCTGTCCAAGGACTGGTGGCGGTTGTCACCCATCATCCAGTAGTAGTTCATCTTGAAGGTATAGGTCGTGGCAGCAACACCATTGAGGAGCCACTTGCCGTCCTTGAATTCCAAGGTATTGTGCTCATAGACCTTGATGCACTTCTCATAAAAGACGATCGTGCTATCGTTGAGCGGGATGGTCGCACCTTTTTGTGGGATCCAAAGTGGGCCAAAATTGTCACGTGTCCACACGACGCGATCTGGCTTCTTGGGAAACATCGCGTTTTTGGGCTTGGGCGAATACGGATTGGGATCCAAGGGATTGCCAAGCAGAGAGCTTTTCTCGTTGGCGATATACCGTTGTACCATCATGGAATCCATCGTCTTGAGGTCAGATATCTCAGGCATGATTTTCACACCAGGAATCGCCTCGATGCGTTTCTTGGTGGCTTCGCTCATGTTCAGTTCCCAGACATCGCTCATGTTGGCTTGGTTTTGGCTCACTGGGACAGCGTTGGCATTCGTGCTCGGCGGCAGGCGGAAACCTTCTTTTTCCAATCGGCGACCGCCGATGCCTGAGACGTAATAAGATGTTTGCAGATGCTCGGCTTTCCAAGCAGGTGCATTGTTGATGTACAACTCACCATTTCTCACTTCCAAGAGATCACCACCCACAGCTACACAGCGCTTGATGTAATTTTGCTTCATGCTGATCGTCTTGATATAGCCAAGCTCGGGCACGTCGGGGTTCACATCGTCGTCGGGATAGTTGAAAACCACAATTTCATTGCGCTTCACTTCTTTCAGTGCTGGGAGCCTCGAATAGGGCAGCGTGATCCAATCCAAGTAGGATTTGGTGCCAGATGTGAGCGGCAGCGTATTGTGAACGAAAGGAACCGACAAAGGCGCCATCGGCATGCGCACGCCATAGTGGAACTTGCTCACAAACAGAAAGTCACCCGCCAACAGTGAGCCTTCCATCGATGTCGTCGGGATCATAAAAGCCTCCAACATGAAGGTACGGATGAGCAACGCTGCCATTCCAGCAAAAAGAATGGCGTCCAACCACTCGCGTACTTGGCCTTTTTTCTGCTGGGTATGCGCGTGGGCGGCTTCCTGCCCTTGGTATTGGTCGGTCTTGTTGAGGCCGAGGTAGATGAAGTAAATGTAGGGGAAGATCACCGCCAGGGCATGGTCAATGAACTTCTGCTTGCCAAATGACCGGATCAAATCCAAGATGATACCGATGCCCATCACGAAATTGAGCACAGGAATCATATAAAAGACAAGCCACCATTTGGGGCGGCCTACCAATTGCAGCCATATATGCACATTGTAGAGGGGAATCAGGCCCTTCCACCAGCTGATGCCAGCCTTTTTGAACACCAATGCGAGTCCTGTGTGCAGCAACAGGAAAAATGGAATTGTAACTAGTAGATGATATTGCATTCGTTTTCTTTTTTTGCAGCCCTTTGGACTAGACAATTCTACATTGCTAGCCGACCACTCCTTTCGTGACAATTGACAAATTTAGAAAAACCCTTGGGTATTACGAGGCTTTCCGAGAAATGGCTTGATTTGAAGGCAAGGAATTCTTCATTTCTGCGAATCGCGCAGGCTGAGCTGTTGGGAGTACTACTCAATCGGCATTACAAAGCTCTTGAAAAGTGAGAGCAGCTCTTCCTTTTGGAGGCTAGGCACCGACCTGATCACCAATGTCGGCGATGTGGCGATCAATTTGGCAGTGGCCGATGCGCGCTGCCCGTGACCGTCTGCGGTGTCCAAAACAAACTCAAGTTTGGATTGGATATCGCGTGCAATGTGCTGGGCCTCGGCAGGCGAATGACCGCTTTCGGTGATCAGCAGGCCTTCGATTTGTGCGATGAATTCCTCAAAATTCTCGGCAGGTTTGCTCCATCCAGACCTTTCTCGGGCGGCAGCGGCTTCGCGCCATACCCCGATTTGCGTGATCTGATCTTGGTAACTCTGCCGATTTTGACGTTGCAAGGGCGTGTTTTCGGGGTGGAAATGGCTTTTGAGGAAGGTCTCGATTTCTGCCAGCTTGGTCGATGGGAGCGGGGAGAGGCTGCAATGGGGCGGTGATTCGACGGTGGTGAACATGAGCGGCATTTCCCAAGCGTTGCAAAAGTCGGTGACTGCGGGCAGCTCATGCCAGTTTTGCACCATCGGGCAAAAAGCCATCGTGAGCAGGGTGCCGCGCCGCCGCGTATAGTCTCGGAAATACTTGAGATTTTCCAAGACGCGCTCCAATTGCCCATTTTTGCGGATCAGAGCATAGTTGTCGGGCTCGATCGAATCGATCGAGACGCTGATGTGGAAATCCATGCGTTCCAAAAGGGACTGCACTCGCTGGTTCAAGACCGTGCAATTCGTCTGGATCGAGACCGACATCTTGGGATTGATGGCCGCCATGCGTTCCCAGAGATCGACATACTGCGGTATCAGAAATGGCTCGCCGCCCAAAAAATGACTGTTGAGCAAGTGGGGGATGAATTCCTCAACCTGGTCAAAAAAGGCATCGTCGTAGGGTGACTCGATCGGGGGTAAGCCTTCGCGGTTTTTGCGAATGGTGCTTGAAAATTCCCCACGGCACATGATGCACTCCAGGTTGCAGGTATTGAAAAGCTCAAAATCCATCTTGGCAGGGTAGCCGCCATTGCGCCGGGCAAACCGATCATAGCTCAAGATGGGCAATGCGTTGATATTGCGCGACTTGATAAGCTCGTAGCAAGCGCCACATCCCAACGACAAGTCACAATTCTTGATGGCTTTGCGCTGTGCCTTGAGCTTTTGGCCATGCCATATTTCACGGACAGATTGCTGCGGATAAGTGCCCAAGACGTAGGATTTGTTGAAGCAACAACTGTAAACGTTGCCTCTCAATCCAAAGAAAAGTCCCTTTTCTGGTACATGGCAGACACGCCTCGCTTGTCGCCAAGTGCGGCGCTCATTGAGGGCTCGCCGATCTATTCGTGTCAATCGTGACTCATTCACAGTTCCAAGATAGTCAATCTATCTTAGCAATACAGTATCGAAAACGGAATTGTTAGCCTTGGAACACCTCAGAAAATTCGTGGAATCCTTGTTTGCCTTGGATCCACTCTGCTGCGATGACAGCGCCGAGCGCAAATCCCCGACGGTTGAAAGCTTGGTGAGAAATGGTCACTTGGTCGATATCTGAGATATAGCTCACGCTGTGCGCGCCCACAATCTCGCCTGCGCGTGTGTAGGCGACCGACAATTCCTCAGGGCCAGGTGGGCGATCGCGCAAATCGGCATGGGCCACGCTGGTCTTGCGGTCGAGTCCATCTAGCATTTGCTGGGCAAGGCTGATCGCTGTACCGGAAGGTGCATCTTTTTTGTGGCGATGGTGGGCCTCCTCGATAAAACAATCATAGTCGGGATAGCCATTCATCATTTTGGCCAGCATCTTGTTGAGCTGGAACAAGATATTGACGCCGATCGAGAAGTTGCTACTATATAAGAAGGTGCCGTGGTTTGCGGCAATCGATTGCCGCAAGGGCTCCAAGTTTGCAAGCCAGCCTGTGGTGCCTGTCACGACAGGTATGCCCGTCGCCGTGAGCTTGCCAAAATTTGCGATGGCACTTTCAGGGTTGGTGAATTCGATGATGCAATCACAGTTCTCAGGTGTGAGCGTGTCGGCAAGCTGCAAGGTTGCTGAGCCGATTTTGAGGCAGATCTCGTGGCCCCGCGCGATCGCCTCGGCCTCAACGGCTTGGCCCATCTTGCCATATCCCACCAATGCTATCCTCAGGCTCATCGTCGCAAATTGAAGGTGAGGGAGGCGCCCACAAACATGCTTTTGCGCCCAAAAGGATCAAAGCCGACTTTGGGGTTCACGTTGAGGGTGAGGTCGTCGCTCACGTTGAACCCGCGCAGGTGTGCATCCACGTAGGCATCCACGAGATTGAGCATGTACCAGAGGCCGCACATGATGGCGCTCAAGTCGCGAAAACGGCGATAGTCTTCCCGCACACTGATCACGTTGTCGATCGTGAGGCCAGGAAAGGGATCGTTGTTGCCATCAATACAATTGGTGTCGCCTTTGCATTTCACGCCAGCGTCATACGCCCGATAGCCTTGGTTGTTGCCAATGATAAAGGAGACAAAAAGGGTAAATCCGCCATAAACGATCGGTACTTTCCAGAGACGATTGTTATAAACTTGTCCCCAGCCAGGCAAGATCGCACTGCGGCGCACAGCCACTTTGGGGTCGTAGAAGTCTTTTTTGGGAGACAGGTGCAGCTGAAAGGCATGGGAACCCTTCGCGGGTTTGGGAGCGACCTTGGTCGTGTCGCCGTCTGCCGGTGCTGCCGCGATTGCGGTGCCATCGTTGGAGATTTGCCCAGTCGCGTTGTCTCCACTGGGCATCGACCCTTTCACAGCATTTTTGCCGACAGGTAGCGAGTCTGGTACGGCCAAAGTATCGTTGGGAATCACCTGTGCTTGTAGATGATTCCCTATGATCATACCACAAGCAATCATGATGCAAAACCGCAGCGCTATTTGCCGCAAGGGCAGGAGGCTGTTAGTGAATTGCTGAGATATGAATGGAGCGTGCATCCTTGGAGGATTGATTTTCAAGGCTCTAAGATTTCAAGGATACGATTCAAATCTTCTGTGGATTCAAAGCCGATCTTGAGTTCGCCTTTGCCTTGCCCGTTTTGCGAGATGATAACCCTGCTGCCAAATTTATCTTCCAGCTTGCGCTCGAGTTTCTGGACATGGATGTCCTTGGCATTTGGGGACTTGGTGCTAGGGTTCTTATTGGATCGTTCGGCGAGTGCCCGTACCATTTCCTCGACTTTGCGCACGCTCAGATCGCCTTCCAATATGGCCCGATAGACAGCCAATTGGTCATCAACATTTTCAATGTTGATGAGTGCACGGGCGTGGCCCATGCTCAGTTTGGCTTCCTTGAGGCCGATTTGAATCTCAGGAGGCAGCTTGAGCAGCCTCAAGTAGTTGTTGACCGTGGCTCTTTTCTTGCCGACTTTGTCCCCGAGGTCCTCAAGGCGCAAGCTCAGCTCATCGACCAACCGCTGATAGGCTAGTGCGATCTCCATCGGGTTGAGGTCTTGGCGCTGAATGTTTTCGATCAGGGCCATCTCGAGCATTTGCTCGTCGTCGGCGGTGCGCACATACGCAGGCACAACTTTGAGACCTGCCATCTTGCTCGCCTGGAGACGACGCTCTCCCGAAATGAGTTGAAACGTGCCGCCACCCATCTTGCGCACGGTGATCGGCTGTATGATGCCTTGTGCTTGAATGGATTGCGACAATTCTTCCAAGGCCACCAAATCAAAATGGGTACGTGGCTGATAGGGGTTGGTCTCGACACGGTCAATGGCGACCTCGCTTACTTGACCGACAGATTCGCTTTGCGATCCGCTAGGATTGTCGATGACAGTGTTCTCTGAGTCAGAGAGCAGTGCGCTCAGGCCGCGACCAAGCGCATTGCGCCGTTTATTTTTCGGATCAGTCATGAATCATTTCAGAAATAGGATGCCTCAATTGTTGGAGTGCTGACCGTCTTTGAGTTGAGTGAGGGTCAGTCCGTTTTTTTGCAAAATCTCGCGGGCCAGATTCATATAGTTGATCGAGCCTTTGCTTTCTGCATCAAACATCAAGGCTGGCAATCCAAAGCTCGGTGCCTCACTCAGACGGATGTTGCGGGTGATGATCGTGTCAAAGACGATCTCGTGAAAGTGTGTCTTGACTTCGTCCACCACCTGATTGCTCAGGCGCAGGCGCGAGTCATACATGGTGAGCAGGATACCCTCGATCTCGAGCTCGGGGTTGAGGCGCTGCTGCACGATCTTGATGGTATTGAGCAACTTGCCAAGCCCCTCCAATGCGAAATACTCGCATTGCACAGGCACGATCACGGAGTCAGATGCCGTGAGGGCATTGACGGTGATGAGGCCGAGCGAGGGCGAGCAGTCGATCAAGATGAAGTCATAGAGGCCGCGCAGGGGCTCCAAGATGCGCCGCATCTTGCGCTCACGGTTGGGCAGATTGATCATCTCGATCTCAGCACCGACCAGATCGATGTTGGAGGGGATCAAGTCAAGGTTGGGGAAATCGGTGGTGAGGATGGTATCCTTGGCTTGGATCTCATCGCTGATCATCGCCTCATACATCCCTTTTTTGGTGTTGCGTGGATCAAAACCGAGTCCACTGGTCGCATTGGCCTGTGGATCGGTGTCGATCATGAGTGTTTTGAACTCCAAGGCTGCCAAGCTGGCTGCCAAGTTGATCGCCGTGGTCGTCTTGCCGACTCCACCTTTTTGATTCGCAATTGAGATTATCTTCGTCATCCGCAGTATTCCTTTCCGATTGGTTGCAGGGGAACCTAATTTTTCAATAATTTTGGCCGATTCAGTAATCCCCGCTGACCTTATCGGATGCTAAAATTCAAAAGGCAAAGTTACGAAAGAAGAGTGCTACCAATGCAAGAATTGTTGGCCTTCTTATTCACACTTGTGCTGTTGGTATCGTGTGGAAAACAGACGGAACCTCTTGAAAATCGCAGTGTTTTCAGAATGAACCTCTTCGCGGGCCTCAGCACCCTAGACCCAGCCTACGCCAGCGACCAAAGTGCAGGCTGGATGTGTGGGCAGATCTTCAATGGCTTGCTGGAATTTGACTCCACCCTGAGCCTGCGGCCTGCGCTATGCCGTGATTGGTCGGTGGCTGACAGTGGAGCGACCTATACTTTTCACCTGCGGCAGGATGTCTGGTTTCACAAAAGTCCACTGTTTGGCCCCGATAGTACACGCCGCATGGTGGCCGCCGACATCGTTTACAGCTTCACCCGCATCTGCGACCCCGCAGTCGCCGCCAAGGGGTTCTGGATTTTCAATGGCAAGGTCGCAGGCATCGAGGCCTATCGTGAGGGCAAGGCCGATCACATCGCAGGCTTTGTCGCGCCCAATGATAGCACCTTCATCATTCACCTGGAGCGGCCATTTGCCCCGTTTCCCAACCTTTTGGCGATGGCATACGGCTCGGTAGTGCCCCATGAGGTCGTGGCGCACTATGGCAAGGACTTTCGGAGCCACCCAATCGGCACGGGGCCCTTTCGCTTCAAGAGTTGGAATGAAAATGTGAGTCTGATCTTGCTGCGAAATCCAGCCTATTGGGAGTGGGAGGGGGGGCAGCGGCTACCTTATGTGGATGCCGTGCAGGTACGCTTCATCCGAGAGCGGCTTTCTGAGTTTGTAGAGCTGTGCCAGGGACGGCTCGACTTTGTGAATGGCATCGACAAGGCGACCAAAGACGAGGTCTTTGATGGCCGTAGTCAAGTACGTGAGGCCTATCTCAAGCGCTTTCATTTCCAGATGGCGCCACAACTCAATACAGAATTCATCGGGATTTTGGTGGATACGACCTTGCCCGTCGCCCATGGGCATCCATTGGCGGACAAGCGGGTGCGACAGGCGCTCAACTATGCCATCGATCGGCAGGCGCTGGTCGATTATGTGTTGAATGGCAATGGCTACCCGGCGACAGCGGGCATCGTGCCATCGGGCATGCCTGGGTTTGATGCTGCGTCGGTCGTCGGCTATGGTTTTGATCCCGACAAGGCATCTGCATTGCTCGCAGAGGCCGGCTTTCCTGGTGGGCGGGGCATTCCTGTGATGGCGCTCAATTCCGTACCCGCCTATCAAGGCGCGATGGAATTTGTACAAAAAAGTTGGGAACGCATCGGGCTGAGCGTGACGATCGACAATATGGACGGTCCCGCATTGCGCGAGCGTGCCACCAAAGGCGAGATCAATCTTTGGCGGGCGGGCTGGATCGCAGATTATCCCGACGGCGAAAATTACCTTGGCCTCTTCAGCAGTGCCCAGATTCCACCCAATGGCCCCAACCGCATGCGCTACCGCAACAGCAGCTACGATAGCCTCTTCACATTGGCGCAAGCCGAGCCGCGCGATTCCACCCGATTTGCCTATTACCAAGCGATGGAGCGCATGGTATTGGCCGATGCGCCAGTCGTCTTGCTGTATTACGACCGCATCGTGCGCCTCGTCTCCCCGCAGGTCACGGGCCTCAGCACCAACGCCACCAATATGCTCTACCTCAAACGCGTGCGCAAAGCCTCATGAATTTGGTCGTAGAAGTGATATTGCCCGTCCCCGTCAGAAGCAATTTTGAATACCGTGTGCCGCCCGACGCCATCGATCTGGCCATCGTGGGCATGCGCGTCGTGGTGCCTTTTGGGAAAAACAAGATCTATACAGGCGTGATCAGACGCGTGCGCAATGCCGATCAAGCGAGCGAAGGGATCACGCACGAGATGCTCAAGGGATTGAAGTATGTCGATAAGTTCCCCGACGACAAGCCTGTCTTGCAGCCGGGACAGCTCGACCTCTATGCCTGGATCGCCCACTACTATTTTTGTACCGAAGGCGAAGTCCACAAAGCAGCCTTGCCGGCTGGCCTCAAACTGGAGAGCGAGATGGTCGCCGAGTGGGGCGGCATCGACAACTGGGAAGATCTCGACTTGGGGAGCAAAGACTATGACCTCATGCGGCAACTGGAGTCTAGACGACGCCTGAACCTGGACGAGGCTGGCCAAATCATGGAGTTGCAAGGTCCATTGCCAAGGCTGCGCAACTTGGAAAACCGTGGCCTGCTGCGGTTGGTGCATCGCCTCAAGCAAGGTTACCAGCCCAGGATGGTGCGTTTCCTGGAGTTGTCACCCATGTACCGCGACGAGGCCATGCTCAACGCAGCCTTCAACAGCTTCAAGAATGCGCCCAAGCAGGAGGAGGTGCTCATGCTGGTCGTCGCAGAGTATTTTCAGAAAAAGCCGATGGCCGCTGCCGATCTGAAAAAACGGGTCAAAGGCGCAGATGGCCCCATTGCAGCCTTGGTCGAAAAAGGCATCTTGCGGGAATTTGACGTGCCCGAGGAGCGCTTGTCGGCCATCGCCTACAACGACAAAAGCAAAGACATCACGTTCACAGACGAGCAGCTTGCTGGTTTGGTGACGATTCGGAAGTCCTTTGAGGAAAATCCCGACAAGCCTGTCTTGTTGCATGGCATCACAGGCAGCGGCAAGACCCACCTGTACATCGAGCTCATCAAGGACGCCTTGGCCCGTGAGGAAGAGGTGCTCTACCTCTTGCCGGAGATTGCGCTCACGCAGCAAATCATCGACAAGGTCAAAAGCGAGTTTGGTGAGGTGGTCGGCGTTTATCACAGCCGTTTCAGCGACAATGAGCGCGTGGAGATCTGGCAAAAGGTGGTGATGGGCGAATACAAAATCGTGATCGGCGTGCGCTCTGCAATCTTTTTGCCCTTCAAAAAGCTTGGCCTCATCGTGATCGACGAGGAGCATGACCACAGCTTCAAGCAGGCAGAACCCAATCCCCGCTACAATGCGCGCGACGTCGCCATTTTTGCGGCCAAATTGCTGAAGTTGAGGGTTTTGCTGGGGTCAGCTACGCCGAGCTTCGAGACCTATCACAATGCACGCCAGGGGAAATTTACGCTGGTCGAACTCAAGCACCGGGCCGTGCAAGCAGAGTTGCCGATCATCCAAATCGTGGATTTGCGTGCGCAAACCAAGCAAAAGAGCATGGACGGGCACTTTTCCAAGATTTTGCTCCTCGGCATTGCACAGGCGCTGGAAAAGCGTGAGCAAGTCATCCTCTTCCAAAACCGGCGCGGATTCGTGCCATGGATCCATTGTCAAAATTGCGGGCATGTGCCGCATTGCATCAACTGTGATATTACGCTCACATTTCACAAAGGCAAAAAAGAGTTGCGCTGCCACTATTGCGGCTACATCGACCATCAATACAACAAATGCGAGAAATGCGCGAGCTACGAGATCAAACAAATCGGCATCGGCACCGAGAAGATTGAGGAAGAGATCAAAACGCATTTTCCAGAGGCAAGAATTGCCCGTATGGACCATGACACCACGCGCTCACGCACGGCATTTTTGAAGATCATCCGCAGCTTGGAAAAGCACGAGATCGACATCCTCGTGGGCACACAAATGGTGAGTAAAGGGCTTGATTTTGAGAATGTAACCCTCGTGGGTGTCGTCGAGGCCGACCTCATGCTCAACATGGGCGAGTTTCGCGCCCATGAGCAAGGCTATCAGATGCTCACGCAGGTGAGTGGCCGCGCGGGTCGCAATGCCAAAAAAGGCAAGGTCTTGATTCAGACCTATATGCCCGACAATCCTGTGCTCAAATTGCTGCAAAAACCCTACGGGATTTTCTACGATTTGGAGATGCAAAATCGGCTTTTGCTGCGGTATCCCCCCTATACGCGCCTCATTCGCATCGAGCTCAAGCACAAAAACCAGATGTTTTTGGAATCCCAAGCCGAGGCATTCAAAAATATTATGCTCAGTAGTTTTGGCGACGCCTTGCTAGGGCCAGAGTACCCATTTATCACGCGCCTCCGCAATGAATATCGGCAGGTGGCCTTGCTGAAAATTCCAAGGAATTCAAGTGTGGACAAAGTGCGAAAAGCCCTTGCAGAGCGCATCGACGTCTATTATTTGGCAGCACCGCAAAAGACATTGCGCATTATTGTGGATGTGGATCCGGGGAGCTAGCAGTTTGGAGTTAGCAATTAGCAGTTAGCAGTTAGCAGTTAGCAGTTAGCAGTTAGCAGTGTGCAATTAGCAGAGCCTGCACGCCCAAGAATGTAGAGCCCGCGGCCTCCGGCCGCAGGGCAATCGACCCTTTGCCTCCGGCCCAAACCGCTCGATATCAACGACTATGAGCTGCAATCGCTTGGAGCTAGCGATCTATCGGTTAACGGCTCCCTTCGCGAGGTTCGTTTTTACCCAGAAAGTCGATCAATCAAGTAAACTTCCGAGCCCTAGGCCTCCGGCCGCAGGGCAATCGACCATTTGCCTCCGGCCCAAATAGCTCGATGTCAACGACTATGGACTGCAATCGCTAGGAGCTAACGCTCATCGCCCAATGGCTCCCATCGCAAGGTTCGTTTTTAGACGTTGTCCCGCTTCTCCCATGTATGGATCGACTCATAGACCTTGTCCAGGATCCTGTTGCGGATGTCCATCGATTGCAGCTTCTTATTTTCGGCATCGGGCCAGGTGCGGTTGCTCAGGAAGATATAGACGAGGTCATATTTGGGATCGACCCAGACGCAGATGCCAGTGAAGCCAAGGTGCCCATAAGTGAATCCGCTGGCTTTGTCGCTGCAGGAGCTGCCATGGCCGGGGTCGGCCTTGTCCCAGCCGAGGCCGCGACGGTTGTCGCCCTGCTGCCGCTTGGTGAAATACGCGACCGTCGATGAGTCAAAGTATTGCTGATCGCCCGAGATGCCGCCACTCTTGACCATCAAGAGCAATTTGGCGAGGTCATAGACATTGGAAAATAGCCCAGCGTTGCCACTCACGCCGCCCAGCACGGCAGCACTCTGATCATGGACATAGCCCTGCACCTTTTTGTGCCGCCAGAGGTCATCCATCTCGGTCGGCGCGCAGGTTTTCTTGGACATTTTGATCGCCGGATTGAAGCAGGTATTGTCCATGCCGAGCGGCTTGTAAAACACCGAATCCAAATATTTCTCAAAGGACACACCCGATGCTCCCTCCAGCACGCGGCGCATCACAATCATGCTCAGATCGCTGTAGCGCATCTTGTGGTCATTTTTCACAGGACTGTTCATCAGCATTTCCCAGACCGTGTCTTGGTAGGCACCACACATGTACAAGCCATCGATGATCGGCACGCAAAAGGTATCGCTCGGGTTTTGGCTGTACAGGCCAGGCTTCAAGCCCTTGCTGGTATAGGTCTCCTGGTAAAAGGGAATAAAAGGCACCAAGCCCGAGTTGTGCAGCAACAAGTTACGGATCTTGATGCTGTTGAGGTTGCGGCCACGCATCTCGCTCACGTAGGCCGAGGCGCTCTCCTCGATGTCGATGAGCTTGTCTTGGTACATTTTCATCGTCGCCACCGTCGTCGCGCAGACCTTGGTCACCGAGGCCAGGTCATAGAGCGTCGTGTAGGGATCGACAAGTTTGCCACCGCCATTGTATTCGGTGCGGCCATAGCCCTTGTCCCAGACGATTTTGTTGCCGCGCATCACAAGCACAGCACAGCCGGGCGTAGCACCCGCGCCGATCGCTTCCTGTGCAATTCCATCGATGCCTTGCAAGACATAGCTGTCCATGCCGGCTGCCTCAGGCATGCCAAATTGGAAGCGGTAGGCACTCGGGTAACCCACACTCGTCCCCGCCTTGAATTGTGGCGAGGCCGTCACAGGCAAGATGCCATCGACTTGGATACCGCCAAAGAGCGCCTCGGCAGCTGCTACCTTGGCATCGTCCTTGTCCTCAAAGGCCACAAGGATCGCATCCTCGTTCTTGCCAAAGTTTTTCAAGCCATACGGGCTGCCAAACAAGACCGCGATCACATCGCGGGCAGGCGTGTCGAGCTCCTTCATGAGCGCCTTGGTGCCCTCGCTGATCCCGAAGTTTTTGGAGGCAGACTTGCTCATGCCATCCACGCCCACGATCACCGTGTTGTAGCTCGCAATCTGCGCCAACACCTTGTCGCGCTGCGCCTTTTCAGAGGCGACCGGCAATGTAAAGAAGTCCATCTTGGCATAGGTCTTGAGCCGCTGCGCAAATTGGGAGTTGCCGCCAGCACCGAGCTCGATCACGGCGATCTTGCGCTGCGCCAGCTTGCCCAGTGGCAGGACCGTGCGGTCATTTTTCACGCAGGTCATCGCCGCTTGGAAGAGCTTCTTGCGCAAGGCGAAGCCGTTGGCGGTCATCATTTCATTGGGGAGCACATTGGGCACAAAGCGATCATTGTGCAGGCCGCACCATTCCTTGGCGACGAGGATCTTGAGCACACGTTTGTCGAGTTCGGCCATCGTGACCTGCCCTTTGAGGATCGCGTCCTTGATCAATTTTTTGGCCTTGGGCACGTTGCCCGAGAAGAGCAGCACATCATTGCCCGCCAAAAATGCCTTCAAATCGGTCTCGCCCTCGCCCCAAAACTTGGCGACGCCCTGCATGCCCAGCGCGTCGGTAAACACGAGGCCCTTGAATCCCATCTCGTTGCGCAGCAGGTCGGTCACGATCTTGGGCGACAGCGTGCTTGCCAGATTGGGCGTATTGTCGAGGGCGGGAATGTACAAGTGCGCGACCATGATGCTCGCCACACCGCGCTCAAAGAGCCGCTTGTAGGGATACAATTCCAAGCTGTCGAGTCGCGCCCGGCTGTAGCCGATCACCGGGAGGTCCAGATGCGAGTCGGTGTCGGTGTCGCCATGGCCAGGGAAGTGCTTGGCGCAGCCGATTGTGCCGCTGTACTCCATGCCTTTGTACATAAAAAGGCCCTTGACAAAGACATTTTCCCTGTCTTCGCCATAGGAGCGGTCATTGATCACGGGATTTCGTGGGTTGTTGTTCACATCCACCACCGGGGCAAAATTCACATGTACTCCAACCCTGCGGCACTGCTTGCCGACCTCCATGCCCAGTTCAAAAATGGGCATCGAGTCACGGATCGCACCCAGCGTCATGTTTTTGGGGAATGAGATCGTGCTATCGAGGCGCATGCCCAGACCCCACTCGCAATCTTGCGCGACCATGAGCGGGAAGCGTGCTACCGCCTGCAAGCGATTGGCGAAATTGACCTGCCGGGCAGGCCCACCTTGCATGAAGATCACGCCACCAATCTTTTCGGCGCGGATGAGTTTCTCGATTGCAGCCTCATGGGCCGCGTCTTTGTTGGAGTAGGCAGCGATCATAAACAGCTGCCCGATCTTCTCGTCGAGCGACATCGAATCCAGCGCCAACCG
This sequence comes from Bacteroidota bacterium, assembly GCA_031415375.1. GTDB lineage: Bacteria > Bacteroidota > Bacteroidia > J057 > JADKCL01 > JADKCL01. The sequence goes on along the minus strand of JANORP010000263.1, from coordinate 12,315 downwards.
CGCCCACGTGCCGATTTTTGGACTCAGCGGCCCCAATGGCCCGCCCGCCTCGGCGAGCGCTTGCCGAAACATTGGAATCGCCCTTTTGGGTGACGTGAGCGATAGCAAAGGCAAGATTGCGATTGCACCTAGGGCTGCGAAGAGCCACGATTTCCTCTTATTCCTCCACATAAGTTGCAAACGTAAGCAAAAGCAAGCGGCCGCAAATACGGCTATTCACAAGAATGTACAGGATAGTGTACGGTGATCGCGCACAAGGGGTTGGCGCGGTGGCGGGTGGAGCTTGGTGGGCAGCGAAGGGACAGTGGCAGGTGTGTTTGTAAGTCCCTGCGAAAATTGGCTTCCGCCAATGGTCTATCCCAGTAGCCAAGGTGGATAGACAACTTTAACGATTGGCTTTAAATCCTGGGGTAAGCTCAGAACTTCGTACGAAAAGACATATTGAATCTTGCCTCGATCATAGGAAAATGCACGTTTACCAACGGCAAATTCCCGCAGAGTTCCAATGTTGCTGAATATTCCGGTCCAACCTGTACCACTTATTCCGGCCCATACTGTACCAGCCATTCCGGCGGATGCTGTACCACAAATTGCAGTTCTCCGCCCACACCAAAAAGCACCATGAAAAACAATAGGTCGCTGCAAAAAAGTATTGCATCTCTTCCATGGAAGAATGTACACACCACAAAATCACTGAGTTGACGAGTATCAATGATCCAGCTATTGTCAATTTGCTAATATCTCTCCCGATCATTTTCTTTTAGTATTTCATTCTACGTTGGCGGCTGATAAATAGCCCCCCTTACCCCAACATCAATATTGATAAAGTTGTCGAAAAAACCAATTTGATGGCTCTCAGCCTCTTGATTTCGTGAATGTACAAATTGCCTCATAGACCAACTCAAAAACCATACATAGGACCACCATGCTATTGATGGCCACGACCTCAGTTTCATACAGGGCAGGATATTTTTTCATCAATGACATGACTCCAAAACCGATCAAGACCCCAATCGGAATCCATGCAACCAGCAAAAGCAGGTAGTTCTTCTTCCCCAGAAAATAGAGTACCCCAAAGGCAAGGGGAAACGCCATGTAATAGAGCAATTCATGAGAGCCATAGTACATGGACATCATCAACAGTAGAGAAACGATGTAACATAGGATATTTTGCCCGATGCCCAAGCCATAATGCTTTTCCCCGTCATAGTATTCTCGCCAAATCCCCCCTAACCCGAGTATGGCAATGAATAGTAGCGTGGCTGTGGAATTGCAACAAAAAAATGGACGGTTTGATAAGATAATTTGCTGAATTGCCTCTGGCTAGGTTATGCCATGGACATGGAATGCGCACCATGCCACAAAGCAACGCGGCATCACCCCGACCTAGCACAGCCACAGCTTCCCAAGTTCCAAGGACCCGTCGGCTGAGGTGGATGGCCCCTGCCAACCCTAGCCCAACCCTAGCCCAGACTCAGGCCAAAGCTAGGCTGGGTCTAGGCTGGGTCTAGACCAGATTTAGGCCAACCCCGCATTTTGACCGCATAAACACCGCAGTTAGTCCGCACATACTCCGCACATGCAAAGCCCCCCACCGTCCCCATGTGCCATCACCTTACGACCACCCGCACCAAGCGCCAGCGCTTGCCGGCGATGGCCATGGCGACCCACTCATGTTCTCCGATTTTGACCATCTCGCGGGGGGCGAGCACGCAAAACTCTTTGCCGCCCGACAGGGGCAAGGGTTCAAAATCGCCGCCGGGCAGACGCCAAAGGTAACTTGCGGCTTCTATCGGGGCATTGTCGTGGCGCACGGTGCTGTAGTCGCTGGCCATGGCATGCCACTGCCCGTCGATGAGGAGGGGACGCCAAGAAAAGGTCTCGCTGTACTCCTCGCGTGCTGCGTTGTAAAATCCTGACATGGTGTGCTCCAAGGGCTGAAAATCGGCATCGAATCGCCAGCAGTGCAGGGTATTGTTGGCGTTGCGGCGGGGTGCACGAGGCAGGAGGCCCGGGTCGGTTTCGCCGCGCAGGTGCAGCACAAAGGTATAGCCATTTGCCGCTGGTAGAAATGCGGAGTGGTAGCCTGTGCGGATGCCCACGGCACCTTTGCGGGTCTCACGACGGATCAAGGCATTGCGCAAAAGTTCGGGGAATGGCTCCATCACCAAGTCCTCCAAGGAGTCTGCGCCTGTGATGCGGCCCAAAAATACACCCGCAGCGCGGCGATCGCTCGTCTGGTCGAGATACCATCCCGCCGCCAAAATCTCTCCATCGACCCCCAACCCTAGGCGTGTCTCGACGGGCACCTCTTTGCGGCTCGAAAAACGGATCACCCGCAAGGCATCTTCCTCGACGGCGTAGTGCAAGATGCCATAGCCGATCGTGCCCGGCCCCGTGAGCGCATTCCCATATTGTAGGGTCTGCGCCGAAAAAAGCAGGTGGTCTTCGTCCAAGATGAGCATTTCCCTGAGCTGCACATCTTGGTCAAATTTCTTGAAGGGCGAAAATGGCTCCCGCAAGACCTGCAATTCACGGTCGAGGATGATGCAGGTGAGCGAGCGGTCGCTCCCTTGCTCTTGCGCGAGACGCCGCCAAGCCACGATCACATAATTGCTGTCGGGACTATAGGCCACCCGCACCATGGGCTTGTCAAAGCCGATGGAGAATCCTGGCATGTCGGCGAGCTTGGTGCAGGTAAATTGCGTGGGCTGCTGCACAAAATCTGGCTGCCGCAATTGCAAGGCTGCCTGGCCCGTAATGGGATCCTTGGCGATCGTGAGCAGCCCGATTCCCTCGGGAGCGACGAGCACTTCGAAGACGTTCTTGACCTGCCCAGATGTCCCCAAGCGTTTGATTTTCATCGTGTCATCGGGCTGCAAGGCTGCATTCAACCGAATGACCTGCAAGCTGCGCTCGCCCTCAGCGCCAAATTGCCAGTAGTGGCCCGCGCTGCCCTTGAACGCGTAAAAATTGCCATCGCCGCCCCGCACGAGCCGCAAAAAGCGCTCATGCAATTGTTTTTTTTGCAAAGGCCCCTCCAACAGCGACACTTGTGACTGTGCATGCAAGCCCGCCCAGGCCCAAAGGAGCGTGAGTGTGATGAGAATGCGCGCGAGAGATGCCTGAGGAGCTGCCATGGGTGGAAATTAACAATACATTTTTGAAATTCATGCTTCCATCTTCGCCGCGATCACATGTCTGTCAGGGTTCAATTGGTCATTTTCATCCACTGGAAATTGCCTTTGGGCGAAGGTTTGGTTTGCCTACAAGTCCATTTTGCTTACCTTCGCGGCCTGAAATTGAGAAATACCGCATGAAAAACGTCATCGCAATCCGCAGGGAAGACCTTAGCAAAAAGGGCGAACAGCGCGTCGCTGTCACCCCGCAATATGTGAAGGTCATCACCGACATGGGCCATCCCGTGTGCGTGCAGCCGGGCATGCACCCTGTGACGCATGAGGTGAAGCGCGCGCACCGCGATGCATTGTTCACGCAGGCGGGTGCCAAAGTGCAAGAAGACATCAGCGCCGCCGATGTGATCATCGGTTTGAAGGAGATCGGGCTGGAATACATCTATCCCGACAAGGTCTATTGCTGCTTTTCGCATACCCACAAGGGGCAGCTCAAAAACCTCAAGATGCTTCAGACATTTTGCGACAACCGCAGTACACTCATTGATTATGAGTTGGTAACCAATGCCTTGGGAGAGCGGACGGTGACTGCATTCACCTATTTTGCAGGCTATGCAGGCATGATCGACACATTGTGGACGATGGGTCAGCGCCTCCATGGCATGGGCTTGGAGCATCCGTTTTTTGCGATACAACAGGCAGTGCGCCACCCAGATTTGGAAGATATCAAGCGGCTCCTGGCTGAGATTGGCGAGGACATCATGGAGGAAGGCACTCCTGCAGACCAACCACCGCTGATCTGCATTTTCATGGGCAATGGCAAGACGAGCAAGGGCGCTCAGGAAATCTTGGACATCCTGCCTACCAAACGCATTCGCCCCGACGCCATTGCAGAGACATTTGCCACCGGTAGTCGTCGCCAAATCTATGTCTGCGTGATGGAAATCGTGGACATGTTTCGTCCCATGCCCAGCCTCGACATGGACCTCACCTATTGGGCAGACATGGATCCTGAGGAGCGCCGCGAAATCTATTACGCCAACCCCAAGCATTTCGAAAGCACCTTGGCCGCCTACCTTCCCTATGCGTCGATCGTGATGAACTGCGTCGTTTGGTCATCCAAATATCCGCGCACCATTACGAAGGCCATCATGCAAGGGGCTTGGTCTGCCCACCACAAACCACTTGTGATCGGCGACATCTCCTGCGACCCCAATGGCTCGGTCGAGTTCTCGATGGATACTTGGATCGACAACCCGGTCTTCATTTACCATCCCGACTCCCAGACTTCTACCTTGGGTATGACAGGCGAAGGTGTGGCCGTGATGGCGGTGACCAATCTGCCCTGCGAATTCAGTAAGGACTCCAGCGAACAATTTGCGCAGGACCTAGCGCATGTGATACCCTCGCTCGTTGCTGCCGACTATCAAGGCAGCCTGGCAGACAGCGGTTTGGACGATGAGCTGAAACGCGCTGTGATCATGTGGAAAGGTGAGTTTACACCGACATACACCTATATGAAGGAGTATTTGCCCGTGAATGCGGGTGCTTGATCCAAATCATTTTTCAGGCCATGCATACCCCAGAAATTCCTGAATCACCGCTCACACAGGCCATCATCGACGAGGCTGTGGCGCGTGCACAAGCTGCCATCACTGCCTATGAGGATGCCGAATCGGAATTGGAGGAGACAGCGACCAGCATTTTGGCGGCCTTTGAAGATGGGTGGGAAAAATTGTATTCCCAGTCGCCCCTCAGTGGCCTGCTCGCGCTCACTGCAGCATGGAAGGGGCTGCTCGATCAGCTCCTGACCCCCAAGGATCGCACCAAGGCATGGTTTGCACCACATGCGGCCAATTTTCATTGGCGGCATGGGAGAGCCCTCATGGACCCGCATCATTATATGGAGGCTGAGGCCGAGTTTACATTGGCGCTCGCAACCTATGAAATTGCTGATGCTGCCAGCGACTTGGGGCCTCACTTCTTGTTGCGGTTGCATGAATGGCTCGGATTCTGCCGCGTCCACCAAGGCCAATTTGCAGCAGCGCGCGCTGATTTTTTGGCGCAATATGCCTTGAGCCCCAGGGCGATCGACAAGGCACATATCCTACGCGTGATCGCGGCATCCGATTGGCAGGCAGGTGAGCGGCAAATGGCCATTGCGCGGCTAGAAGAGGCCCTGCAATTGCTCGAATCGGAGCCTGATGCGCCCTTGCGGGCGCATATCGCGCAAGGACTCGCAGACATGCGGGCGCAGTTGTAGGCCTGCTAGCGTGATTGATCGACACATCGGCCCTTTTCCAATTGAAAATCGCCTTCAAGGCAATTTATTGATCCCTTCGGCGTACATTCGAACATGCGACGCTTGCTTCCATATTTTTTGTTGTTGGTCTGTCTAGGTGGATTGCCTACGGCGCTCCTCGCGCAGTACCAATTGGTGTTGGAGCATCCACAGGCATTCAAACGGGAGCGCATTTATGTCGGTGACGAGATCGCGCTCCGTGTGAAGGGCATGGATCAGGTCTATGCAGGTGACCTGCAACGCGTCAAAGCCGAGAAGATCTATATTTTTGGGGACAGCCTTTCGCCAGACAGCCTTGACCGCTTGCATATTGCGCGGCCACGCGGCGGCATCAATATGCTGCGCGGGGCGCTCCTCATGTCGGCCGTCATTTATCCCGTCATGATGGTCATCAACCTGCCCAAAGACCAATGGACTATGAACAAGGGCCTGCGCGTGGCGGCCTACGCTGCCAGTGCTGTGATCGTGCAAAAGCTACTGAAACGCGCCTATTGGAAGCGTTATCGGCTCGGCAAGGGCAAATGGGAGCTGCGGATCCTCCCGACGGTGGAGAGCCTGGATGTGCGGCGGGAATGAATTCCCTTGAAATCTTGCTAACTTCAAACCCAAGATAAGACCACAAGACCCGCCTCTATGCGTAAGCCTTTGCTATTTTGCATACTACTGATTGTGATCGGATTCGCATTGCCTTCCAAGGTCTCTGCAAATGCCATCGATAGCCTCAAAGCGCTTGCAGGCCAAGCGCAAGACGACACCACGCGCGCCAAACACCTTCACAGCATCGGCACCGCCTATTTCAGCAGCAACTTGGACTCGGCCATGGTCTATTGGGAGCAGGCGCTCAAGCTCGGCGAAAGCTTGTCGCAAAGCGAGGATCCTGCGGTGCAAAGGGCGGGGAAATTGCAGGTGATGCGCAGTGCGAGCAACACTGCCGTCGGCTATCAATACCGCGGTCTCTATCCCTTGGCGCTCAAGCAGTATCAACGCTGCTTGCGCATCGCAGAGGAAATGCATGACCGACGCGGCACGATGATGGCCCTCAACAACATCGGCCTCATCAAGATGAGCCAGGAAAAGGCCCAAGAGGCGCTCGACTATTTCCAGCGCGCCCAAGCCATCGCCGTGGAGCGCCAAGACACCAATGTTCTCAGCACGACAATCAACAATGTCGGGACAGCACTCAAGCGCATGAAGCATTACCCCGAGGCCCTGGCGAAGTTTCGCGAGAGCCTTGTCTGGGCAACATTGACAGGCAACGACGACCAGATCGTGGACGACCTCGTCAATATCGGTTCCATCCACATCATCGACCACAAGCCCGATTCGGCCTTGATGACCTTTGAGCGGTCACTGGCATTGGCCACAGCGCTCGAATATTCCTTGGGCAAGCCAGAAATCTTTAACGGCATTTCGCAAGCCTACGAAGACCTCGGGCTACACGACAAGGCCCTCGTGTATGCACAAGCGAGCCTGGACTCTGCCCGTATCTTGGACCTCACGGAAGACATCCTGAGCGGATTGGAGCAACTTGCCGACGTGCAGGCCAAGCTCGGGCTGCACGCCCTTTCCAATACCACCTTGAAGGAATTTATTCACCTCAAAGACAGCCTTTTCAGCACGGAAAAGGCGCTAGAATTTGGCCAACTGGAGCAGAGTTTTGACTATGAGCGGCAAGAGTACCAAGCAGAATTGAAGGCCCACCAAGACGCCGCTGAACTAACTGAAACCAACTTCCAACAATACTTGATCTCCTTTGGTGTCGTGGCCGTGATCGCGCTGCTACTCGTCGTCGGCATGCGGCTAGCGAAACAACACCGCCTGCGCTACTTCGTCGTCTTCGGCTCCCTGCTGGTGTTTTTTGAGTTTGCGCTCGTGCTGCTCGACAACTTTGTGGACGGATTTACAGGCGGCATGCCGATCCCGAAACTGCTGGCGAATGTGCTGTTGGCGGCCTTGATTACACCTCTGAATGGGCTGCTGGAGAAGCGGTTGGTGGATGGGAAGCGGCGGGAAGCGGGGGAGTGAAGGGGTTATTTTGGGGCATATTTTTGGAGGAGTGCTTGGAAGCGGGGCTCGTCTTGGTGGCGGGTGCGGGTGGATTCGTCGAGATAGTCGCGTTCCCCAGGATCATTTGCGAGTGCCAGTTCAAAATTCTTGTAGAACCCTTCTATGTCATCTTTAGCAGACAAGGAATCAGCAAGTACTATATAGGCTGCAGGCTCACCATCGTTTACTTCGATTGATTTTTCAGCATCCAAAATGGCAAAATCGTAATTTCCCATCAAAAAATGCGTCAAGGCCAGATTAGAATAAAAAAGTGCGTCCACTGGCCCAATTGAAATGGCCCTGTGAAAATCGGCGATCGCCAAATCAAAATCTTCGGTTTCAATAAAGGCAACTCCTCGTGAATTGAGATGGTTGGCATTTCCTGGATCGAGGATTATTGCTCTTGTAATATCGGCGATCGCATTCTCAAAATCCCCAAAGTCCAAATAACAATCTCCTCGATCAATATAAGCACTCGCGAAGTCTGGTTTTAGCCTGATCGCCTCATCAAAATCCGCAATTGCTGTTTCCAGGTTCCCAAGCTGTTGATGGTTCCTTCCACGATATAGAAACATCTGAGGATCACTTGGCGAATGAGCTATACATGTATCGTATTGTCGAATCGCCAGCACAATTTCTCCCATTTCTTCATAGACGATGGCTTTGCCTGCCAACGCTTGATGAAATTTTCCATTGAGCTTCAATGCACTGTCATAATCTTGAAGCGCCAACTGAAACGCTTCCATATCTGCATACACCTCTGCTCTGTCGGCAATGTGTTCTGGATTTTCTGGATTGATTGATATTGCCTTTGTAAACCCCTCCAACGCCTTGCCAAATTCTCCCTTTCTTTGGTAAATATTGGAACTAAAATAATATAGATCATCTTCCAATGGCTGCAATTTGATGGCATGCTCATAGAACCCAAGCGCGCGTTCATCATCCTCCATAAAATTTTCCGCGATCCAACCTTTCTTAAATTCTATATCTCCGGAATTAGTTTCCCAATGCAATATCAGTTCAGCCAGTTCTCGTTTCCTAGTTGGTTCCGATTCCAGATCAAACTCCTCCATAAGCTCTGCGAAAGAAAGCCCCTGGCTGTCTCTTCCCAAGCCAGTTACTTCAAGTACTAATCGCTGGTAGTCAATCAGAATGGGATATTTTCGCCACTCCTGTTCCTTGAAGCGCATTCGTTCTCCTACAGCCTGGTCTGGATCAATGTGAATTACATTTATCTTAGTCACTAGTGGCCCGCTTGCGAGACCAGATTCTTGATTAAGCCGTTCAATTGCTTTCGATTTGATGGCACTCTCACGTTCTAAATCTTCCTTGCGCTCTGGTGCGGGTATCCTCGTCAAAACAAAATGCAATCGCGTTTTTTCTTCTTTAAACGATAATTTGTCTCGCCTCCGCAATTTCTCCATGACAATCCGTGATCCATCAATATTTTCAGGATTATTGACTCCCAAAATTACCGCATCATCCGCTAACAAATCCAAGCCGATACCTGTCAAATCCGTGAGCCCAGTTCGTGAGTCGATCAACAAAAAATCGGGGTTGTAGGCTATTTCGATATGGGCTTTCAACTCCAAAAACAACAGCGAGCCTAGTTTATCACCGCTATACAGAAAGTCTTTCCATTCAATCTCTGACAATTGTTTCCAATAGTCGCCTGCAAATGGGTTTCCTGCGGGCATCAGCCACATTTTGGACATCTCCAATTCTTTGGCGGCCAACGTAATCACATAATCCGTCAAGCTCGATGACGCCATGCCTGTACGCCTGAAATGGCCAATGTAATCGACAAGCCCTTTGTCAGGCTTAGGTGGTTCATTGTATTGTTCTAACTTGTAATGCAACCCTGGTGCTTCCATGTCCATGTCGAGCATGAAAACGGTTTTTCCCTGCTTAGAGAGCCAATAGGCCACATGCGCAACCGCCAAAGTACGACCAACGCCTCCTTTGTAGCTATAGAATGCGATGGTTTTCATCGACCAATATTGGAAAATGAGAACTCCAAGGATTGCAGATTTCTAGTCGAATTGCCATTCAATGTCGGGAAACGATCCTCAATTTTTTTTGTCTGATGACCCGTAGATTCCAAAGAATCCACCTTTATTGGCACCATTTTGAATGCGTAGGCAATTGCGATCTCCTCATGACAATGAAGCAATAGCTCCATGACTTTCAAATGCAATTGACTTTCTGAACGCACCACTTCAAGTCCCTTGATCCTATCGAGACCACGGATTGCGCGGCCATATTGATGCTTTTCGATATACTTGATTCGGATCGATTCTACGATTCCATCCAAATTCTTCACCCCCAAGGAATTGAACTTTTCCAACATCGATTCCTGAGTTTCACCCGCAAACGGATCAGCGCCTTCAGAAGCTTTGCTTCTCAGAAAGGCAATGACACTTGGGCCATCTTCAAACTCCAAATTTGCTGCCTCGAAACCGACATGATTGATCAAGCGACCTACTTGATGCTCGGAAATTGGCAGCTCGTTCTTCTTAGTGTAGGGAAAGTCGATATAGCATAAACGACCATCCACTTCCAGAATTCCAGAACCTTCAAATGCTTGATATGCAATTAATTTCACCATAACGGATTCAAAAGTCTTCGACTACAAGCCCCTTCTTTGGGAACTCTGTGCTGAACAACATGTAATAATACGCATTTTTCTTCTCTTGCGTATCAAGTTCTTCCGCTTTTACGACATCATCATTGGTGATCAAATCTGCAAAAATCTCTAACTCCTCAGCAGCTAAAGCCCGAATTCTCACCCGTTCAACTGCCGAAAAGTCGATCTTGTCTGGAATCTGCGCCTCAATGTAAGAATCTCGCGTGACCGTCTCTAGGCAGAGGTCATGCCCTAGTTGTTGCAATTCATCAGCCTTTTTCAGGCATAGCAACAGGGTAACGGAATCATAGGTCGCTAGGTCGCGACAGAGGTCATCTTTCAAAATTTCTGCACCTGAAGTAGGCGTTTCCTTGGAAACATACCATTGTAGGCTATCGGCCAGCAGGTAACTTGTGGATGTTGAACTTTTCAAAAACTCGCGCTTTAGCAAAACCATTTGCTTGCCGTACCGCTCCAATCCAGGGCCATCAAGATAGTAGGCTCCGTAGGTAAAATCTTCCTCCAAGTGGGCATATTCGTTGAACTTGCGTCGGCGTGCAGCCCATTCCTGACTGACCTTTTGCTCAAAAAGATCCCAATCGATGGGCGTTTCACCTTGGATACATGCATCCTGCGACAAATCGACAGTCGCACCGGCATCTCGATTGAAGCGATACATGTTATAGGGCATACCATGATCTAGGAAATAAGCCAACCCTCGCCAATCACAATTCATCGACACTCGCCAAATCGGAGAGCAGTGCTCATGGAAATCGAGCAGGCTTTGATGGGTACCTTTGGCAGCCCATTCGGCAACCATTGCCTCATACCGCTCCCTAAGCCCTGCTTCATTTTCCTTCGCCAGTTGGGCTAAATTCACTCTCGGCATGGATCCTTTGATTAAGTTGCAAAGATATGACGAATCCCCGCCAAAATCAATGTCATAAGGCGAAATCTTCCAATTGAATCGCCCCTCATCCGCACCCAAAAAAACGCTACATTTGTGCCCATGAGGCAAGTGCAAAAGATCAGTGCCGAGGTCGTCCAAAACATGCTCAAAGGCATCGCCATCGGCGATGCCTTTGGTGCCGGGGTCGAGTTTCAAGACCGCCATTGGATCCGTGAAAACGTCGATTTTACCCGTTTTGTGGATGCACGGAGCAGCATTCAAGTGCCTCATGATCAGCTCGCGGCCTTCGTGCAGGATTACCGGGCTTGGGACTATACCGACGACACTGAGATGACGGTTGGGCTGATCAAGGCGCTTGTTTCGGGGGAGACTTTTAGCGCGGAGTTGTTGCTACGCAATATGGTGGAGGAATACGAAAGTGGCAAGCGCAATAAAGGCCATGGCAGAAATGGCCACGGCTCGCTACGCTGGTACTTCGATGGCGAAAAAACGATTTCTGAAATTCTTGATTTCCAGCGCCATCGACCCAATCCCGGCAATGCGCCTGCTGTGCGCGCAGTGCCCTTGGGTTTGCTGCCTGACCATTTGATCAATGGTTTTGCCGAGATCAATGCCCACGCTACGCACCCTAATATTTTGGCGACTTTGGCAAGCCAATGCATCGCACGGGCAAGCGCGTGGATGATTGCGCAGCAGGGCGACCCTACAGGCTTGTTTCGGTACTGCCAAGACACGATTGCCTTCAATGATGAATATATCGGCTACCTCAGACAAGTCGCTGAATTGCCGGCATTTGAATCGCTCACCCAAGCAGATTTCGTCACGCTTTGCGGCCCGCAGCCGATCGAGGCGCCCTATTTTCTGCCAGGAATTTGCGGTATGCCCTCCGACTCCAAATTCACAGCGGGTTGTGCATTGTATGTCCTGAAACATAGCCGCGACGCCTTCGATGCCTTGCAAAAATCCATCCTGATCGGCGGTGATGTCGATTCTATTGCCTCGATTACCACAGGGATTATGGCAGCCCGAATTGGCATCCAATCGATCCCTGAGTTTATGCTTCAAAACATCGAGGGACTTCCGTATTTGGAAAGAATCGCTGAAAAATTCAACCATCACCTACAAGCTTTACAGGGGAATTGATCGCTCGCTACCAGTCATTTACGACTAGTATTGCACCGGAAATTATGGAAATACCTTTCGCTAATATTACAATTTATGGGACATCTTTTAAGAACTCATCAGGCACTGCGTCCTCCCCGTTTCACGCTGCGCCCTCGTGAAACGGGGAGGGCGC